>DASXNY010000013.1:0-19012 GCA_036494715.1 Thermoleophilaceae bacterium
GAAGTGCCTGGCCGGGCCGCCCGGCATGTCGCTCGTCAGCGTCAGCGAGCGGGCCTGGCAGGCGATGGAGGACAACCCGAGCGCCCCGCGCGGCTCGTTCCTCTCGCTGCTCGACTGGAAGCACAAGTGGATCGACGGCGGCCGCGAGGCGTTTCCGTACACGCCTTCCGTGTCCGACGTGAACGGCGTCAACGCCGCGATCAGCGAGGTGCTCGAGACGGGCGGCGTCGAGGCGTCGGTGGCGCGCCACGCGCTCGCGGCGCGCGCCTCGCGCGCGGGTGTGCGCGCGATGGGACTCGAGCTGTGGCCGAAGAGCGAGGAGTACGCGGCCAACTGCGTGACCGCGGTCCGGGCGCCCGAGGGCATCGACATCGCCGGCACTCTGCTCCACATCCGCGAGCACTACGGCGTGATGCTGAGCGGCGGCTACGGCGAGCTCAAGACCAAGCTCTTCCGGCTCGGACACATGGGGCCGGCGTCGCGCTCGCTGAACCCGCTCGTGGCAGTGGGCGCGCTCGGCCGCGGGCTGGCCGACCTCGGCGCTGACGTGAACGTCGGCGCCGGCAGCGAGGCCGTGCTGGCGGTGCTGTCCGAGGCGCGCGCCGGGGAGGCCACGCGCGCGTGAAGCTGACGCCCTTCGAGATCCACCGCCCCGGATCGCTGGCCGAGGCCGGCGAGCTGCTCGAGCGCCTCGGCGACGCGGCGGCGATCTACTCCGGCGGCACCGAGCTCCTGCTCGTGGCGAAGATGGGGCTCACCGAGTTCACCGCGCTCGTGGACGTGAAGGGCATCCCCGAGCTCGCAGGCGTGAGCGCCAACGGCGAGCTGCGGATCGGCGGCGCCGTGACCCACCGCGAGCTCGAGCGCTCCGACGTGATCCGGGCCGACTGGCCCGCGCTCGCCGAGATGGAGCGCCACGTGGGCAACTTGCGCGTGCGCAACACGGGCACGATCGGCGGCAACCTCTGCTTCGCCGACCCGCACTCCGACCCGGCCACCTTCCTGCTGGCGGTCGGCGGCGAGCTGACGCTCCAGCGCGGCAGCCGCTCGCCGCGGCGGCTCGGGGTCGACGAGTTCGTGCGCGGCCCCTACATGACCGCGCTCGATCCCGGTGAGCTGCTCGTGTCGGTGCACGTGCCGCGGCCACTGAAGGGAAGCCGCGTGGTGCACCGCAAGATCTCGTTCCGGGAGCGGCCCGCGATCACGGTCGCGATGCGGCTCGACATGACGGGCGGCGGCATCGCGGACGCGCGCCTGGCGGTCGGCTCGGTGAGCGCCCGTCCGGCGCGGCCGCGCGAGGCCGAGGAGATGCTGATCGGCGCGGTGGCGGGCGCGGTCGACTTCGCGGCCGTCGGCGAGGCGGCCGCCCAGGCGGTCGACCCGGTGGCCGATCTCAACGGCTCCGCCGACTACAAGCGCCAGCTCGTCCGCGTGCTCATCGCGCGCACGCTGGCCGAGGCCCTTCCCGAGTGGGATTGACCACGGCGGACGGGTTCGCCGACTCCGTCGCCCAGGCCGCCGAGCGCGCGCGCCCTGAGCTCGTCGAGCAGCTACTGCGGCTGACGGGAATCGACGCGCCGAGTGGCAATGCCGTGGGGCTCGCGGCGGCGGCCGACTCCTTCGCCGCCGAGCTGGCCGCCCTCGGCGGCGAGGTGGAGCGGCACACGCGCAACGGGTTCACGCACCTCTCCACGCGGCTCGGCCCCGACGGCGACCGCCACGTGCTGATCCTCTGCCACTACGACACCGTCTGGCCGGCGGGCACGGCGGCCGAACGCCCCGGGCGCTTCGACGGTGAGCGGCTCTCGGGGCCCGGCACCTTCGATATGCGCGGGGGCATCGTGGCCGTGCTCGGCGCGCTCCGCCTGCTCGGCGCGCGGCGGCTGCCGGTGCCCGTCCAGCTGCTGCTCACCGCGGACGAGGAGGTGGGCAGCGACAGCTCGGAGCAGCTCATCCTCGACCTCGCCGGCGACGCGTCGCTCGTGCTCGTGCCGGAGCCGCCGCTGCCCGGCGGCGGGCTCAAGACCGCCCGCAAGGGCTGGAGCGGCTACACGATCGAGGTGTCGGGGCGCGCGGCGCACGCCGGGCTCGAGCCCGAGAAGGGCGTGAGCGCGATCGACGAGCTGCTGGACATCCTGCGCGAGGTGCTCGCCCTCGGGGACCCCCGCCTCGGCACCACCGTCAACATCGGCGCGATCAGTGGCGGCACTCGCCCCAACGTCGTGGCCGCCAACGCCTCGGCCGAGATCGAGGTCCGCGCCATCAGCGAGGCCGAGCAGCGACGCACCGACGAGGCCTTGATGGCGCTGCGGGCCACCCGCGAGGGCGCCACGGTCACGCTGCGCGAGGAGCACGGCCGCCCGCCGATGGAGCGCACGCCCGAGGTGGCCGCGGCCGCGGAGCGCGCGCAGCAGCTCGCGCGCCTGCTGGGCCTCGAGCTCGCCGAGGGAGCGGCCGGCGGCACCGGCGATGCCAACCTGCTCGCCCCGCTGCATGTGCGCCTGCTCGACGGCCTCGGGCCGGACGGCGGCGGCGCCCACGCGCTCCACGAGCACGTGCTCGTGGACTCGCTCGTGCAGCGCACGGCGCTGATCGCACTGTTGCTCGCGGACGCCGGGCCGGCGTCAGCCGAGCAGCTCGGCCGTGTCCACCACGGTGGCGAACTCACCGTGGAGGGATGCGGCGGTGGCGCGGGTTAGGTCCGCCGCGCTCACAAGCTCGCCGTCCGGGGTCGTCGCGTCGAACGTGTGCGTGGCGTCGAGGGCGAAGATCGTCCGATAGCCGAGGTTGGCCGCCATGCGGGCGGTGCTCTCGCAGCAGTGGTTGGTCGTGATCCCGGCAATCACGAGCTCGCCGATGTCGTTTTGCCGGAGCCACTCGTGCAGGTCGGGTGTGCCGTAGAACGCCGAGTTGACCTCCTTCGTCACGAGCAGGTCGGGCTCGCCCTCGATCACGTCCTTGAAGGCGTTGCCCGGCAGCTCGGCGGCCAGCGGCGAGCCCGGCGTCACCGAGTTGTGCTTCACGAACACAACGGGCCGGCCCGCCTCGCGCCAGGCGGCAAGCAGCGCGCCGATGTTGTCCTCACAGCGCTCGTTGTTGCGCTCGCCCCAGTACTCGTGGTCGTCGAGACCGGTCTGGACGTCGACGAGGATCAGGGCGGTGCGCTTGTCGTCCGTGAGCGGGTTCGGCATGCCGCCGATGCTATCCGCCGGCGACTCGCGCCCAATGCGTGCGCACGTACGGCCTGCGGAAGCCGAGCCGGCCGAAGTAGTCGTAGGCCGGGGTCGACATGTCGGCCGACGGCGCCTCGATGTCCGCGATGAAGCTCCGCGCGCCGCGGCGCAGCCCGTCGGCGACGATCGCGGCACAGAGGGCGGCGTCGCCGTCGTACTCGGGCGCGTGCACGCCGGGCACGGGCCCGTCCATGCCGAGCCAGGCCGTGCCGCCCGGATCGATGAACATGCCGCGCGCCGACACGATCACGCCCGCCTCGCGCGCGACGTACTGGTGCCAGCCCGGCCGGGCGTGCAGCGCCTCGAGCCAGTCGCCGGTGTCGAGGCCGTATGTGTCCGCGAGGAAGCTCGCCCACTCCTCCACGGCCCCGCGTTCCACGCGCTCGACCGTGAGCTCGCGACCGGCCGGCCCTGCCGCCGCGGCGACGTCGAACGGCTCGCCGCCGCGCACGATCCGGTCCTGCGCGTCGAACGGCTCGAGCCCGCGCTCTCGCAACCAGTCCTCGTACTGCGCCGGGCGGCAGTGCGGCAGGGACTGCAGCAGGAACATCGTCACGCCGGTCTCTTCGTACCAGCCGAGGATCTCATCGAGCGCCGCCGGCGTGGCGGGCTGCGCCACGCCGAGCCCGATCGCGCGGCTGAAGTAGCGCCGCCCGGTGGCGGCCCAGCGGAGCACGAGCGCCCCCGCGACGTCACGCGTCTCCACCCCCGCCGCGCGCGCGAACTCCGCGGGCGCCGCCCCATACATGTCGGCCCAGGCGCGCGCCTCGGCGGCCTCGATCGCGATTGCCTCCGCGAGGCCGACCGGCGTCGTGTCCATCACTGCCGTGGCCGGCACGCCCATCGCTCACGCCTCCTGGATGCTCGCGAGGTTGCGCGCCACGACCTCCATCGTGCGCGCGTACTCGGCGGTGGTGCTGAACTCGACGACGTCGGTGCCCGCGTCGATCACCGGCACGTGGCCGGGCGGCGCGTAGTAGGCGTCGCCGGCCTCGTACACCTCCTCGTGGTCGGCGTAGCGGAACGTGACCCTGCCGCGGAACACGTAGCCCCAGTGCTCGGCCTGGCAGCGGTCGTCGGGCAGGCCGCGGAAGAGCGGCGTGCCGTCTGCGTCCTCGTGGAAGGACTCGAAGCCGACCGTGTACCCGCCGAGCTCCTCGTAGCGGCCCTCCATCACGCCCATGTCCTCGACGCGCGAGGCGGTGTCCTTGGAAGCCTTCGGCATGACGATCCTCCTAGAGATGAGATTTAGACACGGTGTCTGGAAAACCATAACTGATGTCAGACGTCATGTCTAGACTCTGTGTCCATGTCTACCACTAGGGCATATCGGGCGCGCGGGCCCAACGCGCGCTCGAAGCGCACTCGCGAGCGCATCATGGAGGCGGTGCGGGAGCTGCTCGCCGAGGGCCGCTTCCACGAGTCCACCGTGGAGCAGGTGGCCGACCGGGCGGGCATCTCACGCGCCACGCTCTACCAGCACTTCCGCTCGCGGCTCGATCTCGTCGACGCGATCTGCGACACGTTTGCGGTCAACCCCGCCCTGTTCGCGATCCGCGAGTCGGTGATGCTCGAGGACCCGGAGCGCGCCCTCGCGGAGACGATCGCGAACACGGTGCTGTTCTGGTCGTCCGAGGACGCAGTGCTCGCCCAGCTCTACGGCGTGGTGGCGATCGACCCCGCGGCGCGCGCCCTGGTGGAGCGCCAGCGCCAGGACCGCTCGGAAGAGCTCGAGCGGCTGGTGGGCCAACTCCAGCGAGCGGGCCGCCTACCCGACGGCCTTTCGCGCGCGCGTGCGCACGCGCGCGCGATGGTGCTCACGGGCTACGGCACCTACCGCGAGCTGCGCGAGAGCGGGCTCTCCGACCGCGAGATCACCGCGGAGTTGCAGCAGACCGCGCGCACGCTGCTGCTGCGCGCCTAGGTTGCGTCCGTCCGCGGCCGGCAGGCCACGGCGACCAACGCCCCGAGCGCGCAGAGCGCGGCACAGACGAGGGTGGCGGCGTTCCAGCCGTCCATCAGCGCGCCCGGGCCGGCGCTGCCGCCCGCGGCGGACACCACGACCACCACGAGCGCCACGCCCGCGGCGCCGCCGATGTAGCGCGCCGTGTTATTGGCGCCGCTGCCCATGCCCGCCCGCTCACGTGGCACCGACTCGAGCGCGAGGCGCCCGAGCGCCGCGTTGGCCAGGCCGCTGCCGACGCCGGCAAGCAACAGGCCGGGCACGAGCCGCGGCCACGACGAGCCCACTCCGAGCCCGGTCAACGCGACTTCGCCGACGGCGGCCAGCGCCAGCCCGATCGCCAGCCGGACGTGCGAGCGCAGGGCAGCCGGAAGGCGCCGCGCTCCCAGCGCGACCACCACGCTGGTGGCCGACCAGGCGAGGAGCACGGTGGCGCTACCCAGCACGCTCATGCCGAGCCCGCGCTGGTAGAGGCTGGGCGAGTAGCTCATCAGCCCGATGATCGCGACGCCCGTGAAGAGCGCTCCCGACAGCGAGGCCACGAACGACGGGTTGCGGAAGAGGTGCAGGTCGAGCATCGGCGCGCGGCTGCGCCGCTCGTGGAGCACGAACGAGCCGAGCAACAGGGCGCCCGCAGCGAGCAACGCGATCGTCGTGCTGCTCGACCAGTTCGTGCGGCCCTCGACGAAGCCGCCGGTGATCAGCGCCATGCCTGTGCCGAGCGTGAGCGCGCCCGGCAGATCGAGCGGCCGCGGCTCCGCGGAGCGCGACTCGCCGAGCGAGGCGGCGGCCGGGATGAGCAACGCCGCCGCGATCGCCTGCGCCCAGTAGCCGCTGCGCCAGTCGAGCACGTCCGCGAGCCCGGCCGCTGCCAGCGGTCCGATCGCGATGCCGGCACCCAGGGCGGCTCCCCAGACGCCGGTCGCGTGCGTGCGCGAGTGACCCTCGCGGAAGGCGTGCCCGATCATCGCGAGACTGGCCGCAATCACGCCCGCGCCGGCGGCGCCCTGGAGAGCGCGCGCCACCACGAACACGCCCATCGACGGCGCCAGTGCCGCCAGCGCGCTGGTCATGGCGAGCAGACCCGAGCTCCAGACGAGCACGCGCCGGCGCCCAAGGTCATCCGCCAGCGCGCCGACCGTGAGGAGCGCGGCGGCGAGGCCGAGGCTCATTGCGCTCAGCGCCCACGTCTGACCGCTCACGCCCGCGTGCACCGAGCGTGCGGTGTCGCCCACCGTTGTCACGCCCGAGCTGAACACCGCGAGGACGAGCAGCGTTGCCGACGCTGTGACGGCGAGCGTGCGGCCCGGGCCCGCGCTGTCGGCGGCGGCGTGTGAACGGCGCGGCGTCGAGAGTGTGAGCTGCGCGTTGGTCATCTGGCCTTGATTCCTTGGGTTCAATGATCGAACCGCAGGCACACTATCACACTCCGGTTCAATGACCGAACCGAGGTCGGCTACACTATGAGCCATGCTGGGAAAGGACTACCAGGGCCAGGACTGCTCCATCGCCCGGACACTCGAGACGATCGGGGAGCGCTGGACGCTGCTGATCGTGCGCGACGCCTTCTTCGGCGTCCGCCGCTTCGGCGACTTCCAGGCCCATCTCGACATCCCGAAGGCCGTGCTCTCCGACCGGCTCGCCGGCCTCGTCGACGACGGGGTCATGGAGCGCCGGGCCGACCCTGACCGTCCGGGCCGCGCCGTCTACGAGCTCACCCCCGCGGGCCGCGAGCTCTGGCCCGTGCTGCATGCCCTGCTCGTGTGGGGCGGGCATCACCGCTCGACCAACAGCCGCGTGTTCACGCACGAGCCGTGCGGCACCAAGCTCGACGACAGCGGCACCTGCCCCTCATGCGCGATGACGCCCGCGCCCGAGAACATCGTCACCGCACGGCGCCGCGGGCACAAGCAACTGCGCGACGACCCCGTCACGGTCGCGCTGAGGGACCCGCACCGGCTGCTCGAAGCGCTCGAGACCTAGTCCTGCCGCCGATCCTCCAACACCTGGCCCTGTCGGTGGCCGACCCGGAGCGCTCGGCCGCCTACTACGCCGCCGCGCTCGCACCGGTGGGCGCGATCAGCCGGCCCGCGAACTACACCTCGGACCGCGGCGAGCGCCCGCAGGTCGTCTTGATCGAGCACACGCTGTCGCTGATGCTCCACCCCGCCGACGAGCGGAGCGGCGCGCCCAATCCTTACGCGGCGGGCGGCGTGCACCACCTGGGCATCCACGTCGACAGCCGCACCCTCGTCGATCAGATCGCGGCCGCGGCGGACGCCACCAGCGCCGGGCGCATCACGGATGGGCCGCGCGAGTTCCCCGACGAATACCGGTTCGGCTACTACGGGGTGTTCCTGCGCGACCCGGACCACCTCAAGTGGGAGGTCTTCAACTACACGGAGCTGGTAGTGGTCTAGCCGCGCTTGCGCCGCCCGCGGCGTGAGCCGTTGCGGCCGTTCCTGCCCGCGGCCGTGACCTGAGCCGGCTGCTGCAGCTCGATCCAGCGGATCACGTGCAGGTCGAGCGCGGCCGGGGCGAACACGTCGGTCGAGAAGTGGACGATCTCGCCCGAGTTGAGGTGGTAGGTCTCCTGGAGCTCGAGCACCGCCGTGGTGCCGCTGATGCCGAGCGCCCTGCCCGACCGCTCCCGCGCTGAGACGAGCCGCGGAACGATGCGCGTGTTCGCGTATGCCATCGGCAGTCCCAGCGCCATCAGCACGTCCAGCACCATGTCGCCGCGCTCCATCGCCTTGCGCAGGCGCGCGTCGGTCGGGAGCTCGACGCGCGGGTGGATCGTGTCGACCATCGTCGCGGCAGGTTCCCCGTTGGCGAGCAGCAGACGGGTGATCGAGGTGGCCGGCGTCTCCGGCTCCACTCCGAGCAGGCCCGCGCCGTCGGCGTCGAGCGGGCTGTGCTCGATGGTCAGCTCGCCGACGGTCAGCTCCACCCCATGGCGGCGGGCCAGCGACGAGTAGGACTCGAGCCGCTCGAGGCCCTCGTCGAGCGCGGTCGGCCGCGGCACGGTGGCGACGAAGGTGCCGCTGCCCTGCCGGCGGACGATCTCGCCGGTCGACTCGAGCCGCTCGAGTGCCGTGCGCAGCGTGCCGCGCGAGACCCCCAGCATCGCCCCCAGCTCGTGCTCAGGCGGCAGCCGGTCGCCTGGGCGGTGCCGGCCCGGAGCGAGCCAGTCGCGCAGCGCTTGCTCGGCGCTGTCGGCCAGCGAGGGGCGCTTTGCACGCGCCTGCGAAGCCATCAGAACGAAACCGAATGTGAATGAACGAACAAATTCATCTGTACCGGTTGGAGCAGTCTATCCACGGTGGTCGGTCTGTGGTATGAGTTTGCGCGCCAGTAGACGAATTCATCCATGGTGAGGTGACCGGCGTGTCGACGACAGAGCTGCACAAGACCGCATTCGACGCAGTTCAGCGCCAGGCCGGCGCGGAGTGGACCGACTGGGAAGGCTGGGCCTGGGCCGCCGACTTCGGCGATGCGATCGCCGAGCACAACGCGACCCGCAACGCCTGCAACGTCTGGGACGAGGCCGCACTGCGCAAGTGGGACATGAAGGGCCCCGACGCCCTCGCGCTCGCCGATGCCCTGTTCACCAACGACATGTCCGCGCTCGAGGTGGGCCAGGTCCGCTACGGCGCGATCTGCGACGAGCAGGGCCTGATGATCATGGACGGGACGATCTTCAAGTACGCGGACGACCACTGCTTCTCGATCACGAGCTACGACTCGGATCTCGACCACTTCCGGCAGGTGGCCGCCGACCGCGGGCTCGACGTCGAGGTCACCGACATGACCGATGAGATGCCCCACCTCCAGGTCCAGGGCCCGCTCGCGCGCGAGGTGCTCGGCCCGATCACGGAAGGCGCGGACGTGAACGAGCTGCGCTACTTCCGCTTCATCCCGGACGGCGTAACGATCGGCGGCGTGCCGGTGATGCTGTCGCGCACCGGCTACTCGGGCGAGCTCGGCTTCGAGCTCTACTGCCGGCCGGCCGACGCCGAGGCGCTCTGGAACGCCGTGATCGAGGCGGGCAAGCCGCACGGCCTGCTTCCCATCGGCCTGTCCGCGATCGAGACGCTGCGCATCGAGTCGGGCCTGCTGTTCCCGGACGTCGACTACTTCCCGCACCAGACCGACCCCTACGAGGTGCGGCTCGACAACGTGATCAAGGTCGACAAGCCGGGCGACTTCCTCGGCAAGGAGGCGCTCAGGCGGATCGCCGCCGAGGGCACGCCGCGGCTGCTCACCACGCTGCGGATCGAGGGCGACGAGCTGCCCGAGTACGGCGCGGCGGTGACGCTCGACGGCAACGACGTCGGCATCGTGCGCAGCCCCTGCCAGAGCCCGACCTTCGACATGCAAGTGATCGCGATGACCACGATCGACCGCGGGCTCAACCAGCAGGGCCAGAAGGTCGACGTCGCACTCGGCAGCGGTACCGTGAGCGCCACGGTGGACGCGTTCCCGCTCTACGACACGAACAAGACGCGCCCGCGTTCGTGACCCGACCGCGCGTGGTCGTGACGCGCCGGATTCCGGAGCCGGCGCTGGAGCTGCTGCGCGCGGAGACGGACCTGTGGGTGTCCGAGCACGATCGCCCGCTGACGACGGACGAGCTGCACGAGGCCGTGGCCGCTACCGACGCGCTGGTGAGCATGTTGCACGACCGCATCGACGACGCCGTGCTCGCGGCCGGCGAGCAGCTCAAGGTCGTCGCCAATGTGGCGGTGGGCTACGACAACATCGACGTCGAGGCGGCCACCGCGCGCGGCGTGATCGTGACGAACACGCCTGGCGTGCTCACGGACGCCACCGCCGACCTGGCCATGGGGCTGATCCTCGCCATCACGCGCCGGCTCGGCGAGGGCGAGCGGTTGCTGCGCTCCGACCGCCCGTGGGCGTGGAACATGTTCTTCATGCTGGGCACGGGCCTCCAGGGCAAGACGCTCGGGATAGTCGGGCTCGGCCAGATCGGCGCCGCCACCGCGCGGCGCGCGCGGGCGTTCGGCATGGAGATCGTCTACAGCCAGCGGCGACCGGCCGAGCCCGCGCTCGAGGAGGAGCTGGGCGGAGCGCGCCGGCTCGAGCTCGACGAGCTGCTCGCGAGCGCCGACGTGGTGAGCCTCCACGTGCCGCTGACTCCGGACACGCACCACCTGATCGACGCGGAGCGCCTCGCGAAACTGGGTCAGAACGCTTACCTCGTGAACACGGCGCGCGGGCCGATCGTGGACGAGGGGGCGCTCGTGGAGGCGCTGAAGAGCGGCTCGATCGCGGGGGCGGCGCTCGACGTGTTCGAGCGAGAGCCGGAGCTCCACCCCGGCCTCGCCGAGCTCGAAAACGTAGTACTGACGCCGCATCTGGGCTCTGCGACGATCGAGACTCGCACCGCGATGGCGGAGCTCGCCGCGCGCAATACGCTCGCCGTGCTCGCCGGCGAGCGGCCGCCCACGCCGGTCAATCCGGAGGTGCTCGGCTGATTCGGCGGGCATTTGAACAAACTTGTCCACGGTCATACGATTCGTGGTTGCGTACCCTGGAAACAAGCAAGTAGAGGGAAGGAGGGGTGAAATGCGATCGAGGACCAGGCTCACCGTCCCACTGGTAAGGAGGGATGGGGAGCTGCAGCCCACGTCCTGGGAGGACGCGCTGGACCGCGCGGCCGAGGGACTGGCGGAGGCACGAGAGGCGGACGCACGCAAGTCGTTCGGCATGTTCTCGTGCTCGAAGGCCACCAACGAGATGAATTTCCTGGCGGGCAAGTTCGTGCGCCAGGTGATGGGCTCCAACAACGTCGACTCGTGTAACCGCACCTGACACGCTCCCAGCGTCGTCGGTCTGGCGACTGTGTTCGGAGCGGGCGGCGGCACGTCGTCCTATAGGGAGATCGAGCAGACGGACCTGATCGTCCTCTGGGGATCGAATGCGCGTGAAACCCACCCAATCTTCTTCCACCACCTCCTGCGTGGCGTGCACGACGGCGCGCGCCTCGTCACCGTGGACCCGCGCCGTACGAGCTCGGCGAAGTGGGCGGACCTGTGGCTCGGGCTCGACGTCGGCTCCGACGTCGCCCTGTCGAACACGGTGGCCCGCGAGATCATCCATCAGGGCCTGCACAACCGCCGCTTCATCGAGCACGCCACCAGCGGTTTCGACGAGTACGCGGCGTCGGTCGAGTCGTTCACGCTCGACGAGGGCGAGCGCATCACCGGCGTGCCGGCCGAGGCGATCCGCGACCTCGCCCACAGCTTCGCGCGCGCGGACCGGGCGATCATCTGCTGGACGCTCGGCATCACGGAGCACCACAACGCCGTCGACAACGTCCTCGCGCTCATCAACCTCGGCCTGCTGTGCGGACACGTCGGCCGCTGGGGCTCCGGGCTCAACCCGCTGCGCGGCCAGAACAACGTGCAGGGCGGCGGCGACATGGGCGCCATCCCCAACAAGCTCGCCGGCTTCCAGGACATCGAGCGCGACGGCGAGGCCCGCGGGCGCTACGAGGCGGCCTGGGGCGCGCCGATCGACCCGCACTACGGCTGGCATCTGTCGCAGATGTTCGAGGCGATGAAGCGCGGCGAGCTCACTCACCTCTACGTGATCGGGGAGAACCCGGCGCAGTCCGAGGCGGACATCAGCCACACGCGCAAGCTGCTCGCGGACCTCGACCTCCTGATCGTGCAGGACATCGTCTTCACGAAGACCGCCGAGATGGCGGACATCGTCTTCCCCGGCACCGCCTCGTGGTGCGAGGGCGACGGCACGGTGACCAATTCGGAGCGGCGCGTGCAGCGGGTGCGCAAGGCGCTCGACCCGCCGGGCGAGGCGCGCGACGACATGTGGGTGCTCGGCGAGCTGGCGCGCCGGCTCGGCTTCGACTGGGGCCAGCCCAGCTCCGAGGAGGTCTGGGACGAGCTGCGCTCGCTCAGCCCGATGCATGGCGGCATGAGCTACGCGCGGCTCGAGGAGCGCGGCGGCATCCAGTGGCCCTGCCCGGACGAGAGCCACCCCGGCTCGCCGTTCCTGCACGAGCGGCTGTGGGCCGAGCCGCTCGAGGGCCCGCCGGCGCCGTTCAGCCCGGTTAAGCACAGCCCGCCCGTCGACGAGCTCGACGGCGACTTCCCGATCCGGCTCACCACCGGGCGCCGGCTCGAGTCCTACAACACCGGCGCGCAGACGAACCTCTACAAGTCGCCGCTCCACCGCGGCGAGTCGCTCGACCTCTCCCCCGAGGACATGCAGCGGCTGGCGCTCGCGGAAGGCGAGATCGTGCGCGTGAGCTCGCGCCGCGGCTCCGTGGAGGCGCCGGTGCGCACCGATCCGAGCCTGCGCCCCGGGCTCGCCTTCATGACCTTCCACTTTCCCGACCAGGTGGACACCAACCTGCTCACGATCGACGAGTGGGATCCCAAGTCGGGCACGGCGGAGT
Source organism: Thermoleophilaceae bacterium (assembly GCA_036494715.1). Classification (GTDB taxonomy): domain Bacteria; phylum Actinomycetota; class Thermoleophilia; order Solirubrobacterales; family Thermoleophilaceae; genus JAICJR01. The sequence continues at coordinate 12,641 of DASXNY010000013.1, forward strand.
TCAAGGCGTCGGCGATCCGGGTGGAGAAGACGAACGGCCAAGCAAGGTCCGTCGCCCCCGCGTTCGCCGAGGAGAGCGACTGAGTGGACCTGCGGCTCGGCAACGTCGCGGCGAGTCCCGCCGAGCGCGAGGCAGTGGAGTCGGTACTCGGGCCCGCGGTGTCGCGTTGGGAGGGCGGCGTCCGCGCGGATGAGACCGAGGGGCACGTCGCCCACGGCGGCCACGAGGCTCGCGCGCGCCGCCACCTGCTGCTGCCGATCCTGCAGGCTATTCAGGACCGGGTGGGCTGGATCAGCGAGGCCGCGATGGACCACGTCTCCGAGCGGCTCACCGTGCCGCACGCGGACATCTACGGCGTGGCCACGTTCTACGGCCTGCTCAGCGTCGAGCCGCGCGCGCCGCGGGTGATTCACGTCTGCGACGACATCGCCTGCCGCTGCGCCGGCGCCGAGGAGCTGATCGAGGGGATCGAGGAGCGCCTGGGTCCCGCCGGCGGCGACGACTCGCACGAGGTCACGTGGCTGCGGAGTCCGTGTCTCGGGCAGTGTGACCGGGCACCAGCCGCGCTTGTTACGGTGGCTGGGCGCGAATCACGTGAGCATGTGATTGCGCCAGTGCCCGGTGCCGAGGGGGCAATCCAGTCCGCAGTCCGCAGTCCGCAGTCCGCAGAGCCGCCTCCCTGGGTCGATCCGCCTGCCACGGTGCCGGATGCCGGGGCGCCTCAGTTGCGGCTGGTCAGCCGGATCGGGCACGTGTCGCCTACGTCGCTCGACGACTACCGGGCTCAGGGTGGGTACTCGGCGCTGCGGCGCGCGATTGAGCTCGGCCCCGAGGGCGTGATCCGGGAGCTCAAGGAGTCGGGGTTAGTCGGGCGTGGCGGCGCGGCGTTCCCCACGGGCGTGAAGTGGGAGGCCGTGGCAAAGCAGCCGGTGCGCCCGCACTACCTCGTCTGCAACGCCGACGAGTCCGAGCCGGGCACCTTCAAGGACCGCGTGATCATGGAGGGCGATCCGTTCTCGTTGATCGAGGCGATGACGATCGCCGGCTACACGACAGGCTGCGAGCGCGGCTTCATCTACCTGCGCGGCGAATACCCGCAGGCGCGGGCGATCCTCACGCAGGCGATCAAGGAGGCGCGCTCACGCGGGATGCTGGGCAACGACGTGCTCGGGCACGGCTTCCCGTTCTCGATCACGGTCCGCCGCGGGGCCGGCGCCTACATCTGTGGCGAGGAGACCGCCCTGTTCAACTCGCTCGAAGGCTTTCGCGGCGAGCCCCGCAGCAAGCCGCCGTTCCCGGTGGCCGTCGGACTGTTCGGCAAGCCGACCGTGGTCAACAACGTCGAGACGCTCGTCAACGTGCCGGAGATCGTGCTCTTCGGCGGCGCGGCATTTGCGGCTGCCGGCTCCGGCATGTCTACCGGCACGCGGCTGTTCTGCCTGTCCGGCTGCGTGGAGAAGCCGGGCGTCTACGAGGTGCCGTATGGCACCAGGCTCCGCAGCGTGATCGAGATGGCGGGCGGCGTCGCCGGCGGCCGGCCGCTGCAGGCCGTGCTACTCGGGGGCGCGGCAGGAGGCTTCGTCGGGCCGGACCAGCTCGACCTCGAGCTGACGATCGAGGCCACGCGCGCGGCGGGCGCGACGCTCGGCTCCGGCGTGATCATGCTTATCGACGACCGCGTCGACCTGCCGCGGATGCTGATGCGCATCGCCGGCTTCTTCCGCGACGAGTCCTGCGGCCAGTGCGTTCCCTGCCGGGTCGGCACCGTGCGGCAGGAGGAGGCGCTGGCGCGCTTGCTGTCGGGCAAGACCCGCGGCAGCGTGGCCGACGAGCTGTCGCTGCTCGACGAGATCGGCGGCTGTATGAAGGACGCCTCGATCTGCGGCCTCGGCCAGACCGCCTACGGAGCGGTCGAGTCCGCGATCAAGCTTGGTGTGTTTTCGGAGAACGGAGCGGGATGAGCGCCATCGAGGACATCCACGACGTGCCGGGCACGCGGCAGGTCGAGCTCGAGATCGACGGCGAGCCGGTGAGCGTGCGCGAGGGCGCGACGATCCTCGACGCCTGCAACAAGGCGGGCGTCGAGACGCCGACGCTCTGCTACGGCGAGACGCTCGCGCCCGCCAACGTGTGCCGCGTGTGCGTGGTCGAGCTGGAGGGCGCGCGGACGCTGGTGCCCGCCTGCTCGCGCCTGGCCGAGGACGGCATGAAGGTGCGCACGGATTCGGAGCGCGTCAAGCAGTCGCGCAAGATGGTCATGGAGTTCCTCGGCTCGAGCGTGGATCTCTCCATCGCCCCCGATGCGCAGCTCTTCGTGAAGCAGTACGGCGCCGACGTGGAGCGCTACGGGCCGCCCTCGCCGCCCGACCCGCAGCGCGACAGTCGCCAGGCCGGCCACCACGAGGTGCCCGACGGGCAGACCGCGGCCACGGTGCACCAGCCGGTGAAGATCGACAACGACCTCTACGTGCGCGACTACTCGAAGTGCATCCTCTGTTACAAGTGCGTCGACGCCTGCGGCGAGCAGTACCAGAACACCTTCGCCATCCACGTCGCCGGGCGCGGCTTCGACGCGCGCATCTCCACGGAGCTCAACGTCGACCTGCCGGACTCGGCCTGCGTCTACTGCGGCAACTGCATCGCCGTCTGCCCGACCGGCGCGCTGATGCCGGTGAGCGAGTACGAGCTGCGCCAGGCCGGCGAGTGGAAACCCGAGGAGCAGACCGTCACGCGCACCATCTGCGCCTTCTGCGGCGTGGGCTGCAACCTCGACCTGGTGGTGCAGGACAACGAGATCGTGCGCGTCGACTCACCCGACGACCACGACGTCACCCGCGGCAACCTCTGCGTGAAGGGCCGCTTCGGCTTCCAGCACGTCCACCCGAAGGAAGACGGCGGCAACGGCTCTGGCCCGCCCCGCTAGCCCACGCACTGCAAGTTAACCGCCATATGCGCGGTCAAATTGCGGTTCGTGAGTGAGGAGCACGCTCGCAAAGGCTTGCACCCGGGGATGGGGCTCGGGGCCGCCGGGTAGATGGGCGGGCACGGCGCCGCGCAGCGCGCTGGTGAGGAAGACGCCGTCGGCGTCGCGGAGACGCTGGAGAGTTACTTGCTCTTCCGTTGCCTCAGGCTCGAGCGCCAAGAGCCGCGCGCGGGTTACGCCCGGCAGTATGCGGCCGTCCACGGGCGGCGTGACGAGGCGCTCGCCCTCGATCGCCCACACGTTGCCCCAGGAGGCCTCCAGCACGGAGCCGTCGCCGTCCACGAGCAGCGGCACGCCTTCCCCCTGCGCGGCGAGCGCGTCCACGAGCCGGCGGTCCTGCCACTTGCGCGAGCCGAGCCCGCCGGGCAGGAGCCAGGGCGAGAGCGGGAAGCCGCCCTCGGGCGGGTCGGGCGGCAGCGGCGCGGTGTCCCAGGTGAGCACGCCATCGGGCGACAGCATCAGGCGCAGCCGGCATGGCCCAGGCAACGCGGGCAATGACGGAGCAGCCGAGATCCCCAGACGCCGCAGGTGATCCCCCAAGTGCCGCGGTTCTCCACGCTCGTCCACCAGCGCCGTCTCGAACACACCCCAGGCTGGATCCGGGCGATCGGCGGCACCAAAGAGCGCGCGTGGGATCCCGTGGTGCAGCGGACCATCGGCCCGCGGAGCGATCGTCCCCCCGCCAGCGGCAACAAGCGGCGCCGCCTTCGTCAGGCACTCCTCCAGCTCACGATCAGGATCGGAGCTCCACGTGATCCCTCCACCGGCCCCGAGCCACGCCTTGCCGGCAGCAACCTCGAAGGTCCGGATCGCGACGCTCAGCTCCAAGCCCGCGAGCGGGCTCGCATACCCGATCGCCCCCGTGTAGACCTCGCGCCCCATCGACTCGAGCTCGTGGATCACGCGCAGCGTCTGCACCTTGGGCGCACCCGTCACCGAGCCGGGCGGGAAGGTGGCACGGAGCAGATCGGCGTCGCTGACCTCCGGCCGCAGCGTGCCCGACACCCGCGAGACGAGGTGCCAGACGCCCGGCCCGGGGCGCGTCTCCGCGAGCGCGTCGACGTGCACGCTGCCGTACTCGCAGACGCGCCCGAGGTCGTTGCGCATCAGGTCGACGATCATCACGTTCTCGGCGCGGTCCTTCTCGGAGCGCTCCAGCTCGTCCCGGCGGTCGAGCGGCGCGGTGCCCTTGATCGGCTCCGTCCACACGCGGCGGCCCTCGCGACGCAGGAAGAGCTCGGGGGACATGCTCACCACGGCCCCCCAGGGCCCCTCGAAGTAGGCGCCTCGCGCCGGCGACAGCTCGCGCGCCAGCCGCGTGAAGAGCTGCGCCGGCTCGCCGTCCCAGTCCGACTCGAGCCGCAGGCAGAGGTTGGCCTGGAACAGCTCGCCGGCCGCGATGCGCTCGCGGCACTCGGCCACCGCCGCGCGGTGCCCAGCGGATGCCTCGAACGACCCGAGCCGACCAGGCGCGTACGGCGGCAATGAGGAGAGGCGCGCGGCGAACACGTCGCGGCGGCGCGCAAGCTCGGCCGCGCGCTCCTCGGTCCAGAGCGCCTCGAACCACCACTGCCCGGACGCGTCGAGCCGGAGCACGTGGTCGTAGAACCCCAAGACAGCGCGAGGCAACGGAACGGGCCGTGGCGGCGGAGCGGGCCGAGGCTCAACGCCGAGCCCAAACCCGAGCCAGCCGAACCAACCTCCCCCTACCCCGCCGCCGTCAGCGTCGGGCAGCTGATCCAACGCCTCAAAGGGATCGCCACCAGCGAGTCGCACGGGCTCCGAGCCGACGATTGCCAGCGACCCGGCCCACTCCCCCACCAGCGCAAACGGGTGCTCATCCGGAGCCACCAGCAGGGCCGCATCCGCCGCGGACACAGCGCCTTCGAGCGGCTCAACCACGGTCGCGCCCTAGTGCAGCGGTGGCTCCCAGCCCTCGAGCACGGGCGGCCGCCAGTTCTGTCCGACGGTCTTCGAGCCGTCGACCCACGGGCCGAGCTCGGGCTGCGGGAACTTCGTGTGCTGCTCCTTCAGCCGGATGCCGTACGAGTTGCCCGACTGCAGGTGCTTGATCAGCACCTTGCGCGCGATCTCGTTCTCGCGCCCATCCGGGATCGGGAAGTAGATCCGGATGAACGAGTTCGAGTAGCGGTCGAAGACCGCCGGCGTGCCGCCCTCCTCGAGCAGCTCCACGTCCTCCAGCCAGTTGATGTCCGCGCCCGGGGTGGCCGCCTCGAGGTCGATGTCCTCGACGAGCGACATGTCCTCCTGGTACGGGAAGCGCTCCCCGGACAGGTACTCCGCATCGATCGCGACGACCTTCTGCGGTTCGCCCGGCCCGCTCACGTCTCGCTCCCGTTGCCGCCGGCAGCGGCTGGCTGCGGCTCGGCGGGCAGGTAGTCCACCGGGTTGGCCAGGTGCCGGTCGAGCAGCGTCTTGATCTCCTCGAGGGCATTCGTCTCGGTCACTCCCGGGATGTACTCCGTGCCCGCCAAAGGCACCTTAGCCATCGCCGCCGCCTCGACCGTCAGCGCCGCGAGGTCCTCGGGCTCGAGGTTGTGCACGTTCGTCTTCCCGCACGCGCGCGCGAGCATCTGCACCTCGAGCGTGAGCGTGTGGAGGAAGTTGTAGACGCGGTCCGCGGCCTCGTCCACCACCAGCCGCTTGCGCAGCTCTGGATCCTGGGTGGTGATCCCCACCGGGCAGCGCCCGGTGTGGCAGTGGTAGCACTGGCCGGCGGGCACGCCGACCGAGCCCTCGTAGTCCGTGACGCCCGGGATCTCCTTGTTGCAGTTGAGCGCCATCAGCGCCGAGTGGCCGATCGCCACGGCGGTGGCGCCGAGCGCGAGGCACTTGGCGATGTCGCCGCCGTTGCGGATGCCGCCGGCGACGACGAGGTCGACCTCGTCGGCGAGACCGACGTCCTCGAGCGCCCGCCTCGCTTCGGGGATCGCCGCCATCAGCGGGATTCCCGTCTCCTCGGTCGCGACGTGCGGCCCGGCACCGGTGCCACCCTCGGCTCCGTCGAGATAGATGATGTCCGGTCCACACTTGGCGGCCATCCGCACGTCGTCGTAGACGCGCGCGGCGCCGAGCTTGAGCTGGATCGGTATCTGGTAGTTCGTCGCCTCGCGAACCTCCTGGACCTTCAACGAGAGGTCGTCAGGACCGAGCCAGTCCGGATGGCGCGCCGGCGAGCGCTGGTCGATCCCGGCCGGCAGCGAACGCATCTCCGCGACCTGCTCTGTCACCTTCTGGCCCATCAAATGGCCGCCGAGGCCCACCTTGCAGCCCTGGCCGATGAAGAACTCGCAGGCGTCGGCGAGCATCAGATGGTGCGGGTTGAACCCGTACCGGCTCTGGATGCACTGGTAGTACCACTTGGTCGA
>DASXNY010000014.1:0-15353 GCA_036494715.1 Thermoleophilaceae bacterium
AGCCGCCGCAGCAGCTCCACCGCGTCGCTGAGCACGGCCTGCTCCTCGGCGGAGAGGTCCTCGTCGATCGCCGCGGCCAGCCAGCCCACGCGGTGGCGACGGTCCGCCTGTAGGGCTTCGTTGCCCTCCACGGTCAGGGACACCAGCTTGCTGCGCTTGTCCGACGGGTCCGGGCGGCGCTCCACCAGGCCGTCGCCCTCGAGGTCGCTCACCGTCTGGGCCATCGACTGCGGGCGCACGCGCTCGGCGGCGGCCAGGTCGCTCACGCTCTGGGGCCCCTCGCGGTCGAGCCGCCCGAGCACCGAGCCCTGTGACAGGGAGAAGCGGTGCTCCGCGCGCAGGCGGCGCACGAGCTGCCCGAGCACGACGCGCAAATCGGAAGCCACGCGCGCGGTGTCTGTCTTCTTCCTGACCATCAGGAAAACTGTACAGGTTGCCTGTGTAAACTCATTGGTGTTGGGCAACGACAACTACAAGTGGATCGCGCTCTCCAACACCACGCTCGGCGTGCTGCTGGCGACGCTCGACGTCTCCATCACCCTGATCGCGATGCCGGACATCTTCCGCGGCATCCACCTCGATCCCCTCGTTCCGTCCAACAGCTTCTACCTGCTCTGGATGATCCTCGGCTACATGGTCGTGGCGAGCGTGCTGATCGTCAGCCTCGGCCGGCTCGGGGACATGTTCGGCCGCGTCCGGATCTACAACCTCGGCTTCCTGATCTACACGATCGCGTCGCTGCTGCTCACGATCGACTGGATGACAGGGCGCGCGGGCGCCACCTACCTGATCGTCTTCCGGATCGTGCAGGGCATCGGCGGCGCCTGCCTGCTCGCCAACTCGGCCGCGATCCTCACCGACGCCTTCCCCGTCAACCAGCGCGGCATGGCGCTCGGGATCAACAACATCGTCGGCGTCAGCGGCATGTTCATCGGGCTCGTGCTCGGCGGCCTGCTCGCGCCGGTGAGCTGGCGGCTCGTGTTCCTGATCTCGGTGCCGGTGGGCATCTTCGGGACCGTCTGGGCCTACCTCAAGCTCGAGGAGCGCAGCGAGCCGCGGCGCCGCCCGATCGACTGGTGGGGCAACGTGACCTTCGCCACCGGGCTCATCTGCATCATGGTCGCGGTCACGCACGGCATCCGGCCCTATGGCTCGCACTCCACCGGCTGGACCAGCCCGACCGCGCTCGCGCTGCTGGCGAGCGGCGTCGTCTGCCTCGCCGCGTTCGGGGTCGTCGAGAAGCGCGTGCCCGATCCAATGTTCCGGCTCGACCTCTTCAAGATCCGCGCGTTCACCTTCGGCACGCTGTCGACCTTCCTGTCCGCGGTCGCGCGCGGCGGCCTGATGTTCATGCTGATCATCTGGCTGCAGGGGCTGTGGCTGCCCACGCACGGCTACGACTTCACGAGCACACCGCTGTGGGCGGGCATCTACATGCTGCCGCTGACGATCGGCATGCTGGTGGCGGGACCGACCTCCGGCTACCTCTCCGACCGCTACGGCGCGCGCCCGTTCGCAACCGGCGGGATGCTCGCGGCGGCGCTCAGCTTCGGCCTCCTGCTGATGCTGCCCGTGGACTTCAAATACCCGTTGTTCGCGGTCGTTCTCCTGCTCACCGGCATCTCGATGGGCCTGTTCGCCTCGCCCAACCGGGCGGCGGTGATGAACAGCCTGCCGAAGGGCGACCGCGGCGCCGGCGGCGCGATGAACCAGACCTTCCAGAACTCCGCTCAGGTGCTGTCGATCGGGATCTTCTTCACGCTGATGATCATCGGGCTGTCGGCCAAGCTGCCGGCCACCATGACGAGCGGACTCGAGGCCCACGGCGTGTCCGCGGCGGTGGCGCACCACGTCGCGCACCTGCCGCCGGTGTCGATCCTGTTCGCCGCCTTCCTCGGCTACAACCCGATCCAGCACCTGATCGGCCCGCATGCGCTCGCGGCGCTGAGCGCGAGCGACCGGGCCACGATCACCGGCCACAGCTTCTTCCCCCAGCTCATCTCCGCGCCGTTCCGCACCGGCCTGCACGAGGCGTTCGCCTTCGCGATCGCAGCCTGTCTGGTGGCGGCGCTGGCCTCGCTGATGCGCGGCGGGCGCTACGAGCACGCCGACGAGGCGGCGCCGGTGCCGAGCCGCGTCCTACGCACATCCCGACCCGAGGAGCAGCATGCAAGTTGAGTGGTACGGCCAGTCCGCCTTCCGCCTGAACGGCGCGGACACGACCGTGTTCATCGACCCGTTCGGCGACATGAGCGCGCTCACCGAGGCGCGCGGCATGCAGTTCGACTACCCGGCGATCGACGGCGTGGACGCCGATCTCCTGCTCGTCACCCACGAGCACCTCGACCACAACGCCGTCGAGGTGATCGGTGGCGAGCCCGCCACGCTGCGCTCCAGTGCGGGCAAGCACGAGTCGCCGCTCGGCGAGGTCGTCGGCGTCGCGTCCGAGCACGACGAGGCCGCCGGCACCGAGCGCGGGCCCAACACGATCTTCGTCTTCACGCTCGACGGCGTGCGCGTCGCCCACTTCGGGGACTTCGGGCAGAGCGAGCTGCGCGACGAGCAGGCGGCGGCGATCGGCCAGGTCGACCTGCTGTTCCTTCCGGTCGGCGGTGGGCCGACGATCGGCGACGAGCAGGCCGCGGCGATCGCGGAGCGCCTTGGTGCGAAGTGGGTCGTGCCGATGCACTACCGCACGCCCAAGATCTCGTTCCTCGACACCGTCGACCCCTTCCTCGAGCGCATGCCCAACGTCGAGCGCCTGGCCTCCCCCAGCTTCGACACGGACAAGCTGCCGCAGGAGCAGCCGCTGGCGGTCGTGCCGGCGGCGCCTTAGCACGCCGGCACCACCTCACGGCGGCGACCACAGCTACGCCCCCGGCACGCCCGGGCAGCGCGCGTAGACGCGCCAGAACGGATTGCCTGCCACGAACTTGAACGTGCTGAGCGGGTAATTCGACCACCACTGGCGCGCGGAGCTCTCGCTCGAGGCGGTCACCGAGCGCTGCGCTGCGGGCTCGAAGTTGAAGCTCGCGCCGATGAAGAGGAGGCCGTGGTCCGGCGGGCGTTTCTGGGCGATCGAGGCCTGGATCGCGCTCTTCGGCAGGCCGGTCTCGTATTCGATCACCGGGATCGCGGAGTGCGTGGGCACGGTGATCGGGCCGCAGCGGGCGAGCAGCGGCGCGACGCTCGGGTCCTGGAGGATGCCCTTGAGGTCACGGTGCTGGTGCTTCACGAACAGCGTCTGGCCGTGGAGCTTGCGCAGGTCGTTGAACCAGTCCACCGAGCGCCAGCCGACGAGCAGCAGCGCGACGATCGCGATGCCGATCGCCACGCGGCGCGCGCGCGGCTCGCTGATCAGCGTCCAGCCGAACAGCGCCACCGCCACGCCGACGTTCAGCAGGATCGACGGCACCGCGAGGTAGCGCGGGATCACGGACAGCCCGGCGGCCGCGATCAGCAGGAACAGCCCCAGCCCGATCGCGAACAGCGCGGCGGGCAGCGCCACCCGCTTGCGCAGGATGTAGACGCCGAGCAGGCAGCCGAGCCCGCCCGCCAGCACGTTCACGATCTCCTCGTTCGCCCCGAGATAGCTCGGGATCAGCGATACCGCCTTGGGCACGCTGCGCTGGCGCCCGAACTGGCCGGCCACGTCGCGCGTGGAGGTGAGCGAGTGCAGCGGGTGGCCGGTGATGATCCAGTCGGACGCCGCCCACAGCACCGGCGCGGCCGCGACGAGCCCGGCGTAGAGCACGAGCTGCTTGCGCGTGAGCGTCGGAGCGAGCCACAGCCAGTACACGCCGGCGAACACCCACGCCTCCGGCCGGATCAGCCCGGCGAGCGCCAGCAGGCCGAGCACGGGCACGCCGCGCCGCGGCCGTTCCAGCTCGAGCAGCGCCGCCCAGAAGACGAGCATCAGGAACGGGATGTCCACCACCGCGCGCATCGCGTAGAAGTCGAGGTCGGTGCGGGTGAGGAGGATCAGCACCCCCACCGCGGCGATCAGCGTGCCGAGCAGCAGCTGGGTGATCCGGAAGACGCACACCAGGAGCCCGAGGAAGCTCGCGATCGTGATCAGGACGAAGATGCGGTCGGCGGCACCGCCGAACACGGTCAGGAACGCCGTGAGCAGCTCCGCCAGCGGGTGCGGCGTCGGCGAGCGCAGCACGTTGTAGTCCGGCAGGTGGCCGTGCGCGATCGCGTTGCCCCAGACGAGGTCGTAGTAGCTGTCGTAGTTCGGGAACGTCGGCCGGATCAGGAAGATCGCGACGCCGAGCAGCGCGGCGGCGGTGAGCGCGCGCACCGCGTTCTTGCGCGTCGCTATGCCCTCGATCCGCGCGGCGAGCGGGGTGCGAGGCTGGACGGACTCCTGGATCGCGGACAAGACCGAGAAAACTAGTGGGCAAGGAACCCAGACCGATCCGACCCGTCGCTGCCGTGTCCTGCGCTAGCCTGAGTCCGCTTGAAGCTCATCATCCAGATTCCCTGCTGGGACGAGGAAGACCAGCTACCGACGACGCTCGCCGACCTCCCGCGCGAGGTGCCGGGGGTCGATGCCGTTGAGTGGCTCGTCATCGACGACGGCTCGACCGACCGCACGGTCGAGGTCGCGCGCGAGCACGGTGTCGACCACATCGTCCGGCTGACCAACAACAAGGGCCTCGCGGCCGCGTTCCAGGCCGGCATCGACGCCGCGCTCAAGCTGGGCGCCGACATCGTCGTCAACACCGACGCCGACAACCAGTACAACGCCGCCGACATCCCCAAGCTGATCGAGCCGATCCTCAAGGGCGATGCCGACATGGTCGTGGGCGCGCGCCCGATCGCGAACATCGAGCACTTCTCCCCCGTCAAGAAGCGGCTGCAGCGGCTCGGCAGCGCGGTGGTGCGACGCGCGTCGCAGACGTCGGTCGAGGACACCACCTCGGGCTTCCGCGCCTACAACCGCGAGGCCGCGCTGCAGGTGAACGTGGTCTCCAAGTTCACCTACACGCTCGAGACGATCATCCAGGCGGGCAAGATGACAGTCGCGATCGACCACGTCCCGATCGCCACCAACCCGCAGACGCGCGAGTCGCGCCTGTTCCCTTCGATGTGGGCCTACGTGCGCCGCAACGGCGTCGCGATCTTCCGCATCTACGCGATGTACGAGCCGCTGCGCGTGTTCACCGCGGCGGCCGCGGTGCTCGGGGTCGGCGCACTCGTGCTGTGGGCCCGCTTCGTGATCAGTTACGTCGACGGACACGGCGGCGGCCACGTCCAGTCGCTGATCCTCGGCGCCGTGCTGTTCATCGCCGCGGTGCAGCTCGCCGCGCTCGGCGTCGTGGGCGACATCCTCGCCGGCAACCGCGTGATCAACCAGCGCATTCTCGAGCGCGTGCGGCGTATGGAGCTCAAGCTCGGCATCGAGCCGTCGCACTACGAGCCCGGCATCGGCCAGGAGCGCCGTCACCGCACCACGGGCGCCGAGGCCGGGCCGGACACGCCGGAGCAGCCCGAGGACGAACCTGGCGCAGCCAGTGCCGAGCGGGAGGCCGTCAAGCTGTGACACAGGCTCCGCCGGAGGCCGTTCCCACCGGGAACACCTTCGACAAGTACGGCTCCACCAACCCGGTCGTCAGGCGGCTGATGGGCGGCTTCCACGACACGCTCGACGAGCTGTGGGCCCAGGCCGATCCCGAGTCGGTGCTCGACGTGGGCTGCGGCGAGGGCGTGCTCACCTACGAGTGGGCCGAGCGGCTCGGCGACAAGCGCATCGTCGGCATCGACCTGGACGACGCCAAGCTGCGGGCCGAGTGGGAGAAGCGCCGCCGGCCCAACCTGCAGTACCGCGTCGAGGAGGCCACCTCGCTGTCGTTCGGCGACGACGAGTTCGACACCGCCACCGCGATCGAGGTGCTCGAGCACGTGCCGGACCCGGACGCCACGCTCGCCGAAATGGCCCGCGTGGCGCGCCGCTGGCTGCTCGTGTCCGTCCCGCGTGAGCCACTCTGGCGCATGCTCAACATGGCGCGCGGCGCGTACTGGGGCTCACTCGGCAACACCCCGGGCCACGTCAACCACTGGTCGCGGGTGGGCTTCGTCTCGCTGCTGACCCGCCACGGCAAGGTCGAGGAGATCCGCTCGCCGTTCCCGTGGTCGATGCTGCTTGTGCGCGTCGACTAAATCGTCCGCTCCGCCCGCGGAGGCCAGGTCCGCCGAGTCCGACGAGCGCGTTAAGAGCTACGGCAAGGGCGCCGCGATCCTGTCGGTCGGGATCGGGATCACCGGGCTCGTGACCTATGCCTACTTCGCGCTCGCGAGCCACACGCTCTCGAGCCACGACTACGGCGGCATCACGCTGCTGTGGTCGACGATCTTCATCGTCGTCTCGGTCCTCTACCGGCCGGTGGAGCAGATGCTCTCGCGGACGATCTCGGATCGCGACGTGCGCGGCCAGACCGGCAACGAGCACCTGCGCGTGGCGGTGACGATCCAGCTCGTGCTCGCCGCGCTCTTCCTCGTCGTCGCGCTGGCGCTCCATCACCCGCTGCAGGACAAGCTGCTGAACGGGTCCTCGACCTTGTACTGGGTGCTGATCGGCGCGGTGCTCGGCTACGCGGCCAGCTACTTCGCCCGCGGCTTCCTCGCGGGCCACCGCCGCTTCCGTCTCTACGGCGGCCTCGTGTTCATGGAGGCGATCTCGCGCTTCATGTTCGCGCTGGTGGTGGCCGTGGGGCTGTTCTCCGGGCAGTCGGTGGTGGCGCTCGGCATGGTGGCGGCGCCACTATTCTCGCTCTCGGTTGTGCCATGGGCGGTGCGGCGCAGCATCAAGCGCTCGGACGACCCCGCCGCGGCCGATACAGACTCCCACTACGCCGCCGAGCTCGACGCCGTCTCCTCGACCGAGCCGAGCGAGGACGCCGAGTTCACCCTCTCGCACGGCACCGGCTTCGCCGCGGCGGTGCTGCTGATCATGATCAGCGAGCAGACGTTCCTGAACGCCGGGCCGCTGCTCGTGAAGGCCACAGAGGGGGCCGCGGGCACGGCCGTCGCCGGCTTCGTGTTCAACGTCCTCTTGATCGCGCGCGCGCCGCTGCAGCTGTTCCAGGCGATCCAGACGTCGATCCTGCCGTCGCTCACGCGCATGGCCGTGGGCGGCGAGGACGACCCGTTCCGCCGCAGCGTTCGGCTGACACTGTCGGCGGTCGCTGTATTTGCCTCCTGCGTCGCGCTCGCGTTCCTGGTGCTGGGGCCGTGGCTCATGCACGTGCTCTTCGGCGGCCATCACCACTACGGCCGCGCCGGGCTCGTGATCGTGGCCGTGGGCATGGGCGTGTACCTCTCGGCGGCGACGCTCAACCAGGCCGCGCTCGCGCAGGCGCGTGCGCGCCAGGCCGCCATCGCCTGGCTGTGCACGGCGCTCGCGTTCGTCGCCTACCTCGCGATCCCGTGGGGCTTCAACGACAAGGTGCTGCAGGTCGAGCTCGGCTACTTCGGCGCGGCCTCGCTGCTCTGCACGCTGCTGTACCTGTTGTACCGGCGACCGGTGGCGGTGGCCGGGTCGAGCTCGGACTAGCGCCTAGCGGGGCCGCAGCTTGTGCAGCTTGACCTCGTCGCCCTCGCGCGTCCTCACGTGGAAGTGCGAGCGCGCGGCGGAGAGGAACCTGCGCCCGCCGGCGCGGTCCGGATCGCCCAGCCAGAGCTCGCCGTTGGGCTCGAGCAGCCGCGGCACCAGCGTGAGTAGCGCGTCCGCGTTGGGCACCGTGTAGAGCACGTCGGCGGCCAGCACGAGGTCGAAGGGGCCGCGCTCGACGAGTGCGTCGGCGTCCTGCGCCATGTCGGCGCACGCCACCGTCGCCTCGAGCTCGTTGAGCGCCAGGTTGTGGGCCGCGAACGCCACGGCGTCGCCGTGGCCGTCGGTGGCCAGCACCGCCGCCCCGCCGCGGCCCGCCACAACGCTGGCCAGGCCGAGCCCGCAGCCCAGCTCGATCACCTTCGTGCCGGGACCGGGCGGGTGGGCGGCCAGCTCCATTGCCAGCTCGATCCCGCTCGGCCAGAGTCGCGCCCAGTACGGCAGCGGCCGCCCGGGCGCCATGCCCTCCTCGTCCCGCAGCGCCTCCCAGTCGGCGGGCTTGACGAGGTAGACCTCGCCGCCGGGCAGGTCGAACGGGCGCACCACCACGTCGAGCAGCTCCTCGGGCAGGTCGCTGACCGGGACGCCCCGCAGCTCGGCGAGACGTTCCGCCAGCGAGGCTTGTAGGGCGGCGAGGGCGGGAGTCACGGCCCTAGATCGGCTGCAACATCGACGCCCCGCAGCCGTGGCACTTCACGTCGTGCGTGGAGGACATGCGGGCGATCGTCGAGTGGGCGCCGCAGTTCGGGCAGCCGGACAGCAGCTCGAAGCGGCGCAGGCAGTTGACGCAGCGGTAGCGGCCCGGCAGGTTGGTGCCGCGCAGCCAGGGCTCGTGGCACGCCGGGCAGGTCGCGCCGAGCTCGAACAGCGGTTCCTTGCTCAAACCGGCGCCTCGGCCACTCGCCGCAGCCGCGCGATGAAGAAGCCGTCGGTTCCCTGGACGTGCGGGAGCAGCTGGAGGAAGCGCGGAGCGCGCGGGTGCCGGAACTCCGGCATCGCGGCGGCGAGGTCGTCTGCCTCGAAGTCCGGATGGCGCGCCAGGAATTTGTGCACCTGTTCCTCGTTCTCGCTCGGGGAGATCGTGCAGGTGGAGTAGACAAGTGAGCCGCCCGGACGGACATGGCGGGCGGCGGACTCGATCAACCCCCCCTGTATACGGCTGAGGTCCCGCACCTGGTCCGGCTCCTTGCGCCAGCGCGCGTCGGGCCGCGACTGGAGCGTGCCGAGGTCCGAGCAGGGCGGGTCGAGCAGCACACGGTCGTAGCCGTCCTCGAACTCGCCGACGAACTGTCCCGCGTCCTCGCAGCGCACGTCCACCCAGTGCGCGCCCATGCGGCGGCAGTTTGCCTGCAGCGAGTCGCAGCGGCCGGCGTTGCGCTCCACCGCCACGAGCCGCCCGCGCCCGCGCATCAGCGCGGCGATATGCGTGCTCTTCACCCCCGGCGCGGCGCACAGGTCGAGCACCGTCTCCCCCGGCTCCGGCGCCAGCACGCGGGCGACGAGCATCGAAGCGCGCGATTGGGGGGTCAGCGCGCCCGCCTCGAACAGCAGCGACCCATGGACGTCGAACGGCGTCTCGAGAACGAGCCCCTCGGGCAGCTCGGCCACCGGGCGCGACTCCACCTCGAGCTCCTTCAACAGCTCGCGCAACTCCTCGCGCGTGATCACGAGCTCGTTGGCGCGCACTGCGCTCTCCGGCGCCTCGTTGTCGCGCTCGAGCAGCTCCAGCGTGGCCTCCGGCCCGAGTGAGTCCCACCACATGCGCACGAGCCACTCCGGGTGCGAGTGGAGCACGGCGGCGTCGGCCGGCGAGTCGCCCGTGAGCTGGGACAGCAGTCCCTCGCCCTCGCGCGTGGCGCGCCTCATCACCGCGTTGGCGAAGCGGTGCCCGCCGCCGCGGTCGAGCTTGGCCAGCTCGACGGTTTGCTCGACCGCCGCGTGGTCCGGCACGCCGCCCAGGTAGAGCAGCTGGAACAGGCCGAGCCTGAGCGTGTCGCGCAGGGGCGAGTCGATCGACTCCACGGGACGCGCGGACAGGTTGGTGAGCACGTAGTCGAGCGTCGAGCGGCGCTGCAGCGTGCCGTAGACGAGCTGCTGGGCGAACGCGCGGTCGCGCGGGGTGAGCTCGTAGCGCTCGGCCTCGGCGGTGAAGGCGCGGTCGGCGAAGGCGTCCTCGGCGCTCACGCGCCGGAGCACGCGGTAGGCGCAGCGGCGGGAGCTGGACAGCCGGCTACGGCTATGCGAGTTCCCGTGGAGGCGCGCGAGCCTGACCATCAGACGCCGCCTCCCAACTTGGCCGCGTGGCCGCGCAGGTAGGCGTCCGCCGCCATCGCCCGGCCGCCGGCGGGCTGGACCTCGAGCAGCTCGAGGGCGCCGTCGGCACAGCCGTAGAGCAGTCGCCCGTCGCGCGCCGCCAGCTCGCCTGCCGGCAGGCCGCTCGCCTCTGCGCCGGCCACGGCCGCGCGGCGGACTCCCAGCCGCTCGCCGTCGGCGAGCTCGATGTAGGCGCCGACGTGTGGCGTGAGCGCGCGCACGCGCCGCTCCGCCTGCGCCGCGCCGAGCTCCGGGAGGAGCCGCCTGTCCTGCGCCTCGATCTTGCGCGCGACGGTCACGCCCTCGGCCGGCTGCTCGTGAAATTCGGGTCCGGTGTCGAGCGCTTCCACGAGCAGCTCGCCGCCGAGCTCGGCGAGCCGGCGGGAGAGCGAGCCGTAGTCGTCGTCCGGCCTGATGTCGAGCTCGCGCTGCAGGCAGATCGGCCCGGCGTCCAGTTCCTCGATCGGCCGCATGATCGTCACGCCCGTGCGCCCGTCGCCCGCCTCGATGGCGCGCTCGATCGGCGCGGCGCCGCGCCAACGGGGCAGAAGTGATGGGTGAACGTTGAGCATCGGGTGTGCAGTGAGCAGCGGTTCCCTGACCAGCGCGCCGAAGGCGCAGATACAGACGCTATCTGGCCTGGCAAGGGCGATCCGCTCGACCGCCTCCTCGGAGTTGACGCTTTCGGGCTGGTACAGCGGCAAGCCGAGCAGCTGCGCCGCCTCGGCCACGGGCGGCGCGGCGAGCTTGCGACCGCGCCCGCGCGGGCGGTCCGGGCGCGTGACCACCAGCTGCGGCCTGTGCTCCGAGCGAGCCAGATGGCCGAGCACGGTGACCGCGTAATCCGACGTGCCCAAATAGACCGTACGCACGCGGGAAGGGTATTCCCCCCTTCCGCGACGGGCGAATCAGGCGGCCTCGGCCTGCTCCTCGGCCTCGCGCAGCGAGCGCATGGCCTCCTTGCGCTGCTCCTTGCTGGTGCGGTCCAAGATCAGCACGCCGTTCAGGTGGTCGAGCTCGTGCTGGATCACTCGCGCCTCGAGTCCCGACGCCTCGACGCTGCGCTCGGCGCCCGTCTCGTCCTGGGCCTTTACGCGTACGTGCAGAGCGCGGTCGACGTCGACCGTGACGCCGGGGATCGAGAGGCAGCCCTCTTCGCCGCACTCCTCGTCGTCGCTCGACCACTCGATCGCTGGGTTGACCAGCGCGATCAGCGGAGCCTCGGCGCCGATGCGGTACACGAGCAGCCGCTGCGAGAGCCCGATCTGCGGGGCCGCGAGACCCACGCCGAGCGCGTCGTTCATCAGGCCGCCCATGCGCGCCACCTGGGCACGCAGCGCGTCGTCGAAGCGGTCCACCTCGGTGGCCCGGCTCTTCAAAACGGGATCGCCGAGCCGGCGGATGAAGGACATGGCCGCGGCGCGACGCGCCTCGACCTGCGGGTCCTGCTCCTCGACTTCCGGCTCTACTTCCCCGGTGTGCTGCTCCAGCTCCTCGGCCATGCGTTACGAGTTTACTGCGGGTCGACGTCCACCGAGAAGCTGACGCCGCGCCTCCCGTGCTCGGCCGCAACGCCCTCGACCGCCGCCCGCACGGCCGCGACGGCGGCGCCCCGGTCCTGACCCTTGATGACGAGCTGGGAGCGCTCCCGGCCCTTGAGCCGGAATAGCGGCGCCGGCCCGAGCACCGCGGCGTCCGGAAGGTCGATCGCCTCGCGCACCGCCTCCGCGGCGTCGACCTCCGGACCCCGCGCCTCGGACGAGCAGACGACCCGGATCAGGTGGCCGAAGGGCGGATAGCGCAGCAGCCGCCGCCGCTCGAGCTCGCCCACCAGGAAGCCCTCGGAGTCGTGACTGGCGGCGTGCTGCAGCGCGCGGGCGTCGGGGTCGAGCGCCTGGACGATCACGCGGCCGCCGCGCGAGCCGCGCCCGCTGCGGCCGGCGAGCTGGGCAACGAGCGCGAAGGTGCGCTCCTCGGCGCGGAAGTCCGGGAAGCGCAGCGTGGAGTCGGCGTCGAGCACGACCCCGAGCGTCACGTCGGGGAAGTCGTGACCCTTGGCCACCATCTGCGTGCCCACGAGCACGCCGGCCTCGGCGCGGTCGAACAGCTCGAGCACGCGCGTGATCGCGCCGCGTCCCGCCGCGGCGTCGGAGTCGAGCCTGAACACGGGCAGCGGCCTGACGAGCGCCTCCAGCTCCTGCTCGAGCCGCTCGGTGCCCGCCCCGTGGCGCGCAACCGAGACCGAGCCGCAGTCCGGGCACTGCGACGGCGCGGGCTCCTCGTGCCCGCAGTGGTGGCAGGCCACGCTGGCGGCGGCGCGGTGGAGCACGAGCGTGACGTCGCATTGCGGGCACTCCCACACGCGCCCGCAGACGCGGCAGGAGAGGAAGTTGGACCAGCCGCGCCGGTTGAGCAGCACGATCGCCTTCTCGCGGCGCTCGCGCACGGCGTCGAGGGCGTCGCGGGTGCGCTGGTGGAGCGCGCCGCTCACGCCCGCCATGCCGACGATCTCGACCGGCGGCAGCCCGCGACCGTCGACGCGCTCCGGCAGGTCGACGCGCTCGAGCGCGTTTCGGCTCTCGGGGCGGGGGGTGGCGCTGCCGGCGACGAGCACCGCGCCCGCCAGGTCGGCCCGCCGCTCCGCGACGTGGCGGGCGTCGTAGCGCGGATCCTGCTCCTGCTTGTACGAGGAATCGTGCTCCTCGTCGATGACGATCAGGCCCAGTTCGGGCAGCGGTGCGAACACCGCCGAGCGCGGCCCGACACAGACCCGCGCCTCGCCCCGCCGCAGCCGGATCCACTCGTCGTAGCGCTCGCCGGCGCCGAGCTTGGAGTGCAGCACCGCCACGCGGTCGCCGAAGCGCTCCTCGAAGCGGCCGGCGGTCTGTGGCGTGAGCGCGATCTCGGGGACGAGCACGATCGCCGAGCGCCCACGGTCGAGCGCCGCGGCGACGGCGCGCAGGTAGACCTCGGTCTTCCCGCTGCCGGTGACGCCGTGGAGGAGCAGGCGGCCGCCCGGCTTGCCGGAGTCCATCCGCGCGACGATCTCCTCGAGCGCCTTGGCCTGTGCCTCGGACAGCGCGGGCTCGCCGGCCGCGCGGCCACCGAGGCGCGGCGAGGGCGCGCGCCTGCGCGCCTGCTCCTGGCGCTCGAGTGCGATCAGGCCACGCTCGGCCAGCGAGCGCAGGCTCGCGTGCGAGCAGCCGCTCGCGCGGCTGAGCTCGGCGGCCGGAAGCGGCCCGTCGCTCAGCGCGCCCAGGGCGGCCCACTGGCGCTCGCCCAGCGTCGGTTGTCCTGTTAGCAGCGCCTCCCGCCCCGCGGCAGTCAGCTCACCCATCAGGGCGAGCCGGGCCCGTACGCGCGGGCGCGCGCCCCGGCCGGTGCCTGGAGGGAGCACCAGCCCGAGCCCGCGCGCGGGCGTAGAGCAGTATTCCTCGGCCACCCAGAGGCCGAGGCGGACGAGGTCCGCAGGTAGCTCGGGGTCGAGCGCGGTGAGCGGCTCCACGAGCCGCTCCGCTGGCACTTCGCTGCGCTCCGCCATCCCCACTACGACGCCGAGCATCCGCTGTCGGCCGAACGGCACCACCAGCATGCTCCCGATGTCGACGTCCTCGAGGCTGCCGGGCAAGCGGTAGTCGAACGGGCCGCGCAGAGCGCGCGCGGAGGTGAGTGGCTCGACCTTGGCGATCACGAAGGCCAAGGTATGTGGCGAGGCGGACGGCCGGGCCCCTGGTGCCGCCGTCGCGTACCGACGCGCTCATGCCGAGCGGGCGGGCTTGCGCTTCCACGTGCCGATCAGGAGCGGCCACATCAGGGGGAACTCCGGGTGCTCGGCGGTGTCCCGCGCGAATGCGTCGAACCAGCGGGCGGAGTGGGTCTCAGTCGTGATGCCGAGCCTCAACGCCGCCGGCAGGA
The DNA here is from genome assembly GCA_036494715.1 of Thermoleophilaceae bacterium. Lineage (GTDB taxonomy): Bacteria > Actinomycetota > Thermoleophilia > Solirubrobacterales > Thermoleophilaceae > JAICJR01. The sequence continues at coordinate 13,844 of DASXNY010000014.1, forward strand.
TGCTCCGGTAGACCTCGCTGAAGAGCCAGCCGCCGCTACGCAGCGACTCGAGCCGGCCTGCCACGTCGGTGCCGTCGGGCTCGCCGATGCCCGCCTGTCCGAACAACAGCGGCACCCGCTGCCCGATGTGGATGTCGCGACCGGCGTCGCTGAACGCCGACAGCACGACGCGCTTCCAGTCGTCCACAGAGTGCAGCGCGGGCACCACCCCGGCGGTGCGCACGTCGTACTCGTGGATCACGAGGCAGCCGCCGGGGGCCACCGCACGCCACAGGCGTCGCAGCAGACGGAGCTGGTCGTGCGCGTGGAAGAGCAGCAGGCGCGCGTACACGACGTCGAACGGCTCGCCGCCGATCGGCGCGTCGTCCTCGAGGTCGAGCCTCTCGAACCAGCACTGCCGGTGCCCCGCGGCGTGCAGCATCGCGAGCGCGTTCCCCGCGATCTCGGCGTCCACGTCGACACCCGTCACGTGGCCGGACGGCCCGACGCGGTCGGCCATCAGACGCATGACGTCGCCCGGGCCGCAGCCCGCGTCGAGGCAGCTCGCGCCGGGCGCCAGCCCAACGCGGTCGAACAGCCGTTCCGTGGCCGGCTCCCAGGCCTGCGCCTGGGCGCGCAGACGCTCGTATTCCGTCGCGTCGCGCGCGAGGACGTAGTCGTCGTAAGGGCGCGTCCGTGCCATCGTCGTCATGCGAGTCCTCCGAGCCAGAGTCGTGGTGTCGAAGGAGCAAGACGAGCTAGCACAGAGCAGTCTTCCCGTGACTTTCGTCACGGAGCACACGTCCGCAGTCCGCAGTCGGCAGTCGGCAGGGCAGTCGCGCAACCGGTCTGCGGTCTGCGGTCTGCGGTCTGCGGACTGCGGACTGCGGACTGCTAAGCAGTAGCCGCCGTGTCCAGCCCGGCCGCGCTCCGCAGCGCCGCGGCCTTGTCCGTCTTCTCCCACGTGAAGTCGTGGTCCTCGCGGCCGAAGTGGCCGTAGGCCGCGGTCTTCTGGTAGATCGGGCGGTGGAGGTCGAGGTAGTTGCGGAAGGCGCCCGGCCGCAGGTCGAAGTGCTCGTTGATGAGCGCGATGATCTGCGAGCGCGTGATCCGCTCGGTGCCGAAGGTGTCGACCATGATCGAGACCGGGTGCGCGACGCCGATCGCGTACGCCACCTGGACCTCGCACTTGTCGGCGAGCCCGGCGGCCACCACGTTCTTGGCCACGTAGCGGGCCGCATAGGCCGCGCTGCGGTCGACCTTGGACGGGTCCTTGCCGGAGAACGCGCCGCCGCCGTGACGGGCGGCGCCGCCGTAGGTATCGACGATGATCTTGCGCCCGGTGAGCCCGCAGTCGCCCATCGGGCCGCCGATCTCGAACTTGCCGGTGGGGTTGACGAGGAAGTTGCGCTCGTTGTTCAGCTTCTTCTCGTCGTAGAGCTCGGCCGGCAGGACCGGGTGCAGCACGTGCTCCCAGAGGTCCGGCTTGATCAGCGTGTCGGAGTCGACGCCCGGCTTGTGCTGGGTCGAG
>DASXNY010000015.1:0-59136 GCA_036494715.1 Thermoleophilaceae bacterium
GCTCGGCCAGCTCGCGCTCAAGCTCACGGCGCCCGGCGTGCCCGACATCTACCAGGGCGACGAGCTCTCCTACCGCGCGCTCGTGGACCCGGACAACCGCCGGCCGGTCGACTGGGGGAGCCGCCGCGAGCTGCTCGGGCGACTGCGGGCGGGCGAGCGCCCGTTCGGTTCCGACCTGCACAAGCTGTTCCTGATCGAGCGGCTGCTCCAGCTGCGCGCGCGGCGGTTTGACGCCTTCGCCGGCGCCTATGAGCCGGTGGACGCGGGGCCAGGAGCATGCGCCTATCTGCGCGGCGACGACGTGCTCGTCGCGGTGGCCGTACGCGAGGACGCGGCGCGGGCGAGCGTGGCCGCGCCGTCCGGGCGCTGGCTCGACGTGCTGGCCGGTGGCGAGCGCTCGTTCGACCGCGGCGCGCCCCTCGAAAAGCTCCTCAGCTACCCGCTCGAGGACGGGAACAACGTGCTCGGAGTGTTCGAAAGAGCCGGCCGGTAGTCTGCCGGGCGGGTGAGCGTGCGCATCCTCCTCATATCGTGGGAGTACCCGCCGATCGTCGAAGGCGGGCTCGCGCGACACGTACGCAAGCTGTCCGAGCAGCTCGTCCGCGACGGCGTGGAGATCCACGTCCTCACGCGCGGCGGCGGGCGCCTGCCCGCCGAAGAAGAGCGCCACGGAGTGCGCGTGCACCGCGTATCCGAGCCCGCCTACCCGAAGGACGTGAACGACTTCGTGCGCTGGGTCGAGCACATGAACGAGGACATGCGCAAGCTCGGCAACTCGCTCTGCGAGCGCTTCGACTTCGACCTCGTGCACTCCCACGACTGGTTGGTGGCCGGCGCGGCCGAGCCGCTCGCGCGCGAGCTCGGCGTGCCCTGGCTCGTGACCGTCCACGCCACCGAGTTCGGCCGTCATCAGGGCTGGGTGAACAAGTACCCGCAGTCGCACATCCACGCGGTCGAGCAGGCGATGGCGCGCAGCGCCGACCGCGTGATCACCTGCTCGAACTACATGCGCGGCCACGTGCGCGACACGTTCCGAGTGGCGGCGCGGCGCATCTCGGTCGTGCCGAACGGGATCGACCCGAGCGACCTCGACCACGTGGCCGACGACCTCGGCGCCCTGCGCGCGAAGTACGCGGACCCGAGCCAGCGGCTAGTGCTGCTCGTGGGCCGGCTCGTCTACGAGAAGGGCTTCCACCTCGCTCTCGACGCGCTCACCGGCGCGATCCGCCGCTTCGGCGACGTCCGCTTCGTGGTGGCCGGCACCGGCACCGCCGAGGTAGAGCTCAAGAAACAGGCGCGCAAGCTCGGGCTCCGGTCGTACGGCACCTTCCTCGGCTGGGTGGGCGACGACATGCTGCACTCGCTCTACCGCGTGGCCGACCTCTGCATCGTGCCCTCCATCTACGAGCCGTTCGGGCTCGTGGCGCTCGAGGCGATGGCGTCGGGCTGCCTCACGATCGTGGCCGACACCGGCGGGCTGCGTGAGGTCGTGCCGGGCGACGGCACCGTCGGCCGCCGCTTCCGCTCGCGCGACTCGGAGTCGCTCGGGGCGACGCTCGAAGACGTGCTGGCCGACGACGAGGCCCGCGAGCGCCTGGTGGCCGAGGCCCGCGAGCACGTGCTCCAGTTCGACTGGGAGACAGTCGCGCGCGAGACCCACGGGATCTACAACCGGCTCGTGGGGCAGTTCAGCGAGCAGTCCGCCGCGGCGCGCTAGGCGGTTCATGCGGTTCCGCGCATTGACCGAACGCTTTGCCCCGCCATAGCAGGGAAAAGGTTCAGGAGATGAGAAATCCCGCTCCGGGCCGCTCTTTATTGCTAATCAGCCGCTCTCGAGCGCCATCGCCGCCTCGGGCCGCTCGGCCGCCACCTCGTCCTTCTTCGGGATGCGTGGCAACACGACGGCAGCGATCAGTGCCATCAGAAGCGCCAAGAACGCGGTGATCAGGAAGCCGCGGTCGTAGCCGGCGGCGAGCGCGCTCGGCACCGAATGCCCGCCCTCGTGGAGCAGTCCGGTGGTGTGGCTCGTCGCCACCGTGACGAGCGCCGCGAGTCCCACCGCCGAGCCGATCTGGCGCGAGCTGTTGATCAGGCCGGACGCGAGCCCGGCGTCGCGCAGCTCGACCCCCGCGGTCGCGCTCATCGTCATCGGGACGAAGCAGGAGGCACAGCCCAGCACGGTGATCAGAGCGGGCAGCGCGAACGGCAGGAACGACGCGCCGGCGTCGAGCCGCGACAGCCAGAAGCTGCCCACCGCGCCGAGCAGCGGGCCAGCGATGAGGATCGCGCGCGGGCCGACGCGGCCGACGAGCTTGCCCGAGATCAGCGAGGCCATGAACGCACCCGCGGTGGGCACGAGCAGCACGAGGCCGGCGTGCAGCGGCGAGTAGTGGTTGACCTGCTGGAGATAGAGCGACAGGAAGAAGATCTGGGCGCCGATCAGCGCGCCGAGCAGCAGCGCGATCGCGTTGGCGCCGGACAGCGCCCGGTTGCGGAAGATGGCGAGCGGCACGGTGGGGTCGGACGCGCGCAGTTCGATGACCACGAAGGTGGCGAGGATCACGAGCGACAGCGCCAACAGGCCGAGCGTGTGCAGCGAGCCCCACGCATGCGTGTCGGTGGTGACGATCGCGTAGATGAACAGCGCCAGGCCGCCGGTGACGGTGACCGTGCCGGGCAGGTCGAGCGTGCGGGCCGGGCCGTCGCGGCGCAGCTCCTCGAGCGTGGCCAGTGAGGCAACGAGCAGCGCCGCTCCGATCGGCACGTTGACGAACAGCACCGAGCGCCAGCCGAAGCCGTCGGTGAGCAGGCCGCCGAGCACCGCGCCGAAGGCGCCGCCGGTGGCGGCCGTCGCGCCCCAGGCGGTGAGCGCTCGCGTGCGCGCGGCGGGCTCGAGGTAGGTCGTGGTGATCAGGCTTAGCGTGGCCGGCGCGAGCACCGCTGCGCCGAGCCCCTGCACCGCGCGCGCCGCGATCAGCATGCCGCCGCTCTGGGCGAGGCCGCCGACGAGGCTCGCCACGCTGAACAGCGTGAGTCCCGCGACGAACGTGCGCCGGCGGCCGTAGATGTCCGCGGCGCGCCCCCCGAACAGGAGGCAGCCGCCGAACACGAGCGTGTACGCGTTCACGATCCACTGCTGGCCGGCGGGCGAGAGGTCGAGCGCCCGCCGCATAGTGGGCAGCGCGACGTTCACGATCGAGATGTCGAGGACGACCATGAACTGCGCGATGCACGCGATCACGAGCACCGCGCGGCCGGGATCGGCGGTTGCGCGCGCGCGGGTGGTCACGCTGCCCGACGATAGTTGATGGGTATCTTCCGGCGGTGGCGTCGAGGCGCAAGCTGGTTCTGGCGATGCCGCTCGCGCTCGTGTGCTTGGCCGCGGCGCTCGCACCGGCGGCCGCGGGTGCGAAGGTGAGCGTGCGCTTCCGGCGCATCGCCGGCTTCCGCTCGCCCGGCACCCCAGCCAGGTACGACCGGGTCGGGATCCTCAAGACCGGCTCGCCGAGGGCGAAGAACGTGCTCGTGCTCAACCCGGGCACCTCGGCCAGCGCCGCCTACTTCGAGCCGCTCGCGAAGAGCATCGTCGCGGGCGCGAAGGGCTGGCAGGTGTGGGCGGTCGAGCGGCGCGAGAACCTGCTCGAGGACCAGTCGATGCTGACGAGGGCCAAGGAGGGCAAGGCCACGGGCCAGCAGCTGTTCGATTACTACCTCGGCTACCTCACCAACTCGAGCATCACGCGGCACTTCCAGCCGATCCCGGACTCGTCCGTCGGCTACGCGCGCGACTGGGGGATGAATACGGAAATCAACGACCTCCGCCGCGTGGTGCTCGAGGCGGAGAAGCTCGGCGGCCGCGTGGTGGTGGGCGGCCATTCGCTCGGCGGCTCCATCACCACGGCCTACGCCACCTGGGACTTCCACGGCCAGCCGGGGGCGAAAGGGCTCGCGGGTCTCGTCTACATCGACGGCGCCTCGAGCTCGACGCCGGTCACGGCGGACCAGGCCGAGCAGTCGCTCGCGTCGCTTCAGTCCGGCACACCGTGGCTCGCCTTCGGCGGAATCCCGGCGCCGTTCGCAGGACTGTTCCAGGCCACCGGCTCGGCGGGCGCCCTGATCGACCCGAACTCGCCCTCGCTCGGCCAGCAGTTCCCGCTGCTGCCCGACAACCTCAAGCCGCCCGTGCCCGTCACGAACCTCGGGCAGCTCGGCTACGCGCTCGACGTGAAGACCTCGCCGGCGAGCCTGGTCGCGGCGCAGGCGCACCTCGGCAAGCTCGCGGCGAGCGGCAGCCCGCGCGGCTGGGACGGCAGGGGTGCGCTCACGCCGATCAAGCGCTACGCGGAGATGTTCTCCGGCGCGGGCCTGAAGAACCTCGACGGCGCCGCCTGGTACCACCCGCTGCGCCTCACGATCGACGCGGGTGCGGTGGCCAACGGCAACGCCAACCCCGCGCAGCAGGTGCTCGACGTGCACACCACCGAGGGTCACAAGCTGCCGAAGAGCCTGCGCATCTACGCGTTCGGCGCGGCGCTCGGCGGGCCGGGAGTGCCCAAGGCGGCGGAAGCGCTCGCCAAGCAGTCCGGCATCCCGCGCCGCAACCTAGTGCTCGTCAACCGCAGGTCGTCCTACGCCCACAACGACCCGGCGGGCGCGAGCCCGAAGCGCAACCTCTTCCTCGAGAAGCTGGTGCCCTTCCTGCGCGGGATAGCTCGGAGGTAGAGACCGCAGCTAGCGCCGCCAGCGGCGCACGGGGACGGCTGGGAGCGCGCCGATCTCCCGCGTCGTCAGGCCGACGCTCACGCTGTCGGTCTCTACCTTTTCCACCGAGCCGATCGGGATCGTGACCTCGCGCTTGCGCCAGAGGTGCCCGCGCTCGAGCACGATGTGTGTGATCTGGTCGCCGTTGTCGACCAGGAAGCCGTCGACGCGCCCAACGGCATCGCCCTCCGACGACGTGATCGTGCTCAGCCGCCGGATCTCGATCTTGCCCTTGGGGATCCGGTCGAAGGCGACGCCGACGTTGGGGTCGTAGGCGGGCGCGTAGTTGCCGAGCTCGCCGGTGCCGTAGTAGGGCATTGCGAGCACGTTCTCGACGCCGACGTCCCAGTTCGGGTCGTTCACGGGGAACTGGTCCATCTGCAGGTAGGCGAAATCCTGTACCGGCTCGAGCGCCAGCGCCTCGTCGATCGTGCAGCGCAGCGTCACCTCGCGGCTGTCCTCGGCGTCGGCGAGCTCGATCGGCACTAGCCGCGTCGGCGCCGGGCCGCGGCTCGGCCGGACCACGAGGTGAGTAAGGCACTTGCGGACGGGATCGATGACCACGTCCGCAAGCTCCCCGAAGCTGCCGTCGGAGCAGCGCACCTTGGTGCCGAGCTCGAGTCGCAACGCGCTGGCGCTGACCGGCGCTCAGCCTGTGGCGGGGGTGAGGGGCTGGGCCGCGCCGCCCCCAAGTGCCTTGCGCTTGAGCTCGTCGAACTCGGCCTGGGTGATCGTTCCGCTGTCGAGCAGTTGCTTGGCCTGCGAGATTTCGGCGGCGGCTCCGCCGCCACCACCGCCGGTCACGCTGCGGATGTGGCTGTCGAAGGCCTTCTGACTCGCCTCGACATCCTTCTCGCGGCGCTCCGCCATCCCCTTGCCGTAGGCGATGAGGTAGGCGAGCACTCCGATGAATGGCAGGACGATCACGAACAAGGTCCAGCCCGCCTTGCCCCAGCCGCCGATGTCGTGACGCCGGAACAGGTCGGCGAACACCGTGAACAGCACCCAGATCCAGATGATGAACGCGAAGAACACGAACATCGTCCAGATGATGTTGGCCAGCGGATAGTCAGCCGCTACAACCATGTGAAGACTCCTTGCTCGGTAAAGCGCGCTCACCAAAACGGCGACCGCGGTATGGCCATCGTCTGAAGGCTCTCACCGGCCCCCGGACACCGGCAATGGGGCGCGCATGTGTCAGCGCGGGGGGCCCGCACCACCGCTCATAGCGCTCTCCGCATAGCTCTCGTGCCCCAGCTGCACGAGCCAGCGGCGAAAGACGTGGTGCACCGCCTCGGCGCCCACCAGCCGCTCCTCGGGCAGCTCGAGCTCGACCGGGTGCAGCACGAACGGGAACGACTGAGTGCCGCCCATCCCGCCGTGCGAGCCCACCAGCTCCTCGAACGCCGCAACCTCGTCGGTGTCCTCGAAGTAGGTGCTGTTGACCATGATGTCCGCGCAGTGGGGGAAGCCGTCGGTGCGGCGGACGTGGCGCGCGGCGCTCGGGCCGTAGGGGACGAGCGGGTCCTCGCCGTCCACGCTGTCATCGTCGAGGTGGTAGACGCCATGGGCGCCGATGGCCAGCGATCCCTGCGCCTCGGAGTGCACCAGCACAAAGCCGATTCCGGGGTGCTCGACGAGCGTCGGGATCAGCAGCGGGTGGAGCGCCGCGATGCGCTCGAGGCTGAGGCGCCCCGGCTCGCGGGGGAACGAGATCAGCCCGAGGCAGCCGGACGCCATCACCGAGACGTCGGGCAGCTCGCCGTCGCCGTCCGAGCCGTCGTCGGCCCTGCCGGTGTCAGCGTCGTCCTGGCCCTTGCCGCGCGAGGCCAGCCGCAGCGTCTTCGACATCACCGAGTCGCCCGACGAGGCCTCGGTGAGCGACGCGCCGAGGAACGCCAGCGCCTCGTCCGGCGGCGCCGCGCCCGCGACGTCGGCGGCGCCCGCCTCCGAGGCCTGCCGCACCAGCTCCTCGAGCGTGAGCCCGTAGCGCTCGCGGAAGGTCGCGCCCTGGGACTGCCCGTGGTCCGAGAGCACCACGAACCGGTACGGCCGCGGCGCGTGCTGGGCGGCGGCCGCGATGCGGCCGATCTGGCGGTCCACCTGCCGCAGCGTGGCGAGCGTCTCCGGCCGCTCGATGCCGGAGTGGTGCGCCACCTCGTCGTAGGCGAGGAAGGTCGTGTACGCGACGGGCAGGCCCGCGTAGAGGTCGGCGATGATCGCCTCCACCTGCAGGTCGCGCTGGATCACCGTCGCCCAGGCGCGCATCAACGAGTACACGAAGCCACGCTTGATCCGGGGCTCCACGTCGCGCCGGCGCTGCTGCGCCGCGCTCCACAGCTCGCTCACCACCTCGCGGCCGACGAGCGTGATCGTGCGAAGCACGTTGTACGGGCTCGCGAAGTAGGCGAAGTAGTCCTGGCCGATCCGCCCCGGCCGGTCGCGCCGCAGGACGGTGCTCATGGTCAGCAGGCTGCGCGGGGCGTCGCCCGAGACGATGTTGGCGCGGCTCGCGCCGCCCGCGAACAGCAGCCCGCGCCCGTTCGAGTGGCGGCGCTCGAGCTCCATCGCGTCCCTGGGGTGGTTGGTCACGATCGGGGCGCCGCGATCCTTCTCCCACCAGCGGAAGGCCGGCATGTCGTAGTTGTCGCCGTGCAGCAGCCCGGCCTGGCACGCGCCCGTCTGCGAGGACCAGTCGGTCTCCCAGCGGCGCAGCGCGTAGTTGCCGCCGCGCACCCAGCGCGCCATGTTGGGCGCGTTGCCGTCGCGCAGCGCGCGCAGGAGCACGTCGCATGCCAACCCGTCGATCTCGAGGAAGAAGAGGCCGGGGACATCGGTGGGCTCTGGGTTGCCGATGCGCTTGGCCTGGCGCTGCACGACGTTGCGCACCCAGAACGCGTCGTCGTCGATGGCGAGCAGCGAGGTGACCGCGGTGTTGACGATCGTCACGCCCAGTGCGACGACGATGCCCGCGAACAGGCTCGACACCTTCAGCCCGGGGTCGATCGCCGAGACGAGCAGCACCATCGCGCCGTTGAGCACGACCGCGCCGAGGCCGAGCGTCAGCACCGTCAGCGGCAGCGCGAAGCGGATCAGGAGCGGCCAGATGAACGCGTTGGCCAGGCCGATGAGCGCGGCCGAGCCGAACGCCGCGCCAACGCTGTCGACATGGACGTCGCTGAGCAGCGCACTCAGTGCGAGCAGCGTGCCCGCGGTGGCGAGCCACACCACCAGGATCCGCAGCACCGGCTTGGAACGCCGGGACGCCGTGACTGGCTCGCCCGCTTCCATGACCCGGCAGCTTCGTGCGTGACCGCCACCCTGGCAATGGTGAGGGCACCACACTTGATTGCCGGCCCCGGCTGGGTGAGGCTTGCCGGGTGGCGGTCGAGATCGCATGGCTCGGGCACGCCACCGTGCTGATCGAGCTCGACGGCGCGCGGGTGCTCACCGATCCGGTCCTGCGCAGACGCGTCGGCCCGCTGCTGCGCTATGCGGCGCTGCCCGGCCAGGAGGAGATCGGCGAGCTCGACGCCGTGCTGCTCTCGCACCTGCACGCCGACCACGCGGACCTGCCGTCCCTGCGGCGGGTGGCGGGCTCGGCGCAGGTGCTCGCCCCGAGGGGAGCCGCAGCATGGCTCGCGCGGCGCGGCATCCGGCACGTCAACGAGCTGGGCAGCGGCGACGAGACGACGGTCGGGCCGCTGACGCTGAGCGCCGTCCACGCCGTCCACGAGGGGCGCCGCCGTCCCTTCGGCCACGAGGCGGCGGCGATCGGCTTCGTGCTGCGCGGCTCCGCGTCCGTCTACTTCCCGGGCGACACCGACCTGTTCGCGGGCATGGCCGACCTGAGCGGAGGCGTAGACGTCGCGCTGCTGCCGGTGTGGGGCTGGGGGCCGAATCTCGGCCCGGGACACCTCGACCCCGCGCGCGCCGCGGAGGCCGCGGCGGTGCTCTCGCCGCGCGTGGCGATTCCGATCCACTGGGGCACGTACGCGCTGCCCCGGCCATTCGGCCGCCCGGAGGAGAGCGAGCGGCGGGCGCGTGAGTTCGTCGAGCTGGCCGCGCGCGAGGCGCCCGGCGTGGAGGTGCGGCTGCTTCGTCCCGGCGAGCGCACGAGCGTCGCCTGAGCGCTCAGATGCCGGCGACCGCCTCGAGCCGGCCGCTCTCGATCGCGTCGAGCAGCAGCCGGTGGTCTTCCTCGTTCTGGTCCGCGTACAGCTCGGCGAACTCGACGAGCGCGCGGTCGAAGCTGTCCCCGGCGCCGAGGTAGGCCGCGAGCGCGATCGCGTCGCCGGAGCGCGCGTGAGCGCGAGCCAGGATGGTGCCGCAGAGCCGGCCGTACATCTGCATGCCGGACGGCAGCATCGACTCGATCTCCGCCGAGGTCTTCCAGTCCCAGAGCTGGCGCACGTAGAAGTCGCGGCGCTTGCCGTCGAGCCCGGTGGTGCGCAGCCAGCCGAGGAAGACGTCGCCCGCGGCCTGCATCAGCCGCTGGCCCTCCACCACGCGCCTGCCCTGGTTGCCGAACTCGCTCTTGCCGGCAAACGGCTCGAGCACCGACGGCCGCGCCTCCTTCGCCTGGAGGAACAGCGGATCGCCGTGGTCGCGGCCGATCATCAGGATGATCCAGGCGCGGGTGCCCACGCTGCCGACGCCCACGACCTTGCGCGCGATGTCCATGAACTGGTAGCGGTCGATCAGCTTGCACAGGTAGCCCGGCAGGCTGGCCTTGTAGGTGTCGAGAAGACTCACGATGCGGGTCGTGAACTCCCCGGCCTCGACCTCGGGCAGGAGCTCGCGGATCGGGACCACCAGCGGCGGATCGCTGATGATCCGCGGCGTGCCGTCGATCGTGGACGCGAGCTTGGTGAACGCCCGCGTGCTGTCCTTCGCGCGCGCCTTCGTCACGGCCTTGTCGAATTGCTTCGCCTGGCGCGCCGTGGCCTGCGGGCCGAAGTAGGCCGCGACCGCGTTCTCGTCCACGCGCTGGTACCAGATCTGAAGCTCCGGCATCGTGGCCAGGCCGCGCATCGCCTCGCGGTATGCGGCCACGCACGACTGCACGATCGTGCGCCGCTGCTTCGTCGAGAAGCCGCGGTCGCGCCCGGCGATCACGAGGCTGGCAGCGAGCCGCTTGACGTCCCACTCCCACGGACCGGGCAGCGTCTCGTCGAAGTCGTTGAGGTCGAACAGCAGGTCGCGCTCGGGGGAGGCGAAGCCGCCGAAGTTCGACAGGTGCGCGTCGCCGCAGAGCTGCACGCGGATGCCCGAGTTGGGCGTGGTCGAGAGGTCCGAGGCCATGATGTACGCACCGCCGCGGTAGAACGCGAACGGCGACGCCGCCATGCGCCCGTAGCGGATCGGCACGAGCTCGGGCACCCTCGTGGCGGCCTGCTGCTCGAGCAGGTCGATCGGGTTCGGCCGGTTATCCGCCGGCTTCCACTCCGCGTGCGCCGAGCGCCCGACGTTGGAGCGGGCAGACTTTCCGATCTCGGCCCGCTCGTCGGGCGAGAGGTGCCCGTTTTGGCCCGCGGCCGGGGCCTGGCTGTCGACGCTGGTCGCCATGCCTGTGTGCAGCTTTGCAGCGTCGCGGCGCAAAGGCAATACGGTCGGCTTCCGTGGCGCGAGGGGTGCGGACACGACTGAGCGGACCGGTGATGGCTGCCCCATGCCAAAAACGCATGCCCTCACCCTCGCGTCAGGGGCCGGGCGTTGGGAGGATGGCAGCGAGAACGCATGCTCGGCATGCAACACATCGCGAGGGGGGTTCAAGTCGGCGTGGCCGAGGCCACGGCGGTCAGCGCCGCCGTGGAGCGGCGCACGCGCGACGCAGTCGGCAGGAGAGCGAGCCACGCCGCGCTCGCGACCCTTGACGCCCTCCTCGATTCGCGCTTCGCCGACGAGGCGCTCGAGCGCCTCCTGGCGAGCCCGGGCATGGACCGCCTGTCAGGCCGCGTGATCGACAGCCCCGCCGCCGAGCGCCTGGTGGCGCGGCTGATCGACAGCTCCCTGCTCGACGAGGCGGTGGAGCGCCTGCTTGAGAGCGACGACCTCTGGCTGCTCGTCGACGAGATCGCCCGCAGCCCGGCCGTGACAGAGGCGATCGGGCAGCAGGGACTGGGCTTCGCCGACCAGGTGGCGGACGTGGTCCGCACGCGCTCCCTCAGGGCCGACGACCGGCTCGAGACGGCGGCCCGGCGGCTTCTGCTGAGGCGCCGGCGCCGGGAGGCCGTGGCCGTACCCCCGCCGCAGGGAGACGCGCAGCCGTGACCGGCGTCCACGACACCACCGAGGGCGCGCCGGCGTCGGCAAACGGCACGGCCGACCACAGCGAGGCGCGCGCCCGGGCACAGATCGCCGCGCAGCAGATGCACGCGGCCACCGCCCCGCCCCCGCCGGCCGGACCCGTCTACATCGGGCTCGTCACGCGCGCGGTGGCGATCGTGGTGGATGCGGCGGTCATCAATCTCGTGGCGGCCGTCGTGGCGGCCTCCGCCGCGCTCGTGATCTCAGTGTTCCCGCTTGGCCACAGCGCCCACACGGCGCTGGTCGCGGTGGGCGGCTTCATCTTCGTCGCCTGGCTGGTGGGCTACTTCGCCACCTTCTGGGTCACCACCGGGCAGACGCCGGGCAACCGCGTGATGCACATACGCGTGCAGCGCGCCGACGGAGGGCTGCTACGTCCCGTGCGCGCGCTGCTGCGCGTCGGCGGGCTCTTCCTGGCCGCGCTGCCGCTGTTCGCCGGCTTCGTGCCGATCCTCTTCAACGCCCGCCGCCGCGGGCTGCCCGACTGGATCGCGGACACGGTCGTCGTGGCCGGCCGCTAGGCGGCGCCCGGCCGGCGGCTCAGCCGTGCCGGTGCCGGTCCCACAGCTCGCGCAGGAGGCGCGGCCGCAAGGTCTGCTTGCGCGCGAATGCGGCGGCGCCGCAGCCGTCCACGAGGTCGGGCGGCAGCTCCTCGGGCCCGTAGACCGAGGTGAGTATCACCACCACCTCCGGGTGGATCTCGGCGAGCGTGCGGGCCGCGTCGATGCCGCTCATGCCCGGCATACGGATGTCCATCAGCACTAGCTCGGGCGACAGGCGGTCGACCGCGGCGATGCCGTCCTCGCCGCTGGGCGCCTCCCCCGCGAGCTTGAAGCCCGGAGTGGCCGCCACGAGGCTGCCCATGGCGTCGCGGAACGTCTCCTGGTCGTCCACCACGACCACCCTGACCTCGCCGCTCTCCCCGAGTCGCTCAGGCCACGTCGATCTGATCCTGACGACCTCGTCCACGAGGCGCACGAGCCCTTTCCCGTCGATGCAGTGCGAACAAGGGAATACCGCACCCGGACGGGCGGGTCGAGGATGCCGTCAGGCATTCGATGGGGAGGCTGGCTTCCCCACGCCTCGGTGGCGCAGCGACCGCGGGCTCGGCTGAGGCGTCTGAAGGATGAGACCCACGAAGCCGCCGGGCGCCTCGCCCCGCGCGCCGAGAGGGAAGGCCAGGAGCGAGCTCGTCACGATCTCGCCGGACTTCGTGATCAGCCGGTACTGCGCACGGCGCTCGGAGCCGTGGCGTGCGAAGCGGCGCCCGGTCACCCCCGCGTCCGCGGTGTTCTCGTCCGGATGGCTCACGTCCCCCAGCGTCATCCGCTCCAGCTCCTGCGGCAGGTAGCCGAGCAGCTTGCGGAACGCGCCGTTGGTCTCCACGAAGCGCCGGTCTGCACCCAGGATCGCCGTCGGTAGCGGGCTGCGCTCGAACAGCCCATCGAGCCGCTTGTCGCGACCCCGCAGCGACACGTCATACGCCGCGCCGGCGACGCCGACCACGCGCCCGTCCTCGTCGCGCAGAGGCTCGACCGAGAGCTCGAAGATGGTCGGGCCGTGGGGGAGATCGACCTCGACCTCGGTCTGAATCGGCGCGCCCGCGAGCGCCGCGCTGTTCACGCGGGTGAGCGTGTGGCCGACCTCGCGGCCGAAGATCTCCGCGTCGGTCCGCCCGACGGCGCCCTCGTCTCCATGGATGCCGGTCTCGCCGTTGAACACCCACGTGTAGCGCAGGTCCCTGTCCATCGTGAAGAGCACGATCGGCACGCCCGCGATCGCGCTGCGGAAGCGCTGCTCGGACAGCTCGAGCGCCTCCTGTGCCTCATGCCTCGCCGTCACGTCTTGCTGGACCACCACCCAGACCGCGCCGTGGTCCGGATCCTCGAACGACGCGGTGTGCGCCTCGACCCAGATCGCGCGCCCGTCGCGCCGCCGGCAGCGCACCTCAAAGCTCGTCTCCCCGAGCGCTGCCACGCGCGCCAGGATCTCGGCGGCGCGCCGCTCGGCCCCACCGGGCCTGTCTTCCCAGATCAGCTCGGCGAAGCGCCGTCCGCCGAGCTCCTCCTCCGCGTAGCCGTATGTCTCCGCCGCGCGCGGATTGGCGTAGACGATCACGCCGTCCGCCGAGCGCACGAGGCAGACGCCCTCGGACGCGCGCGTGAGCACGGCCGCTTGGAGGCTCAGCTCGCGCTCGTTGCGCTTGCGCTCGGTGATGTCGCGCCAGTGCACCGCCAAGCGTCCGCCGCCGAGCGGGGCGGCGTGCAGCTCGTGGCCCTCGAGCAGCCGCCGCCCGCCGGGACGCCGCTCGTAGGTCACGTCCTCGAGGGTCGATGGGCCGTCCGTCTCGAGCGCCTGGCGGTGCCAGGCGAACAGGTCGGAGCCGAGGTACTCGCGGTCGAGATGACCAAGCGCGCGCCCGATCTGCTGCTCGCGCCGGCGGCCGGTGGAGCGGCATGCCGCGTCGTTGAGGTGCTCGATCGCGAAGTCGATCACGTTGCCGTTCGAGTCGCGCAGCGCCCTGAGTATCGCGAAGCTGTCCTCGAGCGCGTCGGTGGCCCGCCGGAAGAGCATCTCGACGTCCGGCGTCAGCTGGGCGAGCCCGATCGGCACCGTGCCCGATACGAGCGTGCCCTCGCCGGGCGCCGAGGCGACGCTCAGGTGGCCGCCGAGCGCCACGATGCGGTCGCGCATGTTCTCGAGGCCGGCGCCGCCTTCGCGGGTCGGCTCGAAGCCGCGTCCGTCGTCGTGTACCGAAAACTCGAGCTCGTCGTCCTCGCTGAGCGTCAGCACGATCGAGCTCGCCTGCGCGTGCTTCGCAGCGTTCTGCAGCGCCTCGAGGCAGCAGAAGTAGACCGCGCTCTCGATCTGCTGCGAGTAGCGCGCGACGGCGCCGGCGCGAACCGTCGTCCGGACCGGGCTGTCCTGGGTGGCGGCCCGGAGCGCGGCGGCGAGGCCCTGGTCCGCCAGCAACGGGGGGTAGACACCGCGCGCGAGCGCGCGCACCTCGTCGAGGATCTTCTCGACGGCGGTGCCCAGCTTGGTGAGCTGGGACATGGCGGCGTCGGGGTCGTCGACGACCGTTTCCGTGGCCAGCTGCAGCCCGACGCGCAGGGCGACTAGGCGCTGCTGCGCGCCGTCGTGCAGGTCGCGTTCGATCCGCCGGCGCTCGTGGTCCACCGCGTGCAGCATCCGGGCGCGCGACTCGCGCAGCTCCCGCAGCGACGAGCGCAGCTCGGCGTCGAGCCGCTGGTTCTCGAGCGCCATCAGCGCGAAGCCGCCGGCCACCTCGCGCACGGCGGGCTCGCCCAGCAGCGCGGCATCGTGAACGAGCGCCGCGACCGGCCTCCCGTCGGCGGTCACCTCGGTCACCGCGCGGCTGGGATCTCTCGAGGGGAGCAGGACCTGCGCGCCCGACTCGTCCACCCAGCGGCCGGGCTCGCCCGCCCAGAAGGCGATCCACAGCGACGGGTCCCGTATCGCATCGGCGATCACGTCGCGTGCGTCGAGGTCGCTCGGGTTGCCGCCGAAGCGGTTGACGAGCCGCTGCAGGGCATCGGTGGCCACGAGGCGCCAGCGCAGCAGGCCGACGAGCAGGCCCACGATCAGGGCGGGGACCGCGAACTGCGCGATGAAGCCGATCGCCCTGGCCGTCGGCGAGTAGCGGTCGATATGGCGCGCCAGCATGAACGCGGCGTTGCCCACCATCGCGACGATCGCGGCGGTGAGCACCGGGACGAGCGTGCGGCGCATCAGTCGCGACGCCGAGGCGATCCGGAGGCCGAGCGTCACGGCCACGCCCAGGAAGAGCAGGCTCGCGGCCACCTCGCGCAGCGGCTCGACCACCGAGCCGATGAAGCCGGGCTCGTGGTTCGTCAACGCGAATGCGTTGCTCGGGCAGTTGTGGTCGCAGGCGCTCGACGGGTAGGGCATCGGGAAATGGTGGGCGAGCAGGACCGGCGGCAGGTAGAGCACCAGCACGACGAGGCAGGAGGCGCCGGCGAGCCAGCGCTCCGCCCGGCCGATCAGGCGTCCGGTCGGGAAGGCGAGCACCAGAATCACCAGGCTGAGCCAGAGCAGCCAGCCGTCTACGCGGCCGATGCTGTACAGCACGTCGTTGTCGGCAGCGGCCAGCATGTTCGGCGACCAGAGGAAGCCTGCCGCGATCAGGAGGCGCGCGAACATGCTTCCCGGCTCGCGGTGCAGGGCGTAGAGGCCCACGCCCACGGGCGTGGCGATCATCAGCGCGTTGACGGCGGCGACCAGGTAGCGCGCGTCCGAGAACGGCGAGTCGAGCGCGATCACGATCGCGAGCACGGACAGAGCCGTGGCGGCGAGCGCGAGCGCGAGCGTGAGCCTCGCGTCCAGCCGGCGCGGCGGCCGCGCGGCCACGCTCTTAAGCGCGCCGGTGCGCGTGCTCGATCGCTCTACTTCCGACGGCGGAACGGTTTCCGGCATGCCCTGTCAACTGGATTGACACAAAAGAGCCTCACGGGCGCGGGATCTGGCGGCAAGGGTGTGTGCACGAAGATGTGACCAAGCGTTCTCGGGCGTGCGTATGCACCGCTCCCCGCGCGTGGTGCGTGCCTACTCGAACCCGGGGGCGCGCGCCCTTGGCGGAAGCGCGGGCGCGGGCAATGCTCCGCTGCATGGAGGAGTTGCCCACGCTTGGCCCTGCCCGCGGCCACCCGCCGGTATGACGACAGCTTCGGTGCTCCACAGTTCCCGGCCGCTCCCGGAGCTCGACGGACCTCGACCGCTGCTGTCGCGGCATCGCCTTGTGCGCAGGCTGCTGGCGGCGCGCGCCGCGCCGCTCGTCCTGCTGGCCGCTCCGGCCGGCTACGGGAAGACGACCCTGCTGCACGAGTGGGCGGAGGAGGACGGCCGCCCGTTTGCCTGGGTTGACCTCGATGGCGCGGACAGCGGCCCCGGGCGCCTGCTGCGCACTGTGGTGCGCGCCGCTCGCGACGCCGCGCCATTCGACATCGACCACTTCGCGGCGCTCGAGGCGCCCACTCCAAGCCGCGCCGCCGCGGCGATCCCAGCGCTGGGGCGCGCCCTGTCGGACTGTGAGGGCGGCATCGTCGTCGTGATCGACGACGCACAGACCCTGCACTCGCGCGGCTCGCTGGATGCACTCGCCAACTTGATCGAGCACCTCGACGAGGACTGCCAGGTGGTGCTCGCCGCCCGCGCCGAGCCGGCGCTGCCGCTCGGCGCCCTGAGGGCGAGCCGAATGCTCGTGGAACTGCGGGCCAGCGACCTCGCGATGACCCAATCGGAGGCCGCAGCCCTTGTCGGTGCACACGGAGTCGAGCTCGACCCGGACGTGCTTGAGCTCCTTGTGCACCGCACCGAGGGTTGGCCCGCAGCTCTATACCTCGCCACGCTCGCGATGGACGGCGAGCCGCAGCCGAGCCGCACGCTCGAGCAGTTCGCCGGCAACGACCGCTACGTGGCGGACTACCTCGAGGACGAGGTGCTCGGCTCGCTCTCCGAGGAGCTGGTCGCCTTCCTCGCCGGCACCTCCGTGCTCGAGCGGCTCTCCGGCCCGCTCTGCGACCACCTGCTCGAGCGCTCCGATTCGGCCCTCCTCCTGAAGCAGCTCTCGCGCACCAACCTGATGGTGCTGCCGCTCGACCGTTTCGACGACGAGTACCGCTTCCATCGGCTGTTCGCCGAGGCGCTCCAGGGCGAGCTGCGCCGGCACGACCCCGAGCTCGAGTCAGCGCTCCACCAGCGCGCGAGCGAGTGGTACGACGAGCACGGCGACGCCGATCGCGCCATCGAGCACGCGATCGCCGCGGGCGACGCCGCCCGCGCGGGCGAGCTGCTCTGGTCCCACGCCGCCTCCTACGCCGGCTACGGCCACAGCGCCGAGCTGGCGGGCTGGCTGGCGCGCTTCGGCGACGAGCAGCTGGCGAGCACGGCGACGCTCGCGCTCACCGCGGCGGCCGGCTCGCTCGTGAACGGCGACCGCAACCTCGTCGAGCGCTGGACCGCGGCGGCGCTCGGCGCGCTCGAGGACGAGCCGCAGGCGCGCGGCAGCGAGCTCGAGGGCGAGATCACGATCCTGCGCGCCAGCGTCAGCGGCGAGCCGCTCGAGCGCGTGGCCGAGACCACGGCTCAGGCCTGCGCGAGCGCGCCCGACAACAGCCCCTGGCAGGCGCTCGGCCGCCTGCTCGAGGGCGTGGCCCGCCATCTCGGGGGCGAGCGCGAGCGCGCCCGGCGGCTGCTCGAGGACGGCGCGCGGCGCGGCGCGGCGGCGGCTCCCCACATCCAGGTGCTCTGTCTTGCCCAGCTCGGGCTGCTCGCCATCGAACGCCGCGACTGGGCGGCGGCGGACTCGCTCGCGAGTAGGGCACGCGCCCAGGTGGAGCGCGCGGGGCTCGGGGAGTACGCGACGTCGGCGCTCGTCTACGCCGTGGCCGCGCACGTCGAGGCGCAGGGCGGACGCGTCGAGACCGCGCAGGCGGACCTGCGCCAGGCGTGCCACCTGCTCGCGCGCGCGGAGCTCAGCCCGTGGTACCACGCCGAGTGCCAGATCGCGCTGGCGCGTGCGGCGCTGCGCTTGAGCGACGTGCCCCAGGCGCGCGCCCTGCTAGCGGCGGCCGAGCGGCAGCTCGAGTCCGCGCCCGACGCCCGCGTGCCGCGCGAGTGGATTGCCGAATGCCAGGCGCAGGCCGAGGCCTCGTCCGCCTCGGCGGGCGGGGGCTGGGCGCTCACGACCGCGGAGCTGCGCGTGCTCCAGTTCCTGCCCACGCATCTCTCGTTCCCGGAGATGGCTGAGCGTCTGTACGTATCCGCCAACACCGTGAAGACGCACGCGCGCTCGGTCTACCGCAAGCTCGAGGCGTCCTCGCGCGGCGAGGCCGTCGTAAAGGCGCGCACCGCCGGTCTGCTCGACCAGGCCTCCCACGCCGGCGTCGGCACCACCGGGCTGGCCGGCCTCAGCTGACCGCGATTTTTCACCCGAATCGAGGGAGGCAGCGTCGCGCCCGCGTTCTTAGGGTCGGTCGGAAGATGCCCGTATACGAGACCGTGGAGGACGTTCGCTCGGAGTACCTCGAACGCTGGCGGGTCGCCGCGCGCCAGGTCGGACACGCGTGGGAGGTGTGGTTGGCTTCGGATGAGGCCGAGCGCGACTGGGCGCACGAGGTCTACCTCGAGGCGCTCGCACGCGAGGAGGCGGCGGCTTATCGCCTCGAGCTGCACGAGCGCGCCGCCGCCGGGCATCCTTCGTAGTCACCCATGAGCTGGCTCGACGACGCCAAGCGAGTGGACGTCGCGGTGTACGCCGCGATCGCCGCCACGCCCACGCCGACGCTCGACCGCGCGATGAGCCGGCTGTCCCGCGCCGCCAACTACTCGCGCCTCTCGATCGCGTCGGCGGGCGTGCTGGCGCTGGCGGGCGGGAGCGCCGGCCGGCGCGCCGCCACGATGGGCCTCGCCGCCGTGGCCGCCACCTCGGCCGCCGTGAATATCGTGGTCAAGCCGCTCGGTATGCGGCGGCGGCCCGACCGCGTCGGCGAGGACGTGCCGATCGCACGCTACGTGCCGATGCCCGCGTCGAGCTCCTTCCCGTCCGGGCACGCCGCCGCCGCCTTCGCGTTCGCCACCGGCGTCGGCTACACGCTGCCCGCCGCCGCCGCGCCGCTGCGCGGGCTGGCCGCGCTCGTCGCCTACTCGCGCGTGCACACGGGCGTCCACTATCCGGGCGACGTCGTGGTCGGCTCGCTGCTCGGCGCGGGGATCGCTCAGACCACGAGCTGGGCGATCGAGCGGCAGCTCGGCTGACGACGAGACTCACCCGATCCGGGTGAGCACCCCACATGAAGGCGGCGCGGGTGCGCGCCTACTCCGATACGCCGGAGAGCACTATTGCCCGCTCAGCATCGGGTTGCGAGCTTTGTGGTCCACGCGTGCGTCCACCGCACGGAACTCGCACAACCGCCAGGAGGCGCGAATGAGCGTTCACACAGGCGCCAGCCGGGAGACGTATGTGTCCTCCGACGTGGCGCGTCTTGAAGACGATCGGGGCTCCGGCTGGGTCTCATTCGCCGGCGTGCTCGTTTTGCTCGTCGGCACCCTCAACATCATCGAGGGGATCGCCGCAATCGGCAACGCGAACTTCTTCGTTGCCAACACCCACTACATCGCCGGTGACCTGAAGGCTTGGGGGTGGACAGTCCTGTTCCTCGGCATCGCCCAGGTCCTCGTCGGCCTCGGGATCTTCGCGAAGAACCAGTTCGCCCGCTGGACCGGCGTGGTGGTGCTGAGTCTCAACGCGATCGCCCAGCTGATGTTCATCCCGGCGTATCCGTTTTGGTCGCTGGCGATCTTCGCGATCGACATCCTGGCGATCTACGGCCTCGTGGCCTACGGCAGCCGGGTCTCCGATTTCTGATCCCTAGCGTCGCTGCACCGTTCACCTACTTCCGATGAGCGGTGCAGCGTTCGACCTTCTGGCCGCTAGCTGCAGTCGATCGGGGCGAGCGACGTCTGGTAAGCGCTGGAGAGCTGCTGCAGGGCCGACTGGAGCTGCGCCTGGGCGCCGCTGATGGAGATGTTCGTGCCGAGGTTGCTGACGATCGACTTGAACTGCGAGGAGAACTCCTTGTTGGCGGACTGCACCTGCTGCTTGCGCTGGTCGTTCAGGTTGCCCTGAGCGTCCGTGATCTTCTGCAGGTCGCTCTTGATCGCGTTGAGGCTGCCCTTGATTCCGTTGGTCGTGGCCGTGGCGGGCGTCAGGCCCTTGAGCGAGTTCACCTGCTTCTGGATGTCCGAGCGCGAACTGCAGACCTGTTTCTTCGCCTTGTCCTCCTTGGACTCCCCGCAGGCGGCAACCACCAGCGACGAGGCGATGAGCAGACAGATGAGAATCAAGCGCTTCATGTGACCTCGCTCCTGGTTCGAGCCTCCTCGGGCCGGGCTGCCGGCGGGCAGCCCGGCCGAGAGCGGTGGGCCTACGCGGGGACCTGCTCCCCGTGCAAAGCCTCCTGAAGCTCCTTCTCGGCATCCTTCGAGAGGGACGACTTGAGCACGGTTCCGCCGTACTGGCTGAGCGCCTCGACGGCCTTGTCGGGCGTAACCTTCTCGACCACGACGAACAGTGCCGAGGTGCCGGGCTGAATCATGTCCCGGACCTGATCCTGGAACTGCTTGTCGATGCCCGTCTTCTCGATCTTGCCGAACAGCGCACCGAGTCCGGCGCCCACCGCCATGCCGAATACCGGCACGAAGAACAGCAGGCCGAACAGCAGCCCCCAGAACATGCCCCACGTCGCTCCGCCGCCCACCGCGTGGTGCGAGGTGTTCACGTGGTACTTGCCTTCCTTGTCCCGCGTGATCACGGCGACAGCGTCGGGCTCGATGATCAGCTCCTGCGACAGCCGGTGTACCTCCTCGGCCGCCAGGGCGCCGGTCGTCTCATCGGGGTAGCCGATGGCGATCAGATCTGCCATGGAGTCCTCCTAGATTGAAGCCTGTCACGCCGCCGCGGGCCGCGGGGCGCCGTGGCCAAGGTATGAATGGGCCCGCACGGCCGCATCATCCGAACGGGGTGATCCTTGCCCCAACGGTGTGCACCAGAACGCGACGACGGCCCTTGGGGCAAGGGCCGTCGTGTCGCTGGCAAGGCTCCCGGTTGATCGGGGTTAGCCGCCCAGGACCTTTGCCTTCTGCTGGTCGAACTCAGCGTCCGTGAGAATGCCCTGCTCATGGAGCTGACCCAGCTCCTTGAGCTGGTTGATCACGTCCGAGGAGAGTCCGGCCGCTGGAGGGGGTGCGGGTGCTGCGGGTGGTGCGGCAGCCGTGGGCTGGTTCTCGAGTCCTTCGAGCCTGGCTTCCTGGTCGGCCTCGCGTTCCTGGCCCTGCTGCCGCTTCTTGCCGGCCAGGTAGGCGCCGCCACCGACAGCGGCGGCGCGCAGGAGGGGGCGTCGTCTCATCAAGGGCATGGCCGCTCCCTACTCCGTGCCTTCGGGGAGCGCGAGCCCAAGCGCGACCATGATCTCGGGCGCCGCGGCGATCACGCGCGGGCCTCCGACCTGGGGCGCTACGGCGTGTAGCACGCCGAGCACTTCCTCGGGGGTCGCGCCGCCGTCGAGGGCGTTCGCCACCTGCCACATGTATGAGGCGGGTGGTGCGTCGAGCGCGATCAGAGCGGCGATCTTCACGAGCCCGAACGTGCGGGCGTCGAGCCCGGTCTCCTCGCGCGCGTCCTCGCGGAGGGCAAGCATGTCGGTGAGCGCTTCGACGTCGCCGGCGGAGAGGCCGGACAGCCTGTCGTGCGTCTCCTGAGCAACTGCGGCCATGCGGTCTCCATTTCGTCCGTACGGGTGGCGGCTTGACGATACGGCCGGGCGAGCGCGCTGGCTATGGTGCACGCACGAGAGCACTTGGGGAGGCGTAGACCAACGTCTCGAAAAAGCGCTGAGTACGCCTCAATTCGAAGATCTGCAAGAACTGCGCAAAAGCCACGGTTGACCATTCGAACTCGGGCGTCTAAGGTCGGATCCCATCACCAATCCAGGGCTTTAACGCCGGTGGGCGACGACCGCCGCCTGCGGGACCGCTCGGAGGGGCGATCCTCATGCAACAAGTCACGCTGGACCGCGATCCGGCGAGAGCGCCGGGTCGGCCGATCCGGGTAGTCATCGCAGAAGACGCCTATCTCGTCCGAGAGGCGGTGGAGCTGATCCTCGCGGGCGTCCCTCAGATCGAGGTGGCGCGCTCGTGCGGGGACGGTGACGCGCTGCTTGCCGCCGTCGAGGAGGAGCAGCCCGACGCGGTGATCACGGACATCCGCATGCCACCGTCGGATACCGACGAGGGCATCCGCGTTGCGCATCGCCTACGTGAGACGCACCCGCGGATCGGCGTGGTCGTGCTCAGCCAGTACGCAGAGCCGAGCTATCCGCTATCGCTGCTCGACGAGGGTTCCGCCGGGCGGGCCTACCTGCTCAAGGAGAGCGTCCACAACCGCGAGCAGCTGGTCGCGGCCGTCGAGGCGGTGGTCGCCGGGGAATCGGTGATCGACCCGAAGGTCGTCGAGGTGCTCGTCGACGCGCGCGCGCGCGAGGAGGCCTCGCCGCTGTCCGAGCTCACGCGCCGCGAGCACGAGGTGCTCGCCGAGATCGCCAAGGGCAAGAGCAACGCCGCCATCGCGTCGACGCTCTATCTCACCAAGCGAGCCGTCGAGAAGCACATCAACTCGATCTTCATGAAGCTGAACCTTTCGAACGCGGACGACGTGAGCCGCCGCGTGAAGGCGACGCTCATGTTCCTGGCGGGGCGCGACGAGGAGTAGCCGGCCCCGTCGGGCGGCCGCGGGCGGCGGTCGTGCGCGCTTCCCTGCCCTGACACCTGCGGACGCCCTTGTCCGCGGCTGCCGAGGGCTAGATCCTCGATGCACGAGGCGCAGGAGGGAGCAGCACCCTGTCCGAGTCCATTCAATCCCAGCCGTCCAAGCCGAGCCCGGCGCCCAAGGGGCGCGGTCGCCGTGTGGCCGTCGTGGCTCTGCTCACCGTCGCGGTGATCTGCGCGGTGATCGCCGTGTTGTCCACCTGGGTCAAGCGCCAGGTACTCGACACCGGCAATTACACGAACACGAGCGCCAAGCTGCTCGCCGATCCGGCCATCCAGAACGCGCTCGGCGCGTACCTGGTCAACGAGCTGTTCACCAACGTCGACGTGGCCGGGCAGCTGCGCAACAACCTCCCGGCGCAGACCAGGGCGCTCGCCGGTCCGGCGGCCGCCGGCCTGCGCGAGATCGCCGACCGCGAGGCGCCGGCGCTGCTCGCCCGCCCGCGTGTCCAGGATGCCTGGCGCGCCGCCAACCGCGCGGCTCACCAGCAGTTCATCAACATCCTCAACGGCGGCGGCAAGGTCGTCTCGACCCAAAACGGCGAGGTCACGCTCGACCTCCACAACCTGGTCACGCAGCTCGCCGCGACGCTCGGGATCTCGAACCAGGTGGCTGCCGCGCAACAGAAGCTCGGCGGCGGCACCGGCTCGCAGGCCCAGGGGCTTGCGCAGCAGAAGCTCGGCATCACCCTGCCGCCCACCACCGGCCGGCTCGTGATCATGCGGGCCAAGCAGCTGAACACGGCCCAGGACATCGCGAAGCTGATCCGCAACATCTCGATCATCTTCACGATCCTCACGTTCGTGCTGTTCGCCGTCGCGATCGGGATCGCCAAGGACAGGCGCCGCCTCGCGCTGCGCGGCACCGGCTGGTGCTTCGTCGGCGTCGGCATCAGCGTGCTGCTGGTGCGCCGCGTGGGGGGCAACCAGATCGTCGACGGCCTAGTGCAGGCGGAGTCGGTGAAGATGGCCGCGCACGATGCCTGGAACATCGGCACCTCGCTCCTGAGCGCGATCGCGATCGCGCTCGTGATCTACGGGATCGTGATCGTCGTCGCCGCCTGGCTCGCGGGTCCGACGCGGCCGGCGACCGCGGTGCGCCGCGCGCTGGCGCCGTCGATGCGCGACCGCCCGTGGCGCGTCTACGCGTCGGTGGCCCTCGTCTACCTGCTGGTGCTGCTCTGGGGACCCACGCCGGCGCTGCGCCAGTGGATCCCGATCCTCCTGATCGCTGCCGCGATCGTGCTCGGCATCGAGCTGCTGCGGCGCCAGACGGCGCGCGAGTTCCCGGACGCCCAGGCGGGCGATGCGATGCGCGGCATGCGCGAGTGGTGGGACACGCGCCGCGGCCGCGGCGCGCCCGAGGACGGCATCACCACCACCGCCGTCCCGCCCGCGACCGCCCCCCAGGGCAACGGTGCGCGGCTCGCCCAGCTCGAGCGTCTCGCCTCGCTGCATGACAGCGGCGCGCTCACCGACGACGAGTACAGCGCCGAAAAGGGCGTCCTGCTCAAGCATTGAGCCGAGGAGCCATGACCCAGATGTATTCGCCGGAGGGCCTGCGCACCAGCGGAGTGGTGGAGCTGGAGTCACCGCGGCGCTACTGGTACCTGCTGCTCGTGGCCGGGGTGATGAGCGTGGTGATCGGCGTGCTCGTGCTCGCCTACCCGCGGTCGCTCGAGGCACTCTGCGTGATCCTCGGCATCTACCTGCTCGCCGCCGGCGTGCTGCTGATCGTCCAGACGGTCTCCGACCAGGAGCGCGGCGCGGGCGGCCTCTTGCTCGGGATCCTGTCGCTGATCGCCGGGATCGTGGTGATCCGGCATCCGAGCCAGAGCCTGGTCGCCGTGGCGCTTGCGGTGGGTCTCTACTTCCTGGTTGTCGGGGCACTCGACCTCGCCCGCGCGATCACCGGGCCGCGCCGTCTGTCGGCCCTGCTGCACGGCATCATCGGGATAACCGCGGCCGTGATCATCCTGGCGTCGCCGCACATTGGAGTGACGACGCTCGCGATCCTGGCCGGCATCGCGCTCTGCCTGCACGGCGCGTTCCAGATCGTCGACGCGTTCGCGCTGCGGGGGCATGGCCCCGCAGCCGCCTAATTGCTGGAACTCCGACCAGCTTCCTGAGATGCTTAGGCAATGCCTGACGCGGGGCTTGCTCCCCAAGCGCTCCTAGGCACGACCACGCCTGAGAGCGTCGCCCGTCCCCGGCCGGCCAGCTTGGTGCGTGCCGGCTGGCTGCGACGCGTGCTCGGCATGCTCCTGCTGACCGGCCTCTACTACGGCGCCGCGCACGTGGGCTACGCCGTCGAGTTCTCCGGGCCGGTGGCGTCGATCGTGTGGCTGCCGGTGGGCGTGGCCATCGCCTTCCTCTACCTCGCCGGCCTCGGCTACTGGCCCGGCGTGGTGCTGGGCGACCTACTCGTCAACAACTACATCACGCTGCCGTACGGCTCGGCCATCGCGCAGACCTGCGGAAACGTGCTCGAGGCCGTCCTGGCCGCCTACCTCATGCGCCGTTTGATCAGGGGCTCGCCGCTGGGCAGCGTCGGCAACCTGCTGCGGATGCTCGCGGCGATCGCGGCCGGTACCGTCCTCAGCGCCACGGTGGGCCTGCTGTCGCTGCGCCTGGGGGGCGTCGTCACGACGGCCGCGCTCCCGCGGCTGTGGCGGACTTGGTGGCTCGGTGACGCGATCGGCGCGGTGATCATCGTTCCCCTGGCGGTTGCGTGGTACCCGCCGCCTGGGCGGGAGTGGCTCAAGGGCCGGGGCGTCGAGGCGGCCGCGATCCTCGTGGCGATCATCGGGCTGAGCGAGCTCGCGCTGCGCACGAGCCGGCCGCTCACCTACTTCGTGTTCCCGGCCTTGATCTGGGCGGCGCTCCGCTTCGGCTCGCGCGGCGCCACTCTCGCGCTGGCCGTCGCCACCGGCCACGCGGTCTGGGCCACCACTCATTACGTCGGCCCGTTCGTCTTCGACTCGATCACCCACAGCGTGCTCGCCACGCAGCTCTACATCGCGGTGGCCGTCGTGTCGACGCTCACGCTGGCCGCGGTGGTGGCGGAACGCCAGCAGTTCGCGGACAGCCTGCGCGCCTCGCGCGCGCGCATCGTCGAGGCGGCCGACGCCGAGCGCCGGCGGCTCGAGCGCAACCTGCACGACGGCGCCCAGCAACGGCTCACCGCGCTCGCTGTGCGGCTCGGGATCTCGGCCGAGCAGGCACGGGCCGGGGAGGACGGCGTACCGATCGCGCTCGACCGCGCCCAGCAGGAGCTGCTCGTCGCGATCGACGAGCTGCGGGACCTCGCGCACGGCATCCACCCGCCGGTGCTCACGCGCTTCGGGCTGGCCACCGCCGCGAGTGAGATCGCAGCCCGCTCGTCGGTGCGCACGGAGATCGGCGGGCTGCCCTCGACCAGGCTGGACGACACGGCCGAAGCGACCGCTTACTACGTGCTCGCCGAGGCCATGACCAACGCGCAGAAGCACGCGCACGCCAGCTCGATACGCGTGCGCGGCAGCCTGTCCGGCGGGCTGCTGCGGATCGAGGTGGTGGACGACGGGATGGGCGGCGCGGCGGAGGACGAGGGCCTCGGGCTGCAGGGACTGCGCGACCGCGTCGAGGCGATCGGCGGCATGCTCGGCGTGTACAGCCCGCCCGGGCGCGGCACGCGCATCGCAGCCGCGATCCCGGCGAGCGTCATTCGGCGCTGAGAATCACCCCATCCGGATGACGCCCGGCAGCGGGCGCGCGTCGATCATCGCGCCATGCCGGAGCCGGCGTCCACAGCTGGGGGCGTGGTGAGCATGTCGCGTCAGCCGGGGGAGCGCTGGTCCCGGTTCGCGGGCCGTATCGCCAACGCCTTCGGCCTGGTGCTGCTGCTGGTGCTGGCCACCTACGTGGCCGCGTCGCTGACCACCGACCGCGGCTGGAGCGGGGTGTTGATCGCGGTGCTGGCCAGCGCCTCTGCCACCGTGGCACTCACCACCGCGGAGGCGCTCCCCCGGCTCGTGCGGGGGGCGATAGTGCTGTCGATTGTCGCCGTCGCACTGGCGTTCCTGGCGGACGTCACCGGCACGCCGTCGCTGCTCGGCGTCAGCTCTCTCATCCAAACACTGCTGCTGTTGGTCGCCGGCCTGGCGGTGCTGCGCGCGGTGGTCACCGAGCGCCAGGTGGGCTTCCGCACGATCCTCGGGGCGGTGAGCGTGTACGTGATCCTCGCGCTCCTGTTCACGTTCTGGTACGTGGCGATCGACCGCCTGCAGTCCGGCCCCTTCTTCGCCGGCGACCCGAAGCTCGGCACCGGCGACTACGTCTTCTTCAGCCTCACCACGCTCACCACCACCGGCTATGGCAATCTCGTGCCGGCGGCGCAGCCCGGCAAGGTGGTGGCGGGCATCGAGATGCTGATCGGGCAGATCTTCCTGGTCACGCTCATCGCGCGGCTCGTGAGCCTCTGGCAGCCGGGCGCGTGGGGGCGCCTCCGGGAGCGCGAGCAGCGGCGGGGCAAAGCGTGATCGGTCAGGCCAGCGCTGCCGCTTCGGCGGAGGCCGCGGGCTCGATGTCTGGCAGGCGAATCATGCGGCCTGAGTTGAACAACCCGAGCACGCCCGCGAGGATCGGCACGAGCAGCGCCACCTGAAGGGCGAGGTTCGTGGCGTGGGTGTTGATGCTGAGGATCTCCTCTCGGACGGGCGGGGGCTCGTCGACCAGAACCTTTTCGAGATGGGTGTTGCTCACGACCTGTGCGTCGTCCTCTAGGGTCTGCGCGATCTGGTGCTGCTGTGAGGAGGGGATCACCGGGCTCGCGTTCGTCATGTTGGTGAACGCCAGGGAGAGCGTCGCGAGCAGGATGCCGCCCGCCACCGCCAGGCCGAACGACAGCCCGAACGACCCCGCGGCCGAGTTCACTCCGGCCGCCTCGCTGATTCTTTCCTCGTCGATCGGGGCAAGGGTGTAGTTGTTGAGCTGCGACACCAGCAGGCCCAGTCCCGCTCCCGCGAGCGCCAGCGGGATGACGAGGTACCAGCCGGAGTGGGCCCTGGGCACGATGGGGATGATCAGTGCCAGCCCCAGCGCGCTCAGCGCGAACCCTGCCCGGATGATCTTGGCGGGGCGGCGGCCGCCGGCCTTGCGTCCGGCGAGGATTGCCACGGCGAACATCGTCAGTGAGAGCGGGGCGAGCGACAGGCCCGTCTGCAGAGCGTCGTATTCGAGCTTGATCTGCAGGAAGATCGGCAGCGCGATCATCGCCCCGCCAAGCGTGACGTTCTGCAGCAACTGCCCGGTCACCCCGACCCTAAAGTTCGGGAGCCGAAACAGGTCGGGATCGAGCACCGTCACCTCGCCATCGCGATGGCGCCGCACGAGCCAGCGGGCGAGCCCCCAAAGTGCGAGCGCGCCGATCGCGATCAGCAGCACGACGTAGTCGCCGCCCTCCTGCCACACCAGGATGCCGAGCACGACGCCCCCCATCCCCAGTACGGACAGGAGGGCGCCGACTGCGTCGATGTGCCGGTCTCCCGTGTACGGGACGTCCTTGACGAGGCCGATCTGCGACAGCACGACCGCGATCACGACGACCTCAAGCAGGAAGCCGACGCGCCAGGACAGGTAGGTGGTGACGAACCCTCCGAGGAGCGGCCCGACAGCGGCCGCGATCGCAGCCGCTGCTCCGATGAGCGCATAGGTCTTCTTCTGCGCCGCTCCCTCGAAGTTGCCGTGGATCAGCGACTGCATCGCGGGCAGCAGGAGCGAGGCGCCGAGGCCGCCGATGATCGCCCAGAAGATGATGACCGCCGTCAGGCTCTGGGCGACGGTCATCGCCAGAGCGCCGATCGCGTACGCCACGAGACCCAACACGTACGCCCGCTTGCGGCCGAAGAGGTCGCCGACCTTGCTACTGATCAGGATGAACGCGGCGGAGATCAGCGCCTCAAGCGCGATCGCACTTTGGACAGCGCTCACCGTCGTGTGGAGATCCTTGACGACCGCCGAGATCGACACATTCATCAGCGACGTGTCGACGACGAGTACGAACATCGCCGCCGCGAGCAAAAGCGACAACCGCGAGCTCCCGCCTTCGCCCTTGGAGCCGCTTATCGTCGCGTCGCCGGTCATCAGCTCCAGCCAACCCTAACCGCGCGCGACCAGGCACCAGCGAGCATGCAGGAGCGCTGCCTGGCGCTCGATGGTTGCTCGGCAGCCTGTCGGACAAGTTGTGGCTGAGTCATCGCGCCTCGCGCCGCGGCGGCAGATCGAGCTCGAACCAGATGTCCGGGGTCATGCCCCAGCGGTCGCTCATCCGGCTGATGAGGAAGAGCGCCCAGTCGAGGCGGCGGCTCGGGCCGAAGCCCGGCTCGGCGACGCTCGCGCGGATCGACGAGGACGACAGCGTGACCGACACCGAGATCCCGACCCCGTTGCCGTTCACCACCGCGCGGTTCGCCAGCTCGCTCACCAGCAGGCGCAGCTTGGCGAGCGTCACGTGGTCGACGCGATCCGCCAGCGAGTCGAGCTCCCGCCGGGCTAGCGCCCCGGCATTCCCTCCTGTGGTGGGTACGTCGAAACTGCGCGTCAATCCCAATGTGCAAGCAGGCTCGCACGGGCTCGGGGCGAGGGCAATGAGGTCTGCCTGTTTCTGCCGGGGATGGCTGCACCCTCACCCGATCGGGATGATGTCCGCCCTTCGCGCGCCCGGATACGTTGCGCGCGTGAGGCTGTTCGCCAAGAAGCGGCGCGACGTCAGCGTTGCCCGTCGCAA
This sequence comes from Thermoleophilaceae bacterium, assembly GCA_036494715.1. Lineage (GTDB taxonomy): Bacteria > Actinomycetota > Thermoleophilia > Solirubrobacterales > Thermoleophilaceae > JAICJR01. The sequence continues at coordinate 29,201 of DASXNY010000015.1, forward strand.
GCAGGCACGCGAGCTGCGCAACTGGCGCCTGTCCGCGCAGCGGGTGACGCGCACCTGGAACGCCTGGATCGCCGCCGAGCACAACGAGCGGCCGATGCGCTACCACGCGTATGTCATGGCGCTTGCCGAAGAGGAGCTGGCCGCCGCCGCCGTCGAGCGGATGGTGCGACTCGGCAAGGTCGAGCAGCTACGCAGGGCGTGACTCACGCCTAGGGCCTAGACCCCTCCGGCTCGACCACCAGCAGTAGACCGTCCCTGCTGACGACCTTCACGGTCTGGTCGCGGTCGGCGCCCTGGTCGCAGCGGGCTCGCCAGAGCGCGCCCTCCACGGACACCTCCCCCTCCGGCCGGCAGGGCGACACCACTTTCGCCAGCGCGCCGATCAGTGTCTCGGAGCCGGCCTCGATCTTGCGGTCCTTCACCTTGCGCCGCCAGAACGCCACCTCGCCGCCCGCGGCAACGAGCAGCACCGCGAACGAGATCACGTTCCAGGGCGACGGCACGAAGATCAGCAGGACGAACGCCAGGATCAGGAGCACGTGTCAACTGTCGCGCGGCCGAAGCGGGGGCGCCTCATCCCATCTGGGCGAGGCGCCCTCGTCCCGGAAGCGCGACCATTACCGGAGTGGCGACGAACCGCCCGAAGGTGGCCGACAGGGCTCGCGCCGGCGCCGAGGTGGCCCGGGGCGCGGGACAGCGCGCAGCCGAGCGGGCACAGCGCCTGCGCTGGGCGCCGGCGGTCATGGCCGCCTTCGAGCGCGAGCAGATGTCCGGAGCGGGCCTGCTCGCCGGCGGCGTCGCCTACCGGCTCTTCTTCTGGCTCGTCCCGTTCGGCCTCGTGCTCGCCTCGGTGGCGAGCTTGTGGCTGAGCGAGGACCGCGGCAGCCTCACCCACGCCGCCAAGAGCTTCGGCCTGAGCGGCGTGGCCACGCGCTCGGCGCTGACGGCTGTTCAGAGTGGCGCGCATGCCCGCTGGTACCTGCTGATCGCGGGCGTCGGCCTTCTCTTCTACTTCGGGCTCGGCGCGGTGCGCGCCCTGCGCGTCGCCGCCTTCGTGGCCTGGCGGATCAAGCCCACGCGCCTGCGCCGCCCCGTCCGCGCGAGCGCGACGTTCACCGGGGTCTTGATGCTCGGCATCGCGGTGACAATGGGCACCACCTGGCTGCGCCACCACTTCACGGCGGCCGGACTAGTGGCCACGCTCGCCACGATCGCTGTCTTCGTCGCCGTCGGTGTTTACGTGTTCGACCTCCTGCCGCACTCGGAGGGCATCGGCTGGCGCGAGCAGCTCCCCGGCGCCCTGCTCACGGCATGCGGCATCACCGGCATCCACCTGTTCGTCGTCTACTACCTGTCGGACAAGCTCGAGCGCTCGCCCAAGCTGTACGGAACGCTGGGAGCGGCCACGGTGGTGCTGCTCGGCCTCTACCTGCTGGCGCGTGTGGCCATAGCCGGCATGTTCCTCAACGCCACGCTGGCGGGCCGGCGTCCCCCCGATGCCCAGCCCCTGCCGGGTTCATCCGATTGGGATGAGGAAGCGGGCGCCCAGCCCGCAGAGAATTTGGCCCGCGGGGCGTCTCGGGGAGAGGAGTCAGAGATTGGCTGACAGCGTTGAGGGGCGACTCGCGGAGTTCATCGAACCCCTCCGGGTGAAGCCCGGCGCGAAGGTGAAGCTCGAGAAGGACTTCGACCCGGCGTTCAAGGCCGGGATCAAGAAGAAGAAGCAGGGAGTGAAGCTGCTCGCCCAGGGCGTGGACATCCTGTCCGAGTATCAGGCGCGGCTCGCCGCCCAGGACACCTGGGGCGTGCTCGTGGTGCTCCAGGCGCTCGACGCGGCGGGCAAGGACGGCACGATCCGCCACGTGATGAGCGGGGTCAACCCGCAGGGAGTCTCCGTCCACGGCTTCAAGGTGCCGTCCTCGGAGGAGCTCGATCACGACTACCTGTGGCGTTACGCGCGGAGCCTTCCCAGGCGCGGCGAGATCGGGATCTTCAACCGCTCCCACTACGAGGAGGTCGCGGTCGTACGCGTGCATCCGGAGAACCTCGACCGCCAGCGTTTGCCCGGGTCGGCGAAGGAGGGCGACATCTGGAAGCGGCGCTACCGCGAGATCAACGACTGGGAGCGCTACCTCACGAACAACGGCTTCCGAATCGTCAAGCTGTTCCTGAATCTCTCGAAGGAGGAGCAGCGGCGGCGCTTCCTCCGCCGCATCGACCTGCCCGAGCACAACTGGAAATTCTCGAGTGCGGACGTGCGCGAGCGCGACTACTGGGACGACTACCAGCACGCCTTCTCCGAGGCCCTCTCGCACACGAGCACCGACTGGGCACCGTGGTACGTGGTCCCGGCCGACCGCAAGTGGTTCTCCCGCCTCAGCGCCGCGGCGGTGCTCGCGCACACGCTGATGGAGATCGACCCCCAGTTCCCGACCGTGAGCGAGGAGCAGCGCCGGGTCCTGCTCGATGTCAAGGCGCGGCTCGAGGAGCAGGCGCCCAAGGGCGCCGCGCCCGATCCGTTCGAGGCGGACCAGCGCGAAGAGCCCGCACCCCAGACAGCGGGCTGAGCCGTGGCCACCACGACCACCGATTCACTACGGCGGGACCCACTACGGAAGTAAGGCGGTGGGCTCGTCGATAGGACTCACCGCTTTCGCGCTTATGATCATCGTCGCCGCCTACAAGAGTCGTAGCACCACCCACTCGACAATCAGGCGGGAAACGCTCGACAATCGGACGATGAATCTGACCGCACGTGGTGAGTTCGTGCTCGTGGCACGCCCGCGGAGCGGGTGAGGCGAGCCGGATGGCACATCGCCGAAATCAACGGCAGCGCGCATACGTGCAGCTCGCCCGCGCGGGCCGCTTCGTGTCTCGCCACCGGCGCCCCGCGGTGCTGCTGGTGATCGCCTGGACGGCGGTGCGGCTCGAGTCGCGGCGCCCGCGCCCGGGCGACACGGCGCTTGCGAGCCACAACTCGGACTCGGTCGGGAACGGCATCGAGGTGGAGCGCAAGTTCCTCGTGGCCGAGCTGCCGGCCGACCTCGACTCGTTCGCCAGGGATGAGATCCAGCAGGGCTACGTCGCCCTCGACGGCGAGACCGAGGTGCGCGTGCGCCGGCGCCGCGGGCACAGCCCCGTGCTCACGGTCAAGTCGGGGGGCGGGCTGAGCCGCACCGAGGAGGAGATCGAGATCGGCGACACGCGCTACGAGGCGCTCTGGGCGCTCACCGCCGGGCGCCGGATCGAGAAGACGCGCTACACGGTCCCCGCGGGCGACGGCCTCGTCTTCGACCTCGACGTCTACAACGGCTTCCTGCGCGGCCTCGTGACGGCGGAGGTGGAGTTCCCGTCCGTCGAGGCGAGCGCGCACTTCGAGCCGCCGTCCTGGCTCGGGCTCGAGGTGACCGAGGACTCGAGCTACAAGAACCAGGCGCTCGCTCAGCGCGAGGCGCAGGCGCTCGCCGAGCGCGTCTTCCGCCTCCGTCTCGACGAGTCGGTGGCCGAGGGCATCCGGCGCATCGCGCTCGGCCAGATCGATCAGATCCTCGACCGGCTCGAGGGCCGTACCGACGAGGATCTCGGGACCGCGGTGCACGAGTCCCGCAAGTCGCTCAAGCGGCTGCGCACCGTGGTGCGGCTGGTCCGCGTAGAGCTCGGGCCCGAGTTGCGTGCCCGCGAGAACGCGTCCTTCCGCGACGCGAGCCGCGAGCTGTCCGGGCCGCGCGACAGTCAAGTGGTGGTGCAGTCGCTGGACGCGCTGCTCGAGCGCTACCCGGAGGAGCTCGCGCAGGCGGGCCTCGAGGGCTTCCGCTCGCGGCTCGTGCGGGCTCAGGAGGCCGTCAGCCAGGGGCTGACGCCGGGGTCGCCCACGCTCGCGCAGGTGGAGCGCGCGCTGCGGGAGGCTCGCGAGCGCGCGGCCGGCTGGCCGCTGTCCGGGAACGGGATCGGCGCACTCGAGCCCGGCCTCAGGCGCGCCTACCTGCGCGGCCGCGCCGCCCAGAAGACCGCGCGCAAGGACCCGAGCCCGGACAACCTGCACGAGTGGCGCAAGCGTGTGAAGGACCTCTGGTACTCGGTCCAGATTCTCGAGGCAGCCGAGCCGCGTCGCATGAAGTCGCTCGCGCAGGACGCGCACAAGCTGTCCGAGCTGCTGGGAGACGACCACGACCTTGTCGTGCTCGAGCAGCACATAGACGGTCAGGCGGACGCCTTTCCCCATCCCGCCGCCGCCGCGCTTCTGCGGGTGATGAGCGAGCAGCGGAGGCGGGAGCTCGAGGCGCAGGCGTTCGAGCTCGGGTCCGGTGTCTATCGGGAGTCGCCGCGGGCGTTCGTCCGCCGTGTCGACAAGGGCTGGCGCAGGGGTGTCAGGGCGTTGAAGTGAAACGGCTGGCCGCCCTCACCGCGCTGCTCCTCTTCGCGGGGACGCTCGCGCTGGCAGTGGTGGTGGCGGCGCAGAGCTTCCCGCGCGGCATCTCGGTGCTCGCCTGTCTCGTCGTCGCGGTGGTGGCCGCCTGGTGGGGCCTAGTGCGCCGCGGCGTCGCGCGCGTCCTGGGCTTCGGCGTCGCGCTGATCCTGTTCGCGGGCGCGATCGTCTTCGTGGCGCGGCAGGGCAGCCTGGTGGGGAACCTGATCGTGCTCGCCGCCTTCCTGCTCGCGCTCGGCGTGGCGCGCGTGGCGTTCGCGCAACATCTGACGCTGACGGAGGTGTCGCGGCCGCAGCACCCCGTGCTCTTCTACAACCCCAAGTCGGGCGGTGGCAAGGCGGAGCGCTTCAAGGTCGCCGACGAGGCGCGCGCGCGGGGCATCGAGCCGATCGAGCTGACGCTCGGGGACGACCTCTTCGAGCTCGTGGAGGCCGCAGTGGCTCGCGGCGCCGACGGGCTGGCGATGGCGGGCGGCGATGGCTCGCAGGCGATCGTCGCAGCGGTCGCGGCCAAGCACGGCCTGCCGTATGCGTGCATCCCGGCGGGGACGCGCAATCACTTCGCGCTCGACCTCGGTGTGGACCGCGACGACGTGGTCGGCGCCCTCGACGCGTTCGTGGACGGCGGCGAGCGCGTGGTGGACCTGGCCGAGGTGAACGGCCGCGTGTTCGTCAACAACGTGTCGCTCGGCGTCTACGCCGAGGCGGTGCAGCAGGAGGGCTACCGGAACGCGAAGCTGCGCACGCTGGCGGATACCGCGCCAACGGTGCTCGGCCCGAACGCGCAGGGGCTCGACCTGCGCTGGACGGACCCGGACGGCGGCGAGAGCCACTCGAACGCGGTGATACTGGTGTCCAACGACGCCTACCGGCTCGGCGTCGGCATGGGGGCGGGCACGCGCCCGCGGCTCGACGAGGGGGTGCTCGGGATCGCCGTGATGGGGGCGGCAGGCGACGGCGGGCACGAGATCCGGCGCATGCGCGAGTGGTCGTCCAAGGAGTTCGAGATCAGCTCCGACTCGCCGGTGGCCGCCGGTATCGACGGCGAGTCCGCGCGGCTCGACCCGCCGCTGCGCTTCCGCAGCCGCCCGGCCGCGCTGCGCGTGCGCATCGCGCCCCAGCACCCCGGCGCCTCGCCGTCAGCGGGCGTGCCGGCCACGCTCTGGGGCAGCGTGCTCGGGCTCGTGTCGATCGCGGCCGGCGCGACCGGCAAGGCGGCCACTCGGGCCTGAGGCCGGCGGTTCAGGCCACCGAGTGGGCGGGCGCGGCCCGCCCGAGCGAAACCGAGATGTGCCGCCGCGCCCAGCCGTAGGGCTTGGTGCTGAATGGCTCGCGATCGTGTGCCACGTGGTCGTCGATGTCGGCCAGCTTCACGATCCGCGCGAGCCGGCCGTCCGGTCCGTTCGCGTGCGCGATGCGCAGCGTGTGCGCCTCGAACGACTCGCCCGGGCGGCGGGTGAGCAGCCGCAGCGCCCCGAGCTCCACCTGGGACAGGCCGCTCCCCTCGAGGTCGGCCAACGGGATGTCGGTTCGCTCGAGCACGTCGTGCAGCAGCGCGACGGCCTGGGCCTCCTCGGGCACCGACCCGGCGACGCGCTCGACGTGGTCGACGATCAGCCCGCCCGAGCGGTCTCGTTGCCCCTCATGCAGGGCATGCGCGATGTTCTTGGCGAACCCGGGTTCCATCGAAACGCCTGCAAAACAGTGTGATCCCAGACACCCGTGCTTGCAACCGTGCACACACCCCTGCCGGATGGGTGCAAACCCATCACCCATCGGGGGTAGTGGCTGTGGATGGCCGGTTGACTCCGCGGGCGCGCTGTGGGGAAACTGCGCATATCGCCAGACGGCCTGGGAGGCACCGACGAGAGGCCACCATGCGCGCCAGGCCACCCTTCGCCGCAGGCCGTCGCGCCGATCGGCATGCGCGCGAGTACGGGACGGTGGTCACGCGCGCGACGTACGCCCCGCACACCGAGACGGGCTACCGCGCGCCGCCGAACAAGACGCTGCTGCTCCTGCTCAACGGCCTGCTGGCCAAGCGGGGCGTGCGCTCTCGATCAGCGTCTTGAGGCGCTCCAGGTCCTTCTTGTTTGCGCGAGCGATCGCACGCGCCATCAAGGGTGCCGCGACCTTCCCGAAGCCGGCGGGCTCACCCCGGTTGCGCAGGCTCATAAGGGTGGTCCCGTCGCGCGTGTCCGCCCAGGTGTAGGTGGTCTCCATCGGGAACGGCCCCTCGGCGGTGCTCATCACGAAGCGCTCGCCGGGCACGTGCTCGAGCACCTCGTAGGTGTAGGCGATCCGGCGGCCGAGGAACTGGGCGACGAACGCCAGCCGGGTTCCCACTTGGAGCGGCGGCGGCGTCCGCCACTCCACCTGCTTGATGTTCTGGTACCAGGTCGTCGCGTTGCCGGGATCCGCGGCGTACCCCGCTACGTCGGCGCGCGGCCCGGCGATCTCGATCGTGCTCTCGACGTCGACCGGCACAGGCTCAGCATCCCAGACCGCGCTCGCCGGGCGCGCCTGCGGGCTTGAGCCCGAGGACACATCGCGTGAGATGGCGATTCGTTACGCTCGCCGTTCGCGGGTTTGGCGCCACCGTCCCGGATGAACGGAGGAGTCGAGCATGGGCACGATCACGACGACCGACGGCACGGAGATCTTCTACAAGGACTGGGGGTCCGGCCAGCCAATCGTCTTCAGCCATGGCTGGCCGCTGTCGGCCGACGATTGGGACACCCAGCTGCTCTTCTTCCTGCAGCACGGCTACCGCGTAATCGCCCACGACCGCCGGGGGCATGGACGCTCCACGCAGACCAGCGACGGTCACGACATGGACCACTATGCCGACGACCTGGCGGCGGTGACCGCCCATCTAGATCTCGAGGACGCCGTCCACGTCGGACACTCGACCGGTGGTGGCGAGGTCGTGCGCTACATCGCCCGGCACGGTGAGGACCGCGTCGCCAAGGCGGTACTGATCAGTTCGGTGCCGCCGCTCATGGTGAAGACCGACGCCAATCCGGGCGGCCTCCCGAAGAGCGTGTTCGACGACCTCCAGGCCCAGCTCGCGGCCAACCGGTCCGAGTTCTACAGGGCGCTGCCGTCCGGTCCCTTCTATGGCTTCAACCGACCCGGCGTGGAAGCATCGGAAGCGATCATCGAGAACTGGTGGCGACAGGGGATGATGGGCGGAGCGAAGGCCCACTACGACGGCATCGTCGCCTTCTCCCAGACCGATTTCACCGAGGACCTGAAGAAGATCACGGTGCCGGTGCTCGTGATGCACGGCGACGACGACCAGATCGTCCCCTACGCCGATTCCGGACCACTGTCCGCCGAGCTCGTGCAGAACGGGACGCTGAAGACGTACAAGGGATTCCCGCACGGTATGCCGACCACGGAGGCCGCGACGATCAACGCCGATCTGCTGGCTTTTTTGCAGTCCTGAGCGGCTGTAGCTTCAGTTGACGCGTTCTTCGAGGTACTCGTGGCGCAGCAGGCGGTGGTACGCGTCGCGCACGATCAGCTCGCACGGTCTGCTTCGAGCGGCCACCGAGTAGGCCAGTTGCTGCGCGTCGGCGAGCGTTTCGCAGGCGACGCGGTCGTCTGGATCGGGAAGGGTGACTTCCCAAATGCCGCTTCCGCTGGGGTCGACGCAGACGGTTGTGGGCTCCACAGTGATCTTCTCCTTTGGGCCCCCCGGCGTCGGACTCTGGCAGGAGTGCCCACGTCCGTCAATGGCGGGCGGGGGTCAGTCGAGAGTCAGGCGGCACGCTGGCGCGCAGCCGCTCGTCTGACAGCGTGAACGACAGGAAATGCGAGGCCCACGGCCCGAGCCCGACGTAGAGCCCCTCGCCCGCGAGCTCGTCTCCGGCCCGTGCGAACGACTGTCCGCTGAGCCGGTCGGACAGCTGCCAGGTCCGCCCCCCGAGGTCCTGCCACGGTAGCCGGACACGCCCTTCCGCGTCCGCGCCGGAGAGGTTGACGACCACCAAGCTGCGTGAGTCCGCGGCGGACCAGCACCACGACACGAGGTTGCGGTACGAGTCGTTGTCCGGCCAGCCGGAGCAGTCGCACAGATGCCAATCTCCGGACCGCAGATCGCTGTCGGCGATCGCACACAGCAGCCGTTCGTAGAACTCGCGCAGGCCCTCGTCGGGCGCCTCGTCCGGACCGCGACCGAGGAACACCGGGATGCGCACACGCCGCCCCTCGAGCTGGCCGTCGTGGTAGAGGCGCGCTCCCTGCAGCGTGGACATCACCACCGCCGCGGCCTGTGCCTGGCCGGGCCCGAACGTGGCGGCGGCACGGGGCTCGTCGTGGTTCTCGATGAAGCGGATGAGTCGCTCCTGGTAGGCGGGGTCCGCCTGCAGGTGGCCACGCACCGAGCCGGCTGGACCTTGGACCAGCCGGTCATACAGACGCTTGTCGTAACAGAGGTCGAAGCCCTGCTGCTGGAGGGTCCATTCCATGTCCCAGTAGGCCTCCGCCATGAACAACAAGTCCGGATGCGCCTGCTTCGCGCGCGGGATCAGGGTGGGCCAGTAGTCGGCCTCGGGCGCAGCGCCCGCGCGCCCACCCCACGTGCGCGCGAAGACCTCGTTGGTCATCAGCATCGCCATGTCGCAGCGCAGGCCGTCGCACTGACCGGCGATCGCGATCAACGTCTCGGCGACGGCATCGCGCAGCAGCGGCGAGAATGCGTTCAGTTGCACGACGTCCGGCCACGGCGGGAAGTAGGGATCGCGTCCCTTGGCGAAGATGCCCGCCGCGGTGCGGAGGAAGGCTTCGGGATGTGCGGCCAGCTCGTCCTCGCTGCCGGTGAAGAGGCAGTCGGGGCGCTCGCTGAGCCACGGGTGATCCGGGGCGACGTGGTTCGGCACATAGTCGAGGATCAATCCGAGCCCGCGGTCCGCCAGCTGCGCGCGCGCGGCGGACAGCGCGTCCGCACCGCCGAGGCGCTCATCCACGACGTAGTCGCGGACGCAGTAGGGCGAGCCGATCACATCGGCCGGCGCGAGATCCGGGAGGGCGGCCAGGTTGCCCGCCCGAAGCTCCGGGTCTCGCAGCGCGATCGCCAGCCCGGCTGGGCTGCGCTGCCAGACGCCCATGAGCCAGATCGCATCGACCGGCAGCGCGGCGACCGCATCCCAGCGCTCACCCGGCACCTCGTCCAGCCGCAGCGGGCGCCCGCGCGAGCGGCCGAGGCGCTCGAGCCAAACGGCGGTGTTGATCTCGTAGACGGTGGGGCGCGGGGGCAGGCGCACCGCTCCGCCCGTCACTCGGCCACGGCCGCGGCGGTACCCGGCGCCGCGATCCGCGATCCGGCGATGGACACGAGCAGCGCGACGGTGCCGGTCCAGCCGGTTTGGTGGCTCGCCCCGATGCCGGCGCCGTTGTCGCCGTGGAAGTACTCGTGGAAGAGCAGCAGGTCGTGCCAGTGCGGGTCGGTCTGGAACTTCTCGATCCCGCCGAACACTGGGCGCCGGCGGTTGTCGTCCTCGGTGAAGGTGGTGGCGAGACGCGCGGCGATCTCGAGCGCGACCTCGAGCAGGTTCAGCTCCCTGCCCGACCCGGTCGGGCACTCGACCTTCAGCCGGTCGCCGTAGTAGCGATGAAGCTGCAGCAGCCCGCGCAGGATCACGAGGTTCATCGGGAACCAGACCGGCCCGCGCCAGTTGGAGTTGCCCCCGAACATGCCACTGTCGGACTCGGCGGGCAGGTAGCGGACGGTGTACTCCTGGCCGGCCCAGTCGAACACGCACGGCGCATCCAGGTGCCGGCGCGAGATCGCGCGGATGCCGTGCGGGCCGAGGAACTCGCTCTCGTCGAGCATGATCGTGAGGATCCGGCGCAGCCGCCCCTCGTCCACCAGCGAGAGGAGACGGTGACCCTCGGGGCTCGGGCCGGGCAGATTGGCCACGGGCACGACATCAGCGAACTCGCGGGCGAACTCGCCCACCCGCTGCATGAACTGGGGATTCCGCTCGACGACGTCCGCGTCGAAGACGGTGGCGGCGCACATCGGCAGAAGGCCCACCAGCGAGCGAACCTTCAGCCTGATCGCGTTGCCGTCCGGCATCCGAATCACGTCGTAGTAGAAGCCGTCTTCCTCGTCCCACAGCGTCGTGTCGCCGCTCGGCGGATCCGTGGCGATCGAGATCCACTCGAAGTGGGTGATGAACTTGAGCGCCATGTCCGCGTATGCCGGATCGTGTCGCGCCAGCTCCACCGCGATCTGCAGCATCCACTGGCAGTAGAGGGCCATCCAGGCCGTGCCGTCCGCCTGGTCGAGCGAGCCGCCGCCCGGCAGCGGCGCCGAACGGTCGAAGATGCCGATGTTGTCGAGCCCGAGAAAGCCGCCCTGGAACAGGTTGCGGTCGTCCGGGTCCTTGCGGTTCACCCACCACGTGAAGTTGGTGAGCAGCCGGTCGAACACGCGGGCGAGGAACTCGCGGTCCCCCTCACCGCGGATCTCGGCCTCGCGCTCGTATACGAACAGGGCCGCCCACGGAGTCACCGGCGGGTTGACGTCGCTGAAGTTCCACTCGTACGCGGGGATCTGGCCGTTGGGGTGCAGGTATCTGGTCGTGAGCAGGAGCTCGACCTGCTCCTTTGCGAAGTCCACGTCGACGAGCGCCAGCGGCGCGCAGTGGAACGCCAGGTCCCACGCGGCGAACCAGGGGTACTCCCACTTGTCGGGCATCGAGATCACGTCCCCGGCCACCATGTGGAACCACGAGACGTTGCGGACCGAGCTCGCCGGGGCGTTCGGATCCCACGGGCTCAAGCCGTGCTCGCGCAGCCAGCGGTGGACGTCGTACTCGTAGTACTGCTTGCCCCACAAGAGGCCGGCCAGCGCCTGGCGCATCACGAGCGCTGCGTCGGGGCTCACGTCCCCGGGGATCACCGCTTCGTAGAAGCCGTCGGCCTCGGCGCGGCGCGCGCTCATCACGCTGTCGAAGCCGGCTCCGAGGCCGTCGCCCGCGGGCTCTCGGCTGAGGCGCAGGCGTACGGCGGCGCTCTCGCCGGGAGCGAGCGAGAGCGAGTGGTGGGCGGCCAGCTTCGTCCCGCTGCGTTCGGGGTTGACGGCATCGCGCACGCCGCCCACCAGGAAGTCGTTGATCCCGTCCTTCGCGTAGGGCGAGGCGTTGGGCGCGCCGAACAGCCGCTGGTTGTTCGTCTCGTTCTCGCAGAACAGGAGCTCGGCCGAGGCGTCGGCCTGCAGCAGCCAGTCGCCGAGCTCGTGATGAGTGGCACGCGCGGCGGCGCTCCCGCCCGGCCGATCGACCGCCGCGAGCGTCGGCTTCGGCACGTCGTCGCCCCATGACCAGGTGTTGCGGAACCAGAGCGTGGGCAGCAGCTGGAGCTCCGCCGCGTCGGGACCACGGTTGTGGACCGTGACGAGCATCAGGATGTCGTCGCAGGCGGCCTTCGCGTACTCGACGATCACGTCGAAGTAGCGGTCCTCGTCGAAGATGCCGGTGTCGAGCAGCTCGTACTCCATGTCGAGCTTGCCGCGGCGTCCGTTTGTGGCGATCAGGTCCTCATATGGGAACGCCCGCTGCGGGTACTTGTACTGGCACTTGAGATAGGAGTGCGTGGGCGTGCTGTCGAGGTAGAACCAGTACTCCTTCACGTCCTCGCCGTGGTTGCCCTCGCCGTTCGTGAGGCCGAACATGCGCTCCTTGAGGATCGGGTCGGCACCGTTCCAGAGCGCGAGGCCCAGGCATAGCCGCTGGCGCTCGTCACAGATGCCGGCGATCCCGTCCTCGCCCCAGCGGTAGGCGCGCGAACGCGCCTCGTCGTGGGTGAAGTAGTTCCAGGCATCGCCGCCTTCGCTGTAGTCCTCCCGCACGGTGCCCCACTGGCGCTCGCTGAGATACGGCCCCCACGACTTCCAGGCCACCTGACCGGTGCGCGCTTCCTCGAGCCTCAGGTGCTCTGGCGTGCTGGGGTTCCGGGGGGTCTCGGGCATCGCCGCACAGTGTGCCGGGCGCCCGAGCCGGCGCGCAATCGTGTACGCCGGTGGGAGGGGTGCGTATCCGCCTGCCGAGTTGCCGATGCGGGGTGCCAGACCAGGGGGCAGACCAGTGCGTCCACGGGGGCGACGCGGAGCCGATGGGGCAAACCTGCATGGTCACGCCCATCAGTCTTGAGAGGAGAGCCACATGAGCTCGTCGCCACCAGCATCCACCGAGACGCTCGCCGGCCTGGTGTCGGACGGCCGGACCGAAGTGCGGGAGGGTTACGCCGACGTCGGCGACGCGAGGTTGCATTACGTGGAGGCCGGCGATGGGCCGCTGGTCGTCCTGCTCCACGGCTTCCCGGAGTTCTGGTTCGGCTGGCGGCTGCAGATCGCGCCGCTCGCGGCGGCGGGCTTCCGGGTCGTCGCGCCCGACACGCGCGGCTACAACCTTTCTTCGAAGCCGGATGGCCGCGCGGCCTACACCGCCGACAAGCTGGCGAGCGACATCCGCGGTCTCATCCGGGAACGCGGCGCCGAGTCCGCGCTGGTGGTAGGTCACGACTGGGGCGGGAGCATCGCCTGGACCATGGCGATGAACCACCCCGAGGTCGTGGACCGGCTGGCCATCCTCAACGCGGCCCATCCGCGGCGGCTCAACCAGGGACTGCGCAGCCCGAGCCAGCTCCGGAAGTCCTGGTACTTCTTCTACTTCCAGCCACCGGACCTCCCCGAGCGTCACGTTCGCGCCAAGAACTGGCAGTTCTTCCGCAAGTTCCTGCGCGACGCCCACCCCGCGTACACGCAGGAGGAGACGGATCGCTACGTCGAGGCGTGGTCGGAGCCGGGTGCGGCGACGGGGATGATCAACTACTACCGGGCCGCGGTGCGACCGCCGAAGGGCTACAAGGCGGAGATTCGCCCAATCTCGGCGCCCACACTCGTCATCTGGGGCCAGCAGGATCGCTATCTCGGCCAGAACCTCGCCGAGCCCGACCGCAACGATGTGCCCAACCTCGACCGCGTCGAGCGCCTGCCCGACGCGTCGCACTGGGTCCATCACGACGAGGCAGAACGCGTCAACCAACTGCTGATCGACTTCTTCGCCCCTGCCCGCCGCGGCTAAGCAGGCGCCCGAAGCAAAGGAGGATCATGTCGGGTGCCATGACGACCACCTCCACATCACCGCCTGACCTGAACACCATTGCCGAGCTCGCGGCGCAGCTGCGGGTCGACTCGATCCGCGCGAGCACGAGCGCGGGCTCGGGACATCCCACGTCCAGCATGTCCGCGGCGGACCTGTTGGCTGTGCTCATCACGAGGCACCTCCGCTTCGACTGGGACGACCCAAAGTCGCGGACCAACGACCATCTGATCTTCTCCAAGGGGCACGCTTCGCCATTGCTCTACTCGGTCTTCAAGGCGGTCGGCGTCGTCTCCGAGGACGAGCTGCTGAACGGCTACCGGCGCTTCGGGCAACGACTTGAAGGCCATCCCACACCGGTGCTGCCCTGGGTCGACGTGGCCACCGGCTCGCTCGGCCAGGGCCTGCCCGACGGCGTGGGCATCGCGCTGGCCGGCAAATACCTCGAGAAGCTGCCCTACCGCGTGTGGGTCCTTTGCGGCGACAGCGAGTTTGCCGAGGGATCGATCTGGGAGGCGCTCGACAAGGCGGGCTACTACGGGCTGTCGAACCTCACCGCGATCGTCGACGTGAACCGCCTGGGTCAGCGAGGCCCGACCGAGCTCGAGTGGGACCTCGAAGCGTATGCGGCGCGTGCCGAGGCCTTTGGCGCCCACGTGATCGAGGTGGACGGCCACACGCTCGGAGCAATCGACGACGCCTTCACGACGGTCGATGACCACGGCGAGGGCAAGCCGACGGTGATTCTCGCGAGGACGATCAAGGGGCGCGGGTTCTCGGAGGTCGAGGACAGCCCCGACTGGCACGGCAAGCCCTTCCCGCCCGAGATGGCCGAGCGGGCGATCGCAGGGCTCGGTGGGGTGCGGAATCTCGTGATGCGCGGACCGAGCCCTGGTCCGGCCGCGCCGACCGACGGCGCCGGAGAGCCCGCCCGTCACGGCGCCGATCTGCCGCGCTACGAACTCGGTGACGCGGTGGCCACCCGCAAGGCCTACGGGGACGCGCTGGTCGCGCTCGGCAAGCACGACCCGCGCGTCGTCGCTCTCGACGGCGAGGTGAGCAACTCCACCTACGCCAACGAGTTCGCCCACGCGTACCCGGACCGCTACTTCGAGATGTTCATCGCGGAGCAGCAGCTCGTGGCGGCCGCAACCGGCCTCAGCGTGCGCGGCTACCGCGCATTCGCCTCGACCTTCGCGGCGTTCTTCACGCGGGCATACGACTTCATCCGAATGGGCTCGATATCGGGCGTCGACCTCCGACTTGTCGGCTCACATGCCGGAGTGGAGATCGGTGCCGACGGTCCCTCGCAGATGGCGCTCGAGGATCTCGCGATGCTGCGTGCGGTACACGGGTCGACGGTGCTCTACCCGAGCGACGCCGTGTGCGCGGCGGCGCTTGTGGAGACGATGGCAACAACGCCCGGCATCTCCTACATGCGAACCACGCGCGGCGCGTACCCGGTGCTGTATCCGAACGGCGAGACGTTCCCCATCGGTGGCTCGAAGGTGCTGCGCTCGAGCGATCGCGACGATGTGGCCCTGATAGGCGCCGGCGTCACGCTGCACGAGTGCCTCCGCGCTGCCGACCTGCTGGAGGAACAGGAGGTCCACGCGCGGGTGATCGACTGCTACTCCGTCAAGCCGATCGACGGCGACACGCTCACGGCGGCGGCGAGCGCGACAGCGGGCCGCCTGGTGGTGGCGGAAGACCACCATCCCGAGGGAGGGCTCGGCTCGGCCGTGGCCGACAGCCTGCTCGCTGCCGGGAACTCGGACCTGTCGCTCGTGCATCTCGCAGTGCGGGAGATGCCCGGCTCAGGGTCGAGCAAGGAGCTGCTCGCCTGGGCCGGCATCGATGCCGAGCACATCGCGGAGGCGGCCCTCGGTCTGCTCTCGCGCTGAGGGAGCGGACAGACGACGAGCCCGGTCATCGCGAGCCGAGCCGGCTCACGTGCCGGTAGCCGTCGAGGCACTCGTAACGCGAGTCGAACGTGTAGGTGTGGGTGCCTTCGATCCCGCTCAGCCAGTCCGGCGGGAGCCTGTCCACGGGCGTCTCCCTGTAGTCGCTCGCCGAGAGCGTGTCCACCCGGCTGAGCACCACGGCCTGCCCGTACCCGCGCGCGCAGTCCTGGCCTGGCCGTATCAGCCAGCCGTCGCGGCGGAACAGGCGGCCGGCGGGGCGGGCCCTGGCGGGATCCGTCACGATCGGGTTTCGCGGGTGGGGTCGCCACGGCCCATCCAGCGAGCCGGCCGAGAAGAGGCATAGCTCTCCCCGGTCCCCCTCACCCTCGACCACGTTCGCGAACAGCCAGCAGCGGCCATCCTCGATGTGCAGCGTCGGGTCGACCGCCGTGAGCCCGTCGAGCAGCACCTGCTCGAGCCGCCAGCGATCCGGGAATGCCACGGCGCGGTGCAGCTCGATCCGGCCGGCCTCGCTGGTCTCGGGAAGCATGTAGATCTCACCCTCGTGCTCGAACACGAACGGGTAGGAGAGGTGGTGCTCGCTCTGGAGCACCGTGCGCGGCGGCGACCAGACGCCCCCGGGCCCGGCCTCCGACACCGAGATCCGCCCCCGGCGGGCGGCGCGCGAGTAGTCCTCGACGAAGAGGAAATGGCGGCCGCTGACCTCGATCGGGAAGGGATCGGCGAGATAGCGGCCGGGAGGGTTCGGCAACGCGCGCACGGCGGACGCCGGGCGGTCGTCTGGCGCCCGCGGCCGCACCGCCACGAACCACTCGTCGCGGCGAAGCGCCGTGCGGCACCTCGCCGCGACACCGCGACCGGCGCTGAGCGCGGCGTGGCGGATGGCCACGCCGGCTCCGGGCGGGCGTGCCTCCTCGTCCACTGTGCCCGCGCTGGCCGCCAGAGAGTCGTCTCGGAGCAGCCGGCGCAGGCAACGCAGCACCAACCGCCCGGAGGACCATGCCGCGGCGTTGCGCGTGCGCGTGAGCGAGAGGTGATCGGCGCGGGCGAAGTCACGGGCGAGCACTCGCGGGACCCCGCCGCGGAGCTCCACCAGCGCCGTGGCCGCCATCCCGCCGCCCCGGCGTAGCTCCCAGAAGCGGCTCGGCGCGCTCTCCGGCCGGCCGTCGTCGAAGGGGACGATCGCCCACACGCCATGACGCGGAGGAGCGCCATCCCAGGCGGCGCGGGTGGCGGGGAGGAAGGACACGACCACGTCGAGCGGCTCGTCGCCCCGGCTGGTCCGGCGCCCGGCGATGGGCGGCGCGAGCTCGGCTGGTCGCATCGCGGGTGCCGGTCCGAACACACGCCTGTCCGCCCATTCGTACGCGCGGTAGACCGGATACCCCGCCGGCGGGGGCGGGTGCGGCTGCGCCGCGGCTACGACCGCCGCCAGGTCGAGCCCGTCCGCGGCGGCTATCCGGTCGAGCGTCCAAGCGACCCACGCCGGCACGGTGAGCGAGTCGACGAGCGCGGCGACCCGCAAGGGCGGCTTCATCCCCTCGCCCCGAGATCGACCAGCAGCTCGGCATATCCGCTCGTCATCGCCTCGAGCGAGAAGGAGCGCTGCTGGAGTGCCCTGCCGGCTCGCCCGAGTGCCGCCGCGCGCGCCCGGTCGCGAGCCAGGCAGGTGAGCGCGGCGGCGAGTTCGGACGGCCGATCCGGAGCCACGAGGAAGCCACTGCGACCGTTCTCGACGAGGGCGGGCATGTCGCCCACGCTCGTGGCCACCACGGGCCGGGCCACCGACATCGCCTCGAGCACAGACATCGGCAGGCCCTCGACCGCGCTTGTGAGACACACAACGTCCGCCGCATGCATGAGGTCGAGGGCGTCCGCGCGGAAGCCGAGCGCGGTCACGGTGCCGCGTGAGCGGCGGGCCGCGCGCGCCACCGCGGGAGCGTCCGGCCCGTCGCCGACGACCAGGCCACGCACGGACGGCTCGGCCGCGTGTGCCGCGGCCACCTGCTCGACGAACACGGCAGCGCGCTTCTCCGGGCGCAGCGCCGCCACGAGCACCGCCACGAAGGCGTCGCGAGCGAGGCCGAGCTCTGCCCGGACCGCCTCGCGCTCGCGCACCGGCGGGTCGTCGTTCACGCCACTCGCGATCACCCTGATGGCGGCGGGAGGGTAGCCGTCGCGTTCCAGGCCCGCCCGCTGGCTGGCGGCCACCGCCACCACCGCGTCGGCTCGCGGTCGCACGGGCCTGAGCAGTAGCCGCTGGTGCGTGCGCAGCGCCCGCAGGCCCAGCGGGTCGTGGCCGAGGTGCTCTGTCACGACGTGAGCCGCGCGCTGCCTGCGGGCGAGCATGTGGCCGACCACGTGAGCGCTTACGCCACGGGTGAGCACGGCGCGCGGGCGCGGCCCGGCCAGCCGCAGCGCGCGCGCCAGGCCGACCGCGTCGGCACGGTGGCGCAGGCCGGCGCAGGCCACCGGCACACCACGCGAGCGCAGCTCGTCGAAGTAGACGCCCCGTCCGTCGAGCGTGAGCACGCTGACGTCAAATCCCCGCGCGCGCAGGCTAGGGGCCAGGATCGCCCATTGGTGCTCTGCCCCGCCGGGCCCGAGGTTGGGGCACAGGAACACGACCCTGCCCGCGGGGCCCGGCGTCTCCGCCCGCGCCGTTCGCGTCAGCGCTGGGCCAGGCTTGTAGGCCACTCTCGGGCGCGCGGTTGGCTGTAGTGGCTCGAGCGGTCGGCGGCCTCGATCATGCGCACCACGTCGAGCCCGAGCCGCGCCGACGAGCGGGGCGTCGCGCCTGTCCGGATCGCGCGGCAGAAGTCGTCCATCTGGAGCGCGATCGGCTCGCCCGCCTCGATGTGAGGCGAGACGATGTCGCCGGTCCGGTACTTGAGGTACTCGCCGAACGATTCCGGGTCGCGCGGCACCACACCGGCGTCGTAGACGCGCACCGGCTCGTTGCTGCAGTCGTCGTAGACGACCATCTTCTTGGAGCCGACGACGGTCGTCCGGCGCAGCTTGCTCGGCGCGAGCCACGACAGCTCGACGTGGGCGATCGTGCCGGAGTCGAACTCGCAGGTGATGAACGCCACGTCCTCCTTGCCGCTGTCGATGCAGGCGCGGCCGATGCTCATCACCTGGTTTGGGCGCTCGCGGAGCCAGTACAGGAGGATCGAGAAATCGTGGGGGCCGAGATCCCAGATCACGCTCACGTCGGACTGGTAGACGCCGAGGTTCACGCGCGACATCGAGATGAAGTAGATCTCGCCGAGCTCGCCGGAGCCGATCAGGTCGCGGATGCGGTTGACCGGCGGGCTGTAGAGGAAGGTGTGGCCGGGCATCAGCACGAGTCCGCGCCGGCGCGCCGTGCGGATGAGATCGATCGCCCGCATCGACGACGGGGCGAGCGGCTTCTCCACAAACACGTGTTTGCCGGCCTCCATCGCCCGCATCGCCAGGCCGTGGTGGGTGGACACCGGGGTCACGACCGCCACCGCCTCGAGGCTGTCGTCGTCGAGCATCTCGTCGAGCTCGCGCGTCTGGCGCACGGCCGGGAAGCGGCGCCCGATGGCGTCGAGCACCTCCGGGCGCAGGTCGCAGACCCAGGCCGCCTCGGCCACCGCGGACTCCTGGATGACGCGCACGAGGTTCGGTCCCCAGTAGCCGAGGCCGACGACTCCTATGCGGACCGGCGCTTGGCCGTCTCCGTTCCGGCGCCCCACGATCGCGTCCTGAGCGCCGAGCCGGTTCAGCGTCACCATCAGACGGTCGCCTTTCGCTGCCGCAGGACCTCGGCCGGGGTGTGGAGCATCAGTGACAGATCGAGCCCGAGTGACCAGTCGCGCACGTAGACCACGTCCATCTCGAGCGCCTCCGCGAAACTGGCCTGCGCGCGCGCCTTGACCTGCCAGAGTCCGGTGATTCCGGGTGGCGCCGCGAAACGCTCGAAGTGATGCGGGGCGAAGTGCGCCGTCTCGTACTCCAGGCACGGGCGTGGACCGACCAGTGACATCTCGCCGCGCAGGACGTTGATGAGCTGCGGCAGCTCGTCGAGGCTCGTCTCACGCAGCCAGCGCCCGCTCGGGGTCACCACATCGCTGCGGTCGAGCTTGTAGAGCTGCCCAGCCGGCGGGATGTTATGGCCGTTCATCGAGCGCTCGATGTAGGCGTGGTGCGGCGACTGGTCCGCGTCCACCTGCATCGTGCGGAACTTGAGCATCGTGAACTCCTGCATGTTGGTCCCGAGCCGTCGCTGCCGGTAGAAGACCGGGCCCCGAGACTCGAGGCGGATGCGCCAGGCCGCCCACAGGAATACCGGCGCCGTGAGCACGAGCCCGAAGCTCGCGCCGATGAGGTCGATTGCGCGCTTGATTCGGCGCGAGACGAGCGACCGCCTGCGCGGCGAGACGCTGACGAGCGGGATGCCCTCGACGTCCACGAGCCCGGCGCTGGGCCCGACGATCTCGAACATGCGCGTCACGACGTCGATCTCGACGTCGAGCCCCACGAGCGGGCGCAGCCACGCGAGCGTGTCGTGATCGTTGTATCTCGAGAACGCCACGATCACCCGGTCGACGGCGAACGACCGGACGAGCGAGACCAGCTCCTCGATCTCGCCGAGGACAGGGACACCGACGACGTCGGGCCGCCACTCCTTGGGCGGCTTGTCGACGAATCCGACGAGCTCGATGCCGTACTCGGGGTGCCGCAGCAGCTTCCGCGCCACCAGCTGTCCCACTTCGCCGGCGCCGACGATTACGGCCCGTCGCCCGCACGCACCTGGGCCGCGAGCGAAGGATCTCGTGGCCACGCGCCCGATGCGCACCTTAGGCTCCCGGTACTCGCTGCCCATTGGGCGCGGACCGGCCGTTGCCCGCCTCAGGCTCTTCCTGCCGGCTCTCTCGCCCGTTTGCGTCCGTCCCGGCGGAGCGGCGCGCGCCGCCGGATGCGATCGCGCCCACCGACGCAGAGATCGTCGCAAGCATCTCCTTCGAGCTCTCGCCGACGTGCGCGCCGTGACGCGCCGCGGCGAAGCGCTCGCGCCAGACGCCACTCGAGCGCCTACGGGCCAGCGAAGGCCGCAGCTGGTCGCGCAGGCGCTGGCCCTCCATCACGCCCGGCCCGGTGGCGATGGCGCCGAGTGTGAACGTCGGGCATCCCTCGAGTGAGCGGCGGACTTCGGCCAGCGTCGCGCGGCGCACCCGGTTCACGCCCGCCACGACGATCAGTGCATCCGTGTGTACCGCGACGGTCATCGCGTCACCCGCAGCCAGCAGCGGGGGTGTGTCGATCAGCAGAATGTCGCAGCGCTTCTTCAGCGCCGTCAGCGTCTGCGGCACGTAGCGCGACAGCAGGAACTCGCCAGGGTCGGCCAGCGGCCGGCCGGCCGTAACGACCCGGAGCGCTCCGGCGTCCCTCCCGCGCCGGTCGCTGCGCACGTCCACCACGCTGATCGCGCCGGCGAGCTTGCCACCGCTCGCGAGGCTCGTGAGACCCGGGCTCTCGTCCAGTCCGAACAACCGGGCGAGGCGCGGGCGGCGCAGGTCGAGCTCGACGAGGATCACGCGCCGGCCGGAGCGGGCCAGCGTCACCGCCAGGTTGGCCGCGGTGGCGGACTTCCCGTCGCCTGCCCCCGCGCTGGTGATCGCGATCGAGTCCGCGTGGTGCTCGAGCTGCGAGTTCTCGATGTTGTTCTTCAGGATCCTGAAGGCCTCGCTGCTCGAGCTACTCGGCCGCCACAGGGTCGCCAGCTGCTCCGACGGCGCCAGACGACTGCCCGGCCTCGGCACCTGGCCGAGCAGCGGCACGCCCAGTCGCTCCCGCAACTCCCCGCCGGACTGCGCGCGGGAGTCGAGCGAGTTGCGCAGGAAGGCCAGCGCGATTCCCAGCGCCAGCCCCGCGATGATTCCGAGCAGCACGTTGCGCCCTGTCCTCGGCTGCACCAGCGAGGCGTCGCCCGCCGTGCCCACGAGCTCCGCGCTGGAGCCCGCGGCCTGCAGCGTCTGCAGCTTCTCGAGGTTGCGCTCGGTGGCGGCGAGCCGCCGGTAGAGCAGCGACCGAGCGTCGCCCGACGACGCGAGCTCCGCCTGCTTGCGTTGCGTGTCCGACATCGCCGCGACAAGCGCCTGGGTGTCCAGCCTGTGCCGGAACGCGGCGAATTGGCCGGCGTAGACGTTGGCGAGCTTGGTGGCGACGGCCGGAGAGGGATCGGTGACGGAGAAGGTCAGGAGATCGGTGGTCGGGTCCGCGCTGACGCTCGAGTTGGCGAGCAGGCTCGCGGCGGAGCGGTGCGGCCGCCCGGCAGCCCTGACCGCCATCTTCGCGACCGTGTCCACGCGCGCGAGGCTGGCCTGCGTGGCGGCGTAACGATCGGGTGGCGAGGACGCGGCCGCCGTGAGGTTCAGGGCTTCAGCCGTTGTCGGGTTCTGCTGGTTCACGAGCACCGTGGCAGACGCTCTGTACAGCCTCTGCTCCGTCCTGGACGCCACGAACGCGAGCAGCGGAACCCCGATCAGCGCCAGCAGCACGATCCACTTCTGCCGGGCGAGCACAGCCAACCAGTCGCGCAGGACCGGTTGATCATCCGAGTTGGCGCTCAATCGGCTCAGTGCCCGCGGAGCCTCATCAGGGATCGGACTACGGCTGCCTTGGCCCTGTCGACTGGCTCTGATGAGCCGATCGGGCGTGGCGACAGGTGCAGCTGCCGCATTCGCTTGTTGATCCGTATGACGGCTTCTGCCCGTTGCACGTGCTCCGTGTCGAACGGGATCGAGAATGAGATCGAGATGCCCGCCTCCGTTTCCACCCAATGGGGGACGTACGAGGGCAGGTAGACGCCGACTCCCGACCGCAGCGTGAATGTCTCGGCGACGGCCTGCATCGCCTGGAAATCACACTGGCGGCCATCCACGTAGCGGTCGAACTCGCGCCGCAGCGCGGCCGGGTCGTCTACGAAGGCAGCCACGCTCACGTGCTTCGTGCCCTTCACCTGCAGCAGGAAGCTGTGCTCGCGGTCGAAGTGCATCGGCGTGGTCGAGGCTGGGCCGGAGATGAACAGGTATCCCGCCCGGTCGGTCATGCCTCCCTGGCGCTCCTCGACGAGGTCGGCCACCTGGTCGAGGCACTCGTCGATCAGCTCGGCGTACTCGGGCGCCGCCTGGATGTCCCGCAGGGACACGCGCGTTCCGGTTTGCTCGACATTCAGGATGGTGTCCGAGGGCGGCCCCTCTCCCACGTCCTCGTACTTGCCGTAGTTCGCGAGGGGCAGGTCGCCGCGTTCGCGCCGCACCGACTCGGGTGGGAGCCGATCCGCCAGCTCGGCGATCGCCTCGAGCTCGAACAGCGGATGCTCCGCCAGGCCGTGGCGAACGGCGATCGAACGCCGCGCGAATGCGCCCGCGAACTCCGCGGCATCGATGTCGACGAGACTCGTTGGCGGCGCAATCTCCATCCATAGACATTTACGGGCGGCGCCGCCACGTAATTACCAGGGATGTCGATCTTCGCTCGTGTGACGTGGATGGCTGTCGCCTGCGCGACCGTCGCCGCGGTCGTGGCGTTGGCGGCGCCCTCGCGGGACGGCTCGTCCGGGTCCGCTCCGCACGGGCGCATCGCTGCGGTCCGCCACCCCTTCTTTCGCGCTGTGTACGGGGGCTATGGCGGGACGCGCCTGACGCCGGCCCGTGAGGGCGCGCGCTACGGGCTGATGATCCTGCACGACTACGACAGGCGGGTGCTGCCTCGGCTCAGGGCGCGTAACCCCGGCCTCAAGGTCCTGATGTACGTCGACATGGCGAGCAGCGACCCGCGCGACCCGAGCGGCAGAATGGACTGGGCGGGGTACGCGGACGCAACCGCGCGCCATCCCGGCTGGTTCCTCAGAGGCAGGCGGGGGCGGCCACTCATCTTCAAGGACTACCCGACGTCCCGGCTCATGGACGTGGGCAACAGGAGCTATCAGGACGCCGGCGCCGCGCGCGTGATCCGCACGGCGACGGCGGCGGGTTTCGACGGCGTCTTCCTGGACGACGCGAACGCGTCGCTTCGCTGGGTGCTGGCGGGCGGATCCGCCGCTTGCGTTACCTATCCGACCACCCCGCAATGGCAGTCGGCGGTCTACTCGTTCCTCTCGAACGTGGGCCCGCAGCTCCGGCGCGCCGGCCTGCTCGCGGTGGCGAACATCGGGGGCTCGACGATCACGCCCGGTCTCTGGGAGCAGTGGAACGGCCCGCTCGACGGCGCCATGGAGGAGTCGTTCACCAACGGCGGCGCCGGGCCGGACACGCTCGCGAACGGCCAGTGGCAGGGCAAGCTGAGCCACGCGGTGTGGTCCGAGGAGCACGGCAAGATCGGCCTCGACCACGCCGTGACGAGCAAGCGGAGGGGCGCCCGCTACGGGCTCGCAACGATGCTGCTCGCCGCGGGCGGGGAGAACCTGTTCTCGGCCTCGACCGACTACTCGCATGAGGTCTGGTGGCCCGACTACGCGATCGCCGGCGCGCTCGGAAGCCCGCTCGGCCGCTACCGCGTCCTGCCGAACGGCGTCTACCGGCGCGACTTCGCAAACGGCGTCGTCCTGGTCAACCCGGGCGCGCGCGCCACGCGCGTGGTTCGCCTTGGAGGAACCTATTCGGGCTCCGGCCTGCGCAGGGTCACGCGCGTCTCGCTCGCGCCCGCGAGCGGCGTCGTGCTGGCGAAGGCGGGCTCATGAGCCGTTCGTGGTGATCAGCTCGCGGTAGAGGTCGCTGGTGAGCCGCGCCGAGCGCTGCCACGAGAAGTGGGAGCGAGCATGCCGGAGCACGCTGCGTCGCACGGGGGCCCCGTCGCCGACGTGGCGCTCGATCGCGTCGGCGAGGGCCACCGGGTCGCCGGCCTCGAACACGAAGGAGGGGTCGCAGGCAAGCTCGGGCAGTGCGCCGAGGTCGCTCACCACCACAGGCACGCCGGCCGAGATCGCAAGCAGGCCGACCCCGCTCTGGCTCGCCTGCGTATACGGCAGCGCCACGAGCGACGCGCGTGCCAGCAGCGCGTCGACCTCGCTCTCCGAGACGTACCTGGCGATGAGCGAAACACGGGGATCGTCCGGCACGAGCCGCGCCGCCTGACCCGCTCCCGCCACGATCAGCCGCACCTCCGGGCGCCGCTCCCATACCAGCCGCATCGCCGCGGCCAGCACCTCCACGCCCTTGTACTGCTCGAGCCGGCCGAAGAGGAGGACTGTGGGTGCGTGCGGCGGGGGAAGCGGCTCGCGATGCACCCACGCTCCGTGCGGGATCACAACAATCCGCCCGCGGCCGCCCACGATGGGCGCAAGCTCCTCCACGAGCGCCTGCCCGTGCACGACGAAGCGCTGGGCGCGCCCGAACCAGCGCCTGAAGGCCCAGTTCTCCCAGCGCGTCAGCTCGGGGGCGCCCGGGTGGCCGAGCGGATCGTGGACGGTCAGCACGGTCCGGTAGCCGCTCGTCAGGGCCAGCAGGCGCGGGTCATGGTTCTCGTGCACGTGCACCACGTGCGGGCGCCAGTGGCTCACTGCTCGGCGCAGGTCGAGCGTACGCGGGGTGGCGGAGAGCGAGCGGATGCGGCCCGGTACCACGAACATGCGGATGCCCTCGCGCTCGAGCGCCGCGATCCACTCGTCCCGCTCGCCGGTCTCCCCGCCGAACTCGAGCGAGTGGGAGCGGCAGAGCATCGCCACCTCGTGGTCCGCCTGGACGAGCGAGCGTGCCTGCTGCGAGCCGTACTTGAAGAGAAAGTCGCAGACGATCAGAACGCGCATCGGATCGCCGCCGCTAGAGCCGGTCGAGAATCCGCCGCACGCCGAGCGAGTGGCCGCGCGCGGCGGTCGCGCCCGCGAGCAGGAACTGCGCGGACGCGCCGCGCGGCAGGCCGTACGTCGTCAGGCCCGGGTCGCTCGTCGCAAAGCGCTCCTTGTAGGTCGCGCCGCCGCGCAGCAGTCGGTACTCGCGCACGCCGTCCGCGAGCGCCTGGCGCACGGCGTGCGCGAGCAGTACGAACCCGAGGGGCTGCCGCCGCAGGGCGGGATCCCGCCCGGCCTGATAGGCGGACTCGGCTCCGGCGAAGCGGAAGCCGAGCAGCGCGGCCACCGGCCTGCCGTCGAGCTCGAGGAACCAGAGCCGCAGCCAGCCGCGCTGGAACGCCTGCACGGCGAACTCGCGGTGAAACGACGCGGCGAGGAGGAAGGGCGTCGTGCCGTTTCCCCAGCGCTGGCGGTGTAGCCGGAAGAGCGTGTCGAGGTCCTGTCCGAGCCGCTCGGGGTCGCTGGCGAGCCGGTAGGTCAGCGTTCCGTGCTCGGCCAGCTTGCGTGGAAAGCGGCGTACCTGCTGGCGGAAGTTGCGCCCCCTCGCGCGCAGGAACTCTTCCCACGAGTCGCGCTCGAAGCTCAGCACGGGGCTCGCCTCCCGGTACAGGTAGCGGGCGCCGGTGAGCTCCGCGAAGGGCTGGTTGCCCGCCACGTGCTCGGCGAGCAGCACGAAGCGCGGCAGCGGAACCGCGCCGATCGTCTCGCCCACCGCCGCCGCGGCCCGCGGGTCGGACAACGGCGCGCAGATCGGGCCGAGCTGGTCGCTCGGACCGTGACCGATGAACCGGAGCACGGGAATTCCTCGCCTCCACCACTCGTACAGCGGGACGATGGCCGCCGGCTCGCCGCCCGCGCGGGCGACGCCGATCAGCTGGGGGCGACCCCTCCCGTAGTGGCGCCACCAGGTGAGCAGCCATTCGGGCGTGGCGAACACGTGCCCGGCCCGCTCGGCGAGCCGCTGCCAGTCGCTGCGCCCCACGCCGTCGAGTGAGCAGCTGTACGAGACTTCCATCGCCTATGAGGGTCGCGGGGCGCGCGCGGTGAGGTGGACGCGAATACGATCGGCGGCCGCCGCTCGCGCCGCGGCTCGGCCGGCGAGCGCGTAACGCGCCAGGCGCGCGCTGTCGATTCCGACCAGGGCAGTCCGCAGGAGCGCCGTGGCCGGCGCTCCGAAGTGCTTGCGCGAGTAGCGGTGCTGGCTCTCGAGCAGGAGCAGCGCGTGAGGAGAGCGGACGTTCGGCGAGCTGCCGGCGGAATCGTGGACGGCCTGCACGGTTGGCAGGAAAGCCGTACGCCAGCCGCGGCGTCCGGCCCTGATCAGCCAGTCCGTCTCCTCGTAGTAGACGAAGAAGAACTCATCGAACGGGCCGACGTCGGCGAGCGCGGCGCCGCGGATGAAGAGGCACGCCCCGCGGGCCGCGTCGACCCGGCGGGCGTCGCGATGGTCCCAATCGAGCATGCGGTAGCGGCGCGGCCGGTCCCAGCGCGGGAAGCGCTCCGCCAGCGCCAGGTCCTCCGAGATCAGGTCGAATGGCCGCGGCGTGGAGATGCAGTTGGGCTGCAGGGTCCCGTCGCGGTTCACCAGCCTCGGCGCGACGGTGCCAACGCTCGGGTCGGCGAACGCGGTGAGCACGTCGGCGTAGCTCCCGGAGATGCTCCGGACGTCGGGATTGATCAACAGTACGAGCTCGCCGTCGGCGACTGCCAGGGCCTGGTTGACGGCGGCCGCGTAGCCGCGGTTGACCCGATTCGCGATCAGCGTGACATCCGGATCGGCCGAGCGCGCGACGGCGGACGCGCCGTCGCCGGGGGAGTTGTCGACCACGATCAGGCGCGCGCCGGCTCCCGCGAACTCGCGGACCATGGCGATCGTCCTCGCGAGCAGCGGCGCGCTGTGGAAGTTGACCACGATGACGTCGAGCCATGGTTCGCGCTCGCTCATGAGCGTGCGAGGTCGTGTCGCATGAGCGCCGCGAGCGCGAGCACCGTCACCAGCGGCACGGTCGAGTCGGGCGGGGTGAGGTAGATCGCGACGTTGGAGCTGGCCGCGACGGCCACCACGGACACAACCACCCCGGCGCCGAGCCAGGCGTCATCGGTTCCGTGCCGTGCGCGGCACCAGCGCGCGCCGTTCCAGATCCCGAAGGCGAGGATGGCGACCAGCGACAGCAGCCCGAGGATGCCCGCCCGCATCCAGATCCAGAGGTACTGCTCGTGCATGAACGAGCGCGGCGTGCTCACGAGGAAGCCGTCATCGGAGCTGAGCAGGACGGCCCCGTAGTCCGGCCCCCAGCCGAGCCCGCCGACCGGGTGCGAGCGGATCCTCTGCATGGCGATCCGGTTCTCGTAGTAGCGGTCGTCGAGCGTCTGCTGCTTCAGCCCGGAGTAGTTGGCGATGCTGGCGATGCGGGAGACCACGGGGTCGCTCCCGACGGAGGAGCTCTGCGCAAACAGGGCGAAGCCCGCCAGCACCAGCCCCAGGACCGCGACCGTCACCACGAAGCGGTGCCTCGGCCGGGCCACGAGGGCGGTTGCGCAGAGCCCCAGCGCGAGCCCGAGCAGCATGTTGCGGTTGAGGCTGAGGACCACCCCGGTGAGCGCCACCGCCGCGACGCCCCCCGCCGCCAGTCTGTGGCGAGCCGGTCCCCAGAGCACACGCGCGAGTGCGAATCCGGCCACGACGTAGACGGTGGTGAGCCCCGGCGGGCGCACCCGCAAAAAGCCGGTCCCGTCCGAGCTGAGTGACGAGTTGAGGTCGGAGGCCGCGATCAGGAAGAGCCGCGTGGACGGGCCCACGATCACCTGGGCGACCTGGAGTGCCACCACCACGATCACGCCGGCCGCCACCAGCCTGAACACGAGCGCGCGGTTCCAGATCAGCGCCGCAAGCGCCGGCCAGAACGCGGCGTAGAAGAGCATCAGCCGCATGTCGAACGTGGCCGCGTGGACGCTCGCGCCGTTCGCGACGCCCACCGCCACGCCTCCGACCACCGCCAGCAGGAAGATCGCGAGCACCACGCTCTCCCGCCGTCGCGCGACGCCGCTCAGCGCCCGGCGCAACTCGCGCGGCATGAATGCGAGCGCCGCCAGGGCGAGCCAGAGCAGGATCTCGGCGGGGACGAACTTGAGCGAGGAGACGCCGATCTCGGGCAGCGCGAGCATGTCGACCGCCGTCCCGACGCTCCACAGGAGGGCGACGTAGCCGGCGCTGGGAACTCCCGCGAAGAAAAACAGCAGCACGACGGCGCACGGCAGCAGTGCGAACTTGAGCTCGCCTCTTCCAAGCAACGTGCCGGTCGCCACCGCCGCGCCTAGCGTCAGCGCCACCCAGACCGGTGTGGACGGCCGCTCCCGCGCCGGGGCTAGCTTGGGCCGTCCCCAGTAGATGTCGTCCAGCAGCATGACCTACTGGAAATACGCGGCGGACCCCCCGCTAAATGACGACTGGCTCGAGCGCCCGCTCGAGCAGGGATGCCATCGCCGCGGCCGAGTCGCGGATGTCGAACTCCGCACCGACCTTGGCGAGCCCGGCAGCGGCCCGCCCGCGCGCGGCCTCGGGATCCTCGATCACCCGCCGCAGGCCGGCGGCGAGGTCGGCCGCATCCCCCGGCCGGACGACGACCCCCGTCACGCCGTCGACGACCAGCTCGGGGATGCCCGAGAGCGACGTCGCCACCACGGGTATCCCAAGTGCCATCGCCTCGATCAGCGCGTTGGGGATCCCGTCCATGTCGCCGTCCGCGGCCACGACGCTCGGCTGCACCAGGACGTCCGCGGCGGCGACCATCCGACGGACAGCCTCCTCCGGCTGGTCGCCATGGAAGCGCACCCGCTCCTCGAGCCCCGCCGCTGCCACCAGCCCCCTGATGTGGGGCTCGAGCGGCCCCGTGCCCACCAGGTCGAGCCGCGCCGAGCGCAAGGCCTCGCAACTCCGCAGGGCCTCGACCAGCACGGCGTGACCCTTCTTCGCCTGGAAGCTGGACACCATCACGAGCCGGGTGGACTCGGCGGTCGGCGCATGCGCGGGCCGCCGCAGCTCGTCCGTGGCCACGCCGCAGTGCACGAGCGGATACTCGGATCCGCCGCCTGCCCGGGAGCGCAGGAAGCGCCGGTTGTACTCCGAGACGCACGCGACGAAGCGCGCGCCGCGCACACGACGGTCGAGACCCCTCGTGCTCATGAACAGGTCGTACGCGTGCGCCGTGATGCTGTAGCTCACGCCGCTGAATGCGGCGAGCGCCCAGGCGGCCTCCGCCGGTGTGGTGGCGAAGTGGGCGTGTATGTGCGTGATGCCCCGCCGGCGGATCACGGGCACGAAGCTGCCCGCCAGCACAACCGCGGCCAGGCTCTCGGCAAGCGGGCGCGGCTTGCGGGGGCGATCCGACACCACGGCGCGGAGGACGCGGGCGAGCGCCCGTGGCCGGCTGACCGAGAGGCGCAGCAGCTCGAGGCAGCCGCGGGCGAAGGAGGCGGTATGGACCGTGCGCGCCCACCTTGCGGCCATCGGATGCACGGTGCCGCCGCGCCCGGGGCGCAGCGCGAACAGCTCTACCGGAAATCCCGCGCGCTCGGCCACGCCGTCGAGCTCGCGCACCACGAACGTCTCGGTGATCAGCGGAAAGCGGCACACCAGGTAGGCCACCGCGTGCCCG
>DASXNY010000016.1:0-89582 GCA_036494715.1 Thermoleophilaceae bacterium
CGCCGCCGTGCGCGGCCTGCGCCCGTAGCTCAGCTGGATAGAGCGTCGGTCTACGGAACCGAAGGTCACAGGTTCGAATCCTGTCGGGCGCGCTTTCTCACATGGGTTTCGGCCGGTTTGAGCGTCGGTCTACCACCGAAGGTCAAGCGCTCGAAGCCGCGCCGTTGCGGGCTCGAGGGGCGCTCGTCCGATTTTCTGGCGCACTTTTTGGCGCATCCAGCGGGCGGTGCGACGACGCGCGGTAGACACGTCGGGTCGCGCCGGTCCGAGGCGACGGACTCGCGCGTCACTCGCGACGTCGATGACGCGTTCGATCCGGAGGTTGTGGATCTCCCGGCCAACGGAACCGCGCCCAGGACTTCTGTGCCTGCGGCGCGAGCCTGATCAGCTCGCGTCAACGGCGCGACGGTGACCGATTTCGTAACGATTCCACCCGGATCGTCATGCGTGACACCAGGTCACCCTCGATCAAGAAGCTGAAGTGGCTCGGCCCGTTGAATCCGTCGCCGCCTACCAGAGCGGTCACCACCGTCAGATCGCGTTGAACGCCTCCGTGTCGTTCGCGTTCGCCGCCTGGAGCAGCATTGCGACTGGACCTGGAGCCGATTCGAGCATGCCGGCGATGGTTACCGGCCAGTCGCCGGTGCGAGGGCGAATGGCCATCGTCGGCCGATGCCGACGTGGAGGATCACACCGAGGCCAATGGCGTTGAGGCCGGCGTAAGTGACCCACTCTTCTGGTGTCGCGGTCGTCCACCGCGCCTGGTGCGCGATTGCGGTGAGGGCGGCATAGAGTGCGGCGGCGACGAGCGCGACCGTGCCGAGCATGATCAGGCGCCCGCGGGCCGGATTGTCACCGGATCGCGGTGACCGCTCGAACAACATTCCCCGCAACAGCACGGCGGTGAGCGCCGCCCCGACCACTGCGCTGGCCTTGGGCGGGGTGAGCCCGATGGCGCTGTGCAAGATGACGTAGGTCACCACTCCTGCCACGATCACGGTCAGGTTCGCGAGCGGGAGCCGGACGCCGCGGGAAGTGACCTGGGCGAACGGCCAGCCGCGCAGCGCGACGTAGAACAAGACCTGCCAGAGCCCGATCGCCGCGAGGATGGCTCCGAACTCGGCGCCCGAGAGCGGACCGCCGCCCCGGAAGTAGAGGCCACTACCGGGCTCTGGCTCACTTCGTACCAACACCAGGTAGAGCGTGAGTGCGGTGGCCCACGCAGCGATGACCGCGACTGGGCCTGAGGCGATACGGCCGAGCCGGCGAAGCGGCCATCCCTCGTTCACGAGAGTCAGTTGCAACATGACGACGAAGAATGCGCCGGCGAGCGGCATCGTGGCCGGGAAGGTCGGCGAGCTGTGCGGGCCCGGCGTGGCGTCGAAGATCCCGCGCAGATTGCCGTGGCCGACCACGAGCTGGCCGATGAACGTGAGGACGACGCCGCCGGCGATCACGAGGACCGTGTTGAGGAAGCCTGACAACGGCACTTTCAATCGCGTCCCGGGCCAGTCCTCCCACCAAAAGGCGATCATGGCGACGACGGGCAACGCGAAGGTGGAGAGCGGCCCGAGCACGCGCAGTGAGGCCTGAAGGCTCCCCACGCCGACGGCGAGCAGGACCGCCACCGGCGAGACGAGCAGGAGACCGGCGAGGCCCAGAGCAGGTTGCCGCGCGACAGCGCCTGGTTCCGCACCACGCACGTCATGTGGCTGGAGGCTCGGCGGCGTGGAGATCGGTGGACGGTCAGGGAGAGCCTCGGAACCGGGCACCACGGCCGCTGCCGGCCCGTATGCCTGGAGCGGCTCTATGCCTGCGGTCATGACGGGACTGGCGCTGCGTCCATCACGAGTTCAGCGGCGATGGGGAGTTCGCGAATGCGCCTGCCGGTTGCGTTGAAGACGGCATTGGCGATCGCGGCGGCACTGCCCACCTGGCCGATCTCACCGACGCCTTTCACCCCGAGTGGATTGATGCCGCTGTCTTCGACTTCGACGAACTCGATCGTGATCTCGGGGGCGTCGGCGTTGACGGGGACGAGGTACTCGCCAAGGCTGATCGCTCCCCAGCGCCCGTAGCGGCTATCCATCGGGTTGCCCTCTAGCAGGGCCTGGCTGAGACCCCACAGCATCCCGCCCATGAGCTGGCTGCGCGCGAGCTTTGGGTTGAGCACTCTTCCCGGAGCGAAGACGCCGAGCATCCGCCGGACACGTACGAGGCCCAGGTCCGGATCGACAGCGACCTCCGCGAACTGCGCTCCGAACGTCAGCAGTCCGCGCGGGGTGTCGAGCGGCGGCGGCTTCCAGCGACCGACGGCCTCGGCGTAGGTCCGTCGGTTGCGACCGAGCACCTCGGCATAGCTCTCGCCGACATCTTGGTTGTCGCGCAGCGTCAGGCGCCCATCCCTGACGTCCACGGAGTTCGGATCGGCACCGTGGAGCGGGGACTGCTCGTCGGCGACCGCGAGAGCGATGACCTGTTGGCGCAAGTCGTTCGCCGCCTCGTGCACAGCGGCGCTGACCATCGTCGAGCCGGCAGAGCCGACGGCGGAGGTGATGTTCGGCAGATCGCTGTCGCCGAGCTTGTAGCTGACAGCTTCGAGAGGCAGCCCGAGCGCGTCGGCGGCGACCTGGGTCATCATCGTCCCGACGCCGGTGCCGAACTCCGGCGTTCCCGCTTCGATCACAGCGCTGCCGTCGCTGTAGATGCGGGCGCGCGCTTGCTGTTCGGGCATGAACAGGGGGACCGGGTAGCCGGCGGCGGCCATGCCGTGGCCGATCAGCCAGTCGCCGTCTCGCCGCGAGCGCGGCGTGGGACTGCGCTTGTCCCAGCCGAACAGCTCTGCGCCGCGGCGCAGACACTCGGGCAGTCCGTCGCTTGACCAGGGATTGCCGCGCGGGTCGTTCGGCCCGTGGTTCATCAGGCGCAACTCGACGGGATCGATCGCGAGCTCCTGCGCGAGTTCGTCCATGGACGACTCGAGCACGAACGCGGCGACGCTCTCACCCGGACCACGCGTGAAGGTTGGCGTCATCGTGTTGCCGCGAATCAGCCGATGCGCGCCGGCGAAGTTCTCGAGGTCGTAGATCTGCGAGCTGACGCCGGTTGCCGGCTCGGCCCAGTCATCGAAGGGCGAGGTCACCGAGAGCTTCTCGTGCCTGATCGCCGTCAGGCGTCCGGCGCGGGTCGCCCCGAGCGTCAGATGATGTTCCTGTTCCTCGCGGTGACCGGTCGCTGAGAATCCTTGCGGGCGCGTCAGCGCCAGACGTACCGGCCTGCCCACTTCGCGAGCAGCGAGCGCCGCGAGCGTAACGTGCGGCCAAATCATCGCCTTCGCGCCAAAGCTCCCGCCGACGAAGTTCGAGACGACGCGGATCTTCGACAACGACAAGCCGAGAAGATGGGCAACGGTCAGCTGTGTGGCTCTCACACCCATGGTGGCGTCGTAGAGGGTCAGGCGATCCTCGTCCCAGACCGCCGTCGTCGTCGGAGCTTCCAACGCGTTGTGGTGATTGGCCGCCATGTGGAACGTGCCGTCAACGACAACGTCGGCGCCGGCAAGCGCGGCCTCGACGTCGCCGCGCGCGTCCTGCGCGGGCATCAAGCCACCGAAGAGCCTGTCTGGCTGGTAGGCCAAATCGCGCCCTTGATCGATCGTCGTGATCGACGGCGTCTCGTCGAAGCTTGCGACGACCAGCCGGGCGGCGTGCTGCGCGCGTTCGTAGCCGTCGGCAACGACGATCGCGATTGGCTGGCCGTAGTAGTGGATCTCGTCGTCCTGCAGCGGGAAGAAGCTCTGCCCGGGCGCCGGTGCGCCGACGAGCGACGGCAGAAGCTGTGGCTGGCCGGGGATCGGGGCCAGGTTGTCGTGGGTCAGGACGGCGATGACCCCGTCGGCATCGAGGGCGGCGCTGCGATCGATCGCTTTGATCCTCCCGCTGGAGATCGTCGCGCCGGCGATCGCCGCGTAGGCCATGCCGGGCGGGAAGATCTCACCCGTGTAGCGGGCGCGGCCCATCGTCTTTGCGTAGCCGTCGAGACGGGAGACGGGCTTGCCGATGGAGCCGGTCATGCTGCCTGACCCCTCAGCGCGTGACGCAGGCCGCGGACGATAGCGCGCTCGGTGAGGGCGACCTTGAACGCGTTACCGGGGCGTGGCGTCGCGACGGAAAGCTCTGCAGCGGCTGCCCGGGCAAAGGACACATCGCTCGCTGGTGCACCCCGCAACTCCTTTTCGGCGCGGCGCGCCCGCCAGGGCTTGGTGCCGACACCGCCGAGCGCCACGCGCGCATCGACAACGACACCCTCTCTAACGGTGAGTGCGGCGCAGACGGAGACCAACGCGAACTCGTAGGACTGCCGATCGCGGAACTTCAGGTAGAGCGATTCGGCCGCCGCCGGCGAGGGTGGGAGATCGATAGCGGTGATCAGCTCGCCGTGGGCAAGCGGATGCTCGATGTGTGGTGTGGCCTCGGGGAGCAGGTAGAAGTCGTCGATCGGAATGGTCCGTTCCCCGTCGAGTCCGGCTGTGTGTACGACGGCGTCGAAGGCCACGAACGGAACGGCGACGTCGGACGGATGCGTGGCGATGCAGCTGTCACCGACGCCGAGAATGGCATGGCCGCGATTCAGGCCCTCGAGCGCGGAGCAGCCGGTCCCCGGCTCGCGCTTGTTGCACGGTGAGACGCCATCGCGGAAGTACGTGCAACGGACGCGCTGGCACAGATTCCCGCCTATCGAGGCCATGTTCCGAAGCTGCTCGGAGGCACCGAGGAGGAGTGCTTGCGAGACGGCCGGGAACCGCTCTTCGATGATCGGCTTCCGGGCGACGTCGCTCATACGGGCCAGAGCACCGATCCGAATCGTCCCGTCCGCCAGCTCGTCGACCGCGGTCAGGGGGAGGTCGTTGATGTCGACGAGGCGGTCGGTGTGCTCGACAGCCAGCCGGAGCAGATCGACCTTCGTCGTCCCGCCGGCGAGGAACGCGCTGCCTGAGTCGCCGGCGACGAGTGCGATCGCCGACTCAACGTCGCTCGCGCGGGCGTAGCTAAGCGGCTGCATCGCGCACCTCGTGGATCGCCGCGCGAATGTTCGGGTACGCCGCGCAGCGGCAGATGTTGCCGCTCATGAACTCGGCAATCTCTTCGTCCGTCGAGGCGTTGCCCTCTTCGATCAGGGCGATTGCCGACATGATCTGACCAGGTGTGCAGTAACCGCACTGGAACGCGTCGTGCTCGACGAACGCGCGCTGCATCGGATGCGGTTCGCCTTCGACGCCGACGCCTTCGATCGTCGTCACGTCATGGCCTTCACATGTCACGGCAAGCGTCAGGCATGCGAGGACACGCCGCCCGTCGACCCAGACGGTGCAAGCGCCACAGGTCCCCTGATCGCATCCCTTCTTCGAACCGGTGAGCTCGAGATGCTCGCGGAGCGCGTCGAGCAGGCTGGTGCGCGGCTCCAGATCCACCGGACGATCCGCTCCATTGACGCGAAGCGCGACGCGCGCGCTCGCCATTAGTCGCAGCCTCCGGCTGGCACGGAGATCGCTGCCGCCGCCGCGACTGGGCGCACCGGCGAGCCCGCCCTCATGCGTATCCAAACGCGCATCACTTCTCCTCGCTTAGGGGAGATCGACAGTCGCACCGTGCAGCGGCGCTCGAATCAGCAAACGCGTAGTCGCAACGCGTAGTCCAGGACCGGGCGAGTTCGTGGGCCGCGGCGTGTCGACACCGGCCGCGGGCGCGGTATTGTCGGCATTGGATGGTCACCGAGGGGCCGGCGGAGGTGTTCCACGACCGGCGCAGCGAGCGCGAGGCCCTGAATAGGCGGCTCGCGGCGGTGCGGGGTGGAGAGAGCCGGGTGGTGGTAGTGAGCGGCGAGCCGGGGGTTGGCAAGACCGCGCTCTTGGAGTCCGTGATCGCGTCCGCGCCGGCGTTCCGGGTTCTGCGGGCTGCCGGTGTGGAGTCGGAGATGGAGCTCGCGTTCGCGGCCCTGCAGCAGTTGTGCGCGCCGATGCTGGATCGCCTCGGCCAGCTCCCTGCCCCTCAGCAGGACGCGCTCGGCGTGGCCTTCGGGCTGCGGGCGGGAAACGCGCCGGATCGGTTCCTGG
Source organism: Thermoleophilaceae bacterium (assembly GCA_036494715.1). Taxonomy (GTDB): domain Bacteria; phylum Actinomycetota; class Thermoleophilia; order Solirubrobacterales; family Thermoleophilaceae; genus JAICJR01. Next base: position 6,113 of record DASXNY010000016.1, read on the forward strand.
TCGGGTTGGCGGTGCTGAGCCTGTTGGCGGAGGTGGCCGAAGATCAGCCGCTTCTGTGTGTGGTCGATGACGCGCAGTGGCTTGACCGGGCCTCGGCGCAGGCGCTCGTGTTCGTGGCGCGGCGGCTGTTGGCGGAATCGGTCGCGCTGGTGTTGGTGACGCGTGAGGCGGGCGATGAGCTCGAGGGATTGCCGAAACTGGCTCTCGAGGGTCTGCGTGATGGTGACGCGCGCGCACTGTTGGGCTCGGTGTTGCGTGTGCCGTTGGACGAGCGGGTGCGCGAGCGGCTGGTCGCCGAGACGCGCGGCAACCCGCTGGCGCTGCTGGAGTTGCCGCGGGGGTTGACGCCGGCGGAGCTGGCGGGCGGGTTCGGTCTGCCGGGCTCGCCGGGGCTGTCGGGACGGATCGAGGACAGCTTCCGCCGCAGGCTCGCGGGGCTTCCGGCGGAGACCCAGCGACTGTTGCTGGTCGCAGCGGCGGATCCGGTCGGCGACCCGGTGCTGGTGTGGCAGGCGGCCGACCGACTTGCGATCGGGGTCCAGGCGGCGGCCGAGACCGACGGATTGCTCACGGTCGGGGCCAGCGTGACCTTTCGTCACCCGCTGGTTCGCTCGTCCGTGTATCGGGCGGCCTCGCTGGCGGACAGGCAGGCCGCGCATCGTGCGCTGGCGGACGCGACCGATCCCGAGGTCGATCCCGATCGGCGCGCCTGGCATCTCGCCCAAGCGACGTCGGGCCTCGACGAGGACGTCGCGTTCGAGCTGGAGCGTTCGGCGGGCCGCGCCAAGGCGCGCGGAGGCTTCGCGGCAGCGGCCGCATTCCTGGAGCGCGCGACCGCGCTGACGCCCGAGCCCTCGAGCCGCGCGAGGCGGGCGCTCGCCGCGGCGCAGGCCAAGTACGAGGCCGGGGCGTTCGACGCGGCACTCCGACTTGTTGCCATCGCAGAGTCGGGACCGCTGAATGAGCTCCAGCGCGCACAGACGGAGCTGCTGCGTGGTCAGATCGCCTTCTCGCTGGGCCGCGGTCGTGATGCTCAACCCCTGTTGCTCAAGGCCGCCAAACGCCTCGAGCCACTCGATCAGAGACTGGCCCGTGAAACCTATCTAGACGCGCTCAGCACCGTGTTCTTCCCCGGCCTTCTGGCGAGCGGCGAGAGCGTACTGGAGACCGCCCAGGCCGCCAGGGCGGCGCCTCCGTCGTCTCAGCCTCCGTACGCGTCTGATCTGCTGCTGGACGGCCTGGCGTTACTGATCACAGAGGGATACGCCGCGGGAACACCGATGTTGAGAAGGGCGGTCAACGCCTTCCGAGGCGAAGACATCCGCCGAGAGCAGGGGCACCGGTGGTTGTCGCTCGCATCCCGCGTGGCCGCATTCTTGTGGGATGACGAGGCCTGGGACGCGATCTCTGCGCGCTTCGCGCAGATCGCACGTGATGCCGGTGCGCTGAGCGTGCTCCCCCTGGCGCTCACCTCACGCGCGGGGGTGCACGTGTTCGCGGGGGAGTTCGCCACGGCCGCGTCGCTGGTCGAGGAGGTGGCGGCGGTCAATGAAGCGACGGGTGGCCGCCTCACGCCATGGGCCGCGCTGGCGCGGGTGACCTACGAGGGCCGGCCGGCCGAGGGCTTCCAGCTGATCGAAGCCGCCACGAAGGAGCTCGCGGGTCGGGGCGAGGGACAGGGGCTGACATTCATTCACTGGGTAACCGCAGTGCTCCATAACGGTCTAGGTCGTTATGAGGAGGCGTTCGCCGCGGCGCAACAGGCCGGCGAGGACACTCACCCCTCGTGGTGGCGCAACTATGGATGGGTCGAGCTCATCGAGGCGGCCGTCCGGAGCGGAAAGCCGGAGCCTGCTGTCGCCGCCCTCGGCCGGCTTTCGCAGGCAACCGGGGCCAGCGGGACCGACTGGGCGCTCGGCGTCGAGGCCCGCTCGCGGGCGTTGCTGAGCGACGGGGAAGCCGCCGAGGCGCGCTATCGCGAGGCGATCGAGCGGCTCGCCCGCACCCGCGTCCGCGTGGAGCTCGCCCGCGGCCACCTCCTGTACGGCGAATGGCTGCGCCGCGAGCGCCGCCGACTCGACGCCCGCGAGCAGCTACGCACCGCCCACGAGCTGTTCACCCAGTTCGGCATGGAGGCGTTCGCCGAGCGCGCCCGCGTCGAGCTCGAGGCGACCGGCGAACACGCCCGTAAACGGACCGTCGAGACGGTCGACGACCTGACCCCGCGGGAGGCACAGATCGCCCATCTCGCGGCTGACGGGGCCACGAACCGAGAAATCGGCTCCCAGCTGTTCATCAGCCCCAGGACCGTCGACTACCACCTGCGCAAGGTGTTTCGCAAGCTCGGAGTGAAGTCCCGCCACCAACTCAAACAGCACCTGCTCTAGCCAGGCGCACACGCCGAACCCGCCGCTCGGGAGAACTGACCGTCGAACGCTGGACCCGTGGTCGGTTCCCTTTCTGATCCAGCGCGCGGGTTGCGGCCACTCCCCTCGCCAGGAGGCCTCGTTCGTGTGTCGGCGCAAGTTCTGGGCGGCTCGCCCAGAGACCAGTCTGCGAAGCCGCGGTCGCCCTCTACCGTCGTGATCGACTCGCGCAGTGCCCTCCGACCCGCCGCGCCCGCCGAAGTCTGAGATCACTGAAGCCCAAGCGTGGTGGCATCGAGTGGCGCGGCCGTGAGGCAGCGCTGCTCCCGACTTTCTGGCGCATTCTTGGCGCACTGAGTGAGCAGATTTGGCTTGGTTGAGCCAAATGCGGCGCGACAGCCGCGGTCTACGGAACCGAAGGTCACAGGTTCGAATCCTGTCGGGCGCGTTCGTGAGAAGCCCCGCTCCGGCGGGGGTTTCGTCTTTCATGGCCGGCTCAGCGGAAGCGTGCTGCCAGCGCGGGGTAGCGCTGCACGAGCGTCGCGCGCGACTCGTCGCGCCAGGATTGGCCGCGAGGGTTGCCCGAGAGGTCCGAGGAGTCGGCGGGGAAGTCGTCGCCTGTGCGGCTCTGGTAGGCGTCGGGTGCGACGTCGTCTGCGTTCTCCCAGTCGCCCTGCTCGGCGTTTTGGACCACCGGGGCGAGCGAGTCTGGCTTGCGCAGGGCCGCGGCGAATGCGCGCGGACCCAGCGAGATCAGGTAGGCGCGGAAGTCGCGGAAGCAGTCGTCTGAGCAGCCGTGGTTGATGACGACGGCTGCACCCCAGACGTCCCAGGTGTAGAGCCGCTCGTCCATTTGCCTGCGGATCTGCTCGAACCTGACGATCTGCCGCGGCGGAAGCTTGCTGAGGCGCTCCTCAAGGAGTCCGCTCTGTCGCCCGGTGTCGTTGTCGGCGTCGGCGCGCGTCCTCACGATCAGTCCCCAGAACGCCGCCTGGTTCATGCCTGACGGCGCCGCGGCGGACTCGCTGGGTATATCCGAGGCCGGCACCGCGCCGTTACCGGCGGGCTCCGAGATCGCGCCCGCGATGCCGGGTGAGCTGCGGGTCCCCAGCAGATATCCGGTGGCGACCAGCAGTGCCGCGATCGCGAGCAAGCTCGCGCTGACCAGGCTACGCGACGCCACGCGCCAGTTTCCGGAAGGTCGCCATGCGGGCAGCGTCCCGGATGGAAAGCCGCTGGCAAGCGCGCTCCCGAATGGGTCGATCGGCAAAACCGCTTGCGGCGGCGGCGACACGAGGCCCGTACGACGACCGAGGCCCGCTCGTCGAGCGGGCCTCGGGTTTGCGCGCTGCGTCTGTGGGGGCGTCAGTTGACCGACGCGGTCGAGCGGCGGCGGAGGAGGAAGGCCCCGCCGAGGGCGAGGGCGATCAGCGCGATGGCGCCGGCGCCTGCGCCGGCGTTGCTCCAGGAGAAGCCGCTGTCGTTGCTCGTCGTCGCGGGCACCGCGGCGGGCGCCGGCGTGCTCGGCGCGGAGACCGGCGCGATGTACGGGCTGGGCTTCGCCGGCGCGCAGTAGTCGCCGGTGACGGAGTTGCGGCTGTAGTCCTTGCCGCAGACGGTGGCAACGTGGTGGCTCGGAGTCGCGCCGGCGTCCGTGCCGGCGAGAGCGGTCGCCGGGGCGATCGAGCTGGCGAGGACCGCGATAAGGGCCAGGTGACGGGAGTTGATCTTCATGGCTGCTCTCCTCTGGTGGGTGGAACCGGGATAGCGCGCATCCTCCGAGGCGCCGCTACCGGCGACCTTCCGAACGGCTACCGTCAGCGGCTCGTGACCGAGTTCTGCATCCTCGGACCGCTCGAGGTGCGCCGGGATGGCGACGAGCTCGAGCTCGGCGGGCGGAAGCAGCGGGCGGTGCTCGCGCTCTTGCTCCTGCACGCCAATCAGGTGGTGTCGATCGAGCGGCTGGCCGAGGACCTCTACTCGGGCGACACGCCGGTGACCGCGGTGACACAGGTCCACCGGCAGGTCTCGGAGCTGCGGCGCGCGCTCGGCGACGATGCGCGGCTGATCGAGACGAGGCCGCCGGGTTACCTGATTCGTCTCGCGCCGGGTGCCCTGGACCTGCACGGCTTCGAGATGCTCATCACTCGCGCCGCCGCCGCGATGGAAGCCGGTGACGCCCGCGAGGCCGCGGACTCGGTTGGACAGGCGCTCGCGATCTGGCGCGGCCCGCCACTCGCCGATCTCGCGTACGAGTCGTTCACCCAGGGCGCCATTGCCCGGCTCGATGAGCTGCGGCTGGCGGCCGTCGAGACGCAGATCGAGGCGGAGCTGGCGCTGGGCCGGTACGCGCAAGCGATCGCATCGCTGCGTGCGCTGGTTCCTGAGCACCCGCTGCGCGAGCACCTGCGGGAGCTGCTGATGGTCGCGCTCTACCGCGCGGGTCGTCAAGTCGAGGCGCTCGACCTCTACCGAACGACGCGCGCGGAGCTGGTCGAGACCTTCGGCGTCGAGCCAGGTCCGCGACTGCAGCAGCTCGAGCAGGCGATCCTGCGCCAGGATCCCGAGCTGACAGCAGCGCCGGCTCGGTCGCCCGGCGAGGTGGCTGGCTCCGTTCTGCTCGCCGCCCGGGACCCGTCGGGCCTCGCCCCGCAGCTCGCGGTCGCCGAGCACCTTGCTGCGCGGCCGCCGCGCGAGCTCGTCGTCGCGCTGCTGTTGGAGACCGAGGCGCAGCTCGCCGAGGCGACCAGCGCGCTCGCGGCCGTAGACGCTCGCACAGCCGCGTTCGTCTCCTCGCGCGGGCCCGCTGACGTGCTGCACCTCGCCGGCTCGAACAACGCGAGCCTGGTGCTCCTGGCCGCGGACCCGGAGCTGGCGCGGGCCGAGACGCTGACGGCCGAGGTGGTCGACGTGCTGGAGAGGAGCCCGGCGGATGTGGCGCTGCTGTTCGCTCCGGCTGCCGTGCCGCCGGCGGGTGGCGGCGTGTTCGTGCCGTTCGTGGGCGGCGAGCACGACTGGGCGGCGGTCGAGCTGGGTGCGTGGCTCGCGGCGGCGAGCGACGAGCGTCTCCGTCTGGCCGGGGCGCGCACCGACCCTCGCAGCGAGGGACGCGACGCGAGCCGGCTTCTAGCCGACGCCTCGCTGGCGGTTCAGCGGCTCGTAGGCGTGGCCGCGGAGCCGGCTCTGGTGGATCCGGGCCCGAACGGTCTGCTTCAGGCGGCGGCGGGCGCGTCCGCCGTGGTGGTCGGGCTCTCCGAGCACTGGCGCCGTGACGGTCTCGGCGAAGTGCGCCGGGCGCTCGCCAACGAGCTCGCCTGCCCGGTGTTGGTCGTGCACCGCGGTCTTAGTCCCAGCGGTATTGCCCCGCGCGAGAGCGCAACGCGCTTCACCTGGACGATCGCCCGGGGCTAGCCGCGGCGCAGGCAGAGCGCCCCCAGGTCGATCACGTGGTAGGCGCCCTGAACGAGACGGCAGCCGACCCGGTTGGACATGTACTCCGCACCCACGAAAGCGCCGTACGCCGCGTACGGCGCCGGACCGCGCAGCAGGTCGTCCTCGAGCTGGCGGTAGGCCGCGAGCCGCTCCGGGCCGGACAGCCGCCGGATGGCGTCCAGCCGCGCCGCGACCTTCGGGTCGCGGTAGGTCACCGGTCCGAGCACCGGGCCGAAGGGGAACGTGCGGCCAATCGTGGACTCGAGGAAGGGTTGTGGATCGAGCTCGGCCGTTGCCCGCGTGATGAGCAGCATGTCGGACCGCCCTGCCTTCGGGTCGTAGCCGCGCAGGCAGCCAAACGACTGCACGATGGACACATCGATGCCCAGCGGCTTGAGGTTCGAGCGGATCGTCTCGGCGATGCGGAGGTTCGCCGGGTCCCCGCAGAAGTAGACGCTGGCTCGCCGCGGGCCGCCGGCTGGCATGAGCCTCCGAGCCGCGGCCAGGTCGGGGCCTGCGAGTGGATAGACGGGCGTTCGCTCGGTGCCGGGTACGGCCGGCGGGACGTAGCGGTCGGTCGGCGCCTCGTCGAAGATCGCCGCGAGCTTCCTACGGTCGAGCGCGTAGCTCACCGCCCGCCGCACGCGGGCATCGCGGAACAAGGGTCGCCGCGTGTTGAACGCGACCATGTCGACCCCCGGCGCCGCCACCTGCCGGTAACGCGGCGAGCCGTCGCGCCGAGCCGCGACCGGGTCGTCGCCGAACCGTCGGTCGAGCGCGCCGCCCGGGGCCAGCGGGCCCTGCGTGTCGTAATCCCACGTCACGAGATCGACCTGGCCGGCGCCCGCGAGGGCGACTGCCCGCGCGGTCTGGAGTCCCGTGAGGTAGACGATGCGCGCCGGGCGCCGCGGTCGCGAGCCCCGGTAGTTCGGATTGCGGTCGAGCACCGTCTCGCTGGCGGTCTGGGAGTGGACGTAGTACGGACCCGCCGACGGGATCGGACCCTGGACGGTGCCCGGAGCGGGGGTGGTCGCCGGCACCGCGCAGAAGATCGGCATCGCCAGCCGCGAGAGCAGGTCGCCGGCCGGTCTCACGAGCGTGATCGTGAGGCGGTCGCCCTGGGCGCGGAGACCGCTGACGTGCTTCGCCCGACCGGCGGTGAACGCCCGGGCGCCGACGATGTCGCCGGCCAGGTGTAGACCGGTGGGATCCGGGCCGGCCTTCCCCGACAGCGTGCGCTCGATCGTGTGTCGGAAGGTCTCGGCGTTCACCGGCTCGTTCGAGGGCGGCGAGAAGCGAAGCCCTGGCCTGATCGTGAAGCTGTAGGTCCGCCCGTCGGGCGAGATCGTCGGCAGCCCGGCCGCGGCCTCGGGCGTAACAACGCCGCCGGCGGGCCCGCGGGCATCCGGATAGTTCATGAGCTTGAGGCAGGTGGAGTAGAGGAGCTGGCTCGCCGTCGGATAGGGGCCGAATGCCGGATCCAGCTCCAGATCGTCGTGCGACGAGACGCGCACGACCGGGCCCTTGACGCTGCCGATCGCCGGCGGCGCCGGATCGGCCACTGTCCACAGGAGACCGCGGTGGAACAGGGCGAGGTGGGGCTCGCCGGTCAACGCGATCGCGCTGCGGTCATTCGAGCGCGTATCGATGCGGGTCAGCGAGCGCCCGCGCGACGCGGCGGTCCAGAGCGCGCCGGGAGCCCCCGACAGGCTCTCCGGTCCCGCGCCGGCGGGCACGGTCTGCTCCACGCTCGCGTCGTCCTCGTTGAGCCGGTAGACAACGTCGTCCGGGGTCACGGCCGCCCACACCGAGCCGTCCACAACCGACAGAGCGCTGATCCAGCCGTGCAGCGTCGCACGCGCGGCGATCCGGTTCAGCGAGGGATCGATCTTCTCCACGAGGCCGTTCTCGCTGCTGGCCGCCCAGAGCTGCCCGTCCGCGAACGTGAGCAGCGTGGCGCTCACGGGAAGCGCGAAGCGGTGCTGCACCCGGCCGCTGCGTGCGTCGACCCGCACCACCTCGGGGCCGCGCGCAAGCCAGACCGATCCCGCGCCCGCAGCGATGCCCGTGGGGTCGGACATCTGGGGTCCGCGCGTTTCGACGGTCCATTTACCGGTGACCTTGCGCGTTGCTTCGTCGACGCGCACCAGCCCGGGACCTCCCTGCTCGGTGACGAACACCGAATCGCCGGCGAGCGCCACCCCGCCAGGCGCGAACGGCAGCTTGAGGGCGCCGACGTTTCGCCGGGAGCCGATATCGATCCGAGCCAGCTGCTGGTCGTGGGCGAGCAGGGCCCAGGCAAAACGCCCTCCGAAGGCGATCGCCAACGGGCGCTCGGCCAGCTTGACCACGCCTGCCACGCGCTGGGTTTGCGGGTTCAGCAGGGAGACTCCCTGAACACCGGCGGCCAGCCGCGGGCCGGCCGGCTGCGAGCCCCCACCGCCGCCGGTGAGCAGCAGAACGGCGGCAATCGCGCCGGCGACAAGCACGAACAGCGCCGTGGCGAGCCCAACCCTCCTCCTGCGCATCCGCTCGCCGGCGAGCGCCCGGCGCCCAGCCGCCACGAGCTCCGCGCAGGTGTGGAAGCGTTCGCTCGGGTCCTTGGCCGTGGCCTTGCGGATTACGTCGTCGAATCCCTCCGGCAGCTCCGGTCTCGCCTCGCTGACCCGAGGCGTGCGCTCGTTCAGATGGGCGTAGACGACCGCGAGCTCGCTCTCGCGGTCGAATGGCGGCGAGCTCGCCAGGCATTCGTAGAGCACGCAGCCGAGCGAGTACACGTCCGCCCGGCCGTCGAGCTGATCGCCCCTGATCTGCTCGGGCGAGACGTAAGCGATCGTGCCCACGAAACCGCGCTCCGCGGTGAGGCTGCTCACCGACGAGGCGTGCTTGGCGAGCCCGAAGTCACTCAGGTAGGCGTGGCCGTCGCCGGCGACGAGGATGTTCGCCGGCTTCACATCGCGGTGCACGAGGCCGCGTTCGTGCGCCGCGTCGAGGGCACCCGCCACCTCCTCGAGCAGGTCGAGCGCCCGCGCGGGGTCGAGCGGTCCCTCGGCGGCCAGCAGCTCGCGGAGATCCGAGCCATCCACGTAGCGCATCGCGAGGTAGAGCTGCGACTCGCTCTCGCCGAAGTCCGCGATCTGCACCACGTTCGGGTGATCGAGGTTCGCGGCTATCTGCGACTCACGCAGCACCCGGCGCCTGAAGCGCTCGTCGAGCGCGAGCTCCGGATCGACCAGCTTCAGGGCGACCTGCTCGCCGTCCCGCTCCGCGAGAAAGACCGCGCCGGTGGCACCCACCCCCAACAACGAGGTCAGTCTGTAGCCGGCGACGACCGATCCGATCCGCGGCTTGCTCGCCATGCAGGGTCAGCCTAACCCAGCCGGGGTAGCGCGGTAGCGAAGCGGTAGCCGGCCGGTAGCGAGGCTCCGGACGATCGGCTCTCACCCCGAAGGAGGAGCCATGCCGAGAGTCCGAAGCACTTCTCTTCTGATCGCAGCCGCAGCCCTGGCGTCGGTGGCCGCCCCCGCCGCGGCGGCGACGCCGCCGGCCACCACCGTGCACTGCGGCCAGCAGATCAGCCACAACACGCGCGTGACGAACGACCTCGTCAACTGCCCCGGCACGGCGCTCACGGTCGTGGCCGATGGCGTGACGCTGGACCTGGGCGGCCACCTGGTAGATGGCACGAACGCGCCCGGCGGCGAAGGCGTCGCTGTGGACGGCCACTCGGCGGTGAGGATCCAGAACGGCACCATCCGTGGCTTCCGCCTGAACGGCATCGGTCTGCGGGATGCTCCTCGCAGCGCCGTGCAGGGCGTGACGATTCGCCAGATCGGCGCCGGCGGCGCCGAGGGCGAGGATGTGTCAGCGGGGATCCTCGTGGACGGCTCCAACGATGTCGTGCTCGACGGGAACTCGATCTCGAACAACGTGACGGCGTACCAGTCGGATGGGATCGATGTGCTGGGCTCCCGGCGCGTCCGAATCAGCCACAACGACGCGAGCCGTAACGCCTGGAATGGAATCGTCATCTTCCAGTCCGACGGCTCGCAGGTGCTCGCCAGCCGCACCGCCGGCAACGTGAACAGCGGCATCTCCGTGGTCAACTCGCCGTCTGTGCTCGTCGCGCACAACACCTCGGCGGATCAACCGCTCCCCGACACGGGCGGCATCGTCCTGCTCGGTACCACGCGCGACTCGGTGGTCGGCAACCGCCTGGTGGGCAACAACCTCGGCATCGACCTCGAGGCCGGGACGACCGCGAGCAGTGTGGCCGGCAACGAGGTGAGCGGCGGCGGCGACGGGATCGGCCTGCTCGACTCGAACGGCAACACCGTCTCCGACAACAGCATCCACGACCTGCCGGGCAACGGCGTCTTCCTCGACGAGTTCTTCCTCGAGCAGGGCTCCAGCGGGAACATGATCCAGCGCAACGACGTGGCCCGCACTGGCTCCGACGGCTTCTTCGTGGGCGACCTGTCCAGCGCCAATCGCTTCGACCGAAACGTGGCGACGCGCGGAGGCGCCAACGGCTTCAGCGTCACCACGCCGGGCAACCGGCTCTCGTCCAACACCGCGAGCTACAACCGGAAGCGGGGAATCGAGGCCGTGACCGGGACGGTGGACGGTGGAGGCAACCACGCGTTCGGCAACGGCGTGTCGCCGCAATGCAGAGGCGTCGTGTGCGGATGACTCATCCGCGGCCCTGATCGGACTCCATGTGGGCCGGCCCCCGCGGGCCGGCCCACTTGCCGGGAAGAGCTCGTCTCGGAAGCTTCTCAGGATGCTCCCAGGGTGCTCCCAGCGGCGATTCCAATTCTCGACCTGGAGAGGCTCGACAAAGGAGTTGGATCATGTTCTTTCCTAACAGAGTCACGAAATGGATCGCGGCCGGCGGAGCCGCGCTTGCCGTTGCAGGGGGTGCTTTCGGGATCGTCAGCGCGACCTCCAGCAGCGGTGGCGCGACAACCGCCCATGCAGCGACGGCTGCGTCCAGCGCCTCCGCCGGACGTTTCGGATCCGGTGGAGGGGGATCAAACGCTCGCTCCGGCCCCGCCGCGGGTGGCACATCTGGGAATGTCACCAGCGTTTCCGGGTCGGGCTTTACGCTGGAGACGGCGGCGGGTCAGAAGGCGACGGTCAAGGTGACATCCTCGACGGCGTATCAGAAGGGGACCCAGTCGTCGTCGGCGAACGCCGTGTCCACGGGCGACGCTGTCCTCGTGCTGGGAACTACGGACGGTACGACGGTCACCGCCTCACAGGTCATCGTCCAACCGCCGAGCAGCGGGCCGGCACCCTCATGGGCGGGGAAGGCGATCCCGTTTGCGCGCGGTACGCAAAGCGCCTCAAAACAGGCTGGTCAGGTCCCGGCAAGCTACACGGAGGGGTCCGGCACGATCGTGAGCGGAGCCGCAGCCAACCAGGCCACCAGAGCTGCGTTGGCGGTCTACTCCGGCGGGATTGTCGACCGTGTCGTGCAGCTCAGCAACGGCGAGCACGAGGTCCACTACATAGGCGTCAACTGGCCCCATCACATCTTTGTCAACCAGGACTTCAAAGTGGTGGGCGCCGACTAGCTGGGTCGTAGCCGCACTCAACATGGGGCCGAGACGATCGTCCGGTCGCACTGACGACCCCCGACGGACCGACACCGGCGGCTGCTTCGGCGCCGGCGGCAGCCTGCCGTGGTGACTGACGGTGCTCGGGCGGCAAGGCGGTGTTGGGACCTAGCGAGAAACCCCAGCCGCGGCTTCATGTGCCAGCGCCTGCTGCAGTGACTCGGGTTCGGCGTGGACGATCAGCACCGGAATCGGGCTGTGATTCACGATGTAGTGGCTGACGCTGCCGAGCAGCGCGGAGCGGACCGCTCCGCGGCCACGCGAGCCCATCACGATGAGATCGTGATTCCCGTCGCGGATCTCCTCCGCCAGCGCCGGCCGGATCGGCTCACGGGTGACGACAGTCCTCACGGGGACGTTGTCGGGCACGCGCTCGGAGGCCTGGGCGACGATCTCCTCGGCTTCCGTCTCGAGCTCGGGAGGCAGGCTCGCGGCAGCGGCTGCGCCGGGGCCGTAGCTCGCCCACGGCGTCAGCTGGGCGACCCCGGTCAGAATCGTGAGGCGACCGTCCCAAGCTCGCGCTAGATCGATCGCCTGTGTCAATGCGGCGTCGGCGTCAGCGGATCCGTCAACGCTCACCAGAATGTCCTGAAACATGGTCGCTCCTCTCGGTGGTACGTCGGTCCCTCGCAGGGATCGGTTTCGGATCAAGGACGGATGGCGAGGCGCATCACGAGATGGCCAGCGCAAAGCTGACCATCCCGCGCCCTCGTCCCGCCCGGCGATATCGCCGCCGGTGCCAGCTCATCACGCGGCCTCGGGCGCCAGCTGCAGGCGGCGCAGAAATTGAGCCGCCCGCCACTTCGAGCCGATCCCTCGGTAGCGGGCGAGCTCGCGGCCGTTCGTCAGGTAAACGCCCCAACCGTCTCCGGTGGGTCTGATCATCACGGCGAGTGCGCTCATGGGGTCCTCCTTGAGGACTGGACAACAAGATTGGTCGGCGGCGCCACGGGTCACGCTCCTGCCGGCAGCGGCCGCGCGGCCGTGGCTGCTCGTTCGCGCAGCCACTCGTAGCTGCCGGGCGCGTCGCTGTCGCACACGTCCTGCCAGCCGGCGAGGTCGCGCTCGAGCGTCTCCGCGTCCACTCGCGCGAGGACAAAAAGTCGATCGTCGGCGCCGCTGTCACCGTGGCGGACCGCGTACAGCTCGCCGGTGTCGGCGACCCAGGCCACCCGGTAGGACTCCCCGTCTCGCGCGCGCCAGTGGAGGCCGATATCGCGTTCGCTGGAGCGTGCGCGCCGCCGGTCCTCTCTGTAGAAGGAGCGCAGCGAAGCATCCACCTCGGGGGCTCGGAGCTGCTCTAGGCGGGATCGTTGCCTCATGCAAATCGCTACCTTAGGGAATTCATTGTCATTTGTCAATTGTTGTCCGAAAGGGTAGAGTTGCCACATGGCGGTTGATCCGGTCACGGAAAAAGCCTTGCGGGCGCATCCCTGTTTCCTGCTCGCCCACCTCGGGCGAGTCGCAAAGCGGCGCTACGCCGACGCCCTCGAGCCGACCGGACTGAAGGGGCCCGAGGCATTCGCCCTGATGCGCCTCCGCGAGCTCGGGCCGATCAGTCAGCAGGAGCTCGCCGACACGCTCGATCTCGACCCGAGCAAGCTCGTCGCCCTGCTCAACGAGCTCGAGAGCGACGGCCTCGCCGAACGGCGCCGAGACCCCTGTGATCGCCGTCGCCACATCGTCGAGATCTCGCCCCGCGGCCACGAGCGGCTCGCCGATGCCGACCGAGTGATGGCCAACTTCGAGGTCGAGTTCTTCTCCGGGCTGGCTCCCGACGAGCTCCACGAGCTGCAGCGCCTACTCGCCCGCGTGGCACAGCGGGTCGCATGCGATGAGATCGGGTCCCCGCTGGAAGACACTCGGCCCGAGAGCGACGCGGCCGAGGGCGTAGCCACCTAGAGGCGACATCCCGCCGTTCGAGCGTTCGCGGCTGCCCGCTCGCCGGCCGGCGGCGCGTTGCCGCCCCGGGGGTGAACTGCCCAGCCGTCACATGGCGATGAGTTCGCCGCGAGACGGCGGTCATCAGGAGCATCACGGAACGACCCCGAGAGGAGAGCCCATGGGTATCGCGTTTCCAAGCGAGTCAGCGGAGTACCGGACCGCCCGCGATCGGCTGCTGGACCGAGAGATCGAACTGCGCCGGGCGACGGAGGCGGTGGCCGCGGCCAGGCGCGAGCTCCCGCCCGGCGGAGTCCCGCCCGATGACTACGTCTTCCAGGGAGCGGAAAGCGACGGCACGCCGACCGAGGTGAGACTTTCGGAGCTGTTCGCGCCGGGCAAGAACTCGCTGGCGATCTACAGCTTCATGTATCCGCGCGACCCCGGTGACCCGCGCCCAGGCCCGGCGAGCGGACAGACAGCGCGCTTGCCACTCGGGGAGGGTCCCTGCCCATCGTGCGTTGCTCTCCTCGACCAACTCGACGGCGCGGCGGAGCACGCGAGCCAGCACCTCAACCTCGCGGTGGTCGCGAAGGCGCCGCTGCCCCGTCTGGTCGGCTTCGCCAAGGAGCGTGGCTGGCGGCGGCTGAGGCTGTTGTCCTCGGCTGCCAACACCTACAACCGGGACTACCACGCCGAGACCGCTGAGGGAGCACAAAGGCCGATGCTCACCGTGTTCCACCGCGACGGCGAAACGATCCGCCACTTCTGGAGCTCGGAGCTCTTCTACGCGCCCTGGGACCCCGGGCAGGATCCACGCCACGTCGGCACACTCGAGCCGCTCTGGAACCTGTTCGACCTGACGCCAGAGGGGCGCCCGCCCGACTGGGATGAGCAACTGAGCTACGGCTGATCCGATAAGCCATGCCTCGCCGGTGATCTGTGACTCCGCTCGATCCCCTCGCGCGGGGGCATTACGTTCAGACGGATGGCACGCCCACTGACCAGCCGGACCCCGGTACGAACGCGCACGAAGGTCGCCGGAGCCGCCGTTTGCTCAGCGGCGGTCGTTCTGGTGGTCCTCGCGGTCGCCGGTGTCTTCAGCGGCGCCTCCGCCGACTCCGACGTCGCAGGCGGGCTGCAAGCCAGGTTCACGAAGATCGTTCGGACCGTGTCGCCGAAGGTCGTGGAGATCCGCACCTCGACCGGCCTCGGCTCCGGCATCGTCTACGACTCCCGCGGGGACGTGGTCACGAATGCCCACGTCGTAGGCGACGCCAGGAAGGTCAAGGTCAGGCTCTCCGACGGGAGCACACACCCCGCCACCGTTGTGGGTAAGTCGGTTGGCAAAGACCTGGCGATCGTGCGGCTCGACGGAGCGACTCCTCAGCCCGCGACGTTCGGAGACTCGTCGAACCTCGAGGTCGGCGACCTGGCGGTGGCGATCGGCAACCCGTTGGGGCTCGCTTCGAGCGTGTCCCAGGGGATCGTGTCCTCGACGGGCAGGAACGTCAGCGAGGGCAACGGCGTGACGCTCCACTCTGCGATCCAGACGAGTGCCGCCATCAACCCGGGCAACTCGGGCGGCGCGCTCGTGAACCTGTCGGACCAGGTGATCGGTGTGCCGACGCTGGCCGCAATCGATCCAGAACTCGGCGGCTCGACCGCCCCGGGCATCGGATTCGCTATCCCCAGCAACACCGTGCGCCAGGTAGCCGACCAGTTGATCGCGGCCAACTAGCCGTGCCCGGCGGCTCTCGACGCCGCTCGCTCGGGCTCGGCCGGCGCTTCGGGTTCGTCGCGGTGGCGTATGCCCTCGCCGTGGCGATGCTCGGCACCACGTTGCCGACCCCGCTGTATGTGATCTACCAGCACGAGTTCGGCTTCTCGGAGCTGATGGTCACGGTGATATTCGCCACCTACGCGGCCGGCGTCATCGCCGCCCTGCTGCTCTTCGGGCGTATCTCGGATCAGATCGGTCGGCGGCGCGCTCTCCTGCCGGGGCTGGCGCTCTCGGCTCTGAGCGCCGTGGCATTCCTGCTGGCGAACGGGGTTGGGCTACTGCTCGCCGGTCGGGTCCTCTCGGGGCTCTCCGCAGGCATCTTCACCGGCACCGCGACCGCGACGCTTCTGGACTTCGCGGCGCCGCAGGCGCGTAGCCGGGCCACGCTCGTCGCCACGATGGCCAACATCGGCGGCCTGGCGTGTGGTCCGCTGCTGGCGGGCCTGCTCGCCGAGTTCGCGGGAGCGCCCATGAGGCTCAGCTTCTGGGTCGACCTCGCTTTGCTCGCGCCCGCCGTGGCGCTCGTGTGGGCGATCCCCGAAACCGTGCGGATCGAAGACCCCGTGCGCTGGCGTCCGCGGCGGCCCCGGCTTGCTGCGGAGGTGCGACCTACGTTCCTGCGCGCCGCGCTGGGTGCCTTCGCGGGATTCGCGGTGCTCGGGCTGTTTGCCGCCGTCGCGCCGGCCTTCCTCGGGCAGATCCTCGGCGTCGAGAACCACGCGACTGTCGGCCTCGTTGTCTTCACGGTCTTCGCCTCTTCACTAGCGGGTCAGACGGCGCTCCGGGGAGTGTCGGGCGACGTGGCGTTTGCCGTCGGCTGCATCGCGCTGATGGTGGGCGTGGGGCTCGTCGGGGTCGCGCTCGCCCTTTCGTCGCTCGCCGCACTTGTGGCGGGCGCCGTCGTGGCCGGCGTCGGGCACGGACTGAACTTTCGCGCGGGGCTCGCGGCGATCAACGAGGCCACGCCGCCGGAGCGCCGGGCGGAGGTTGCATCGAGCTTCTTCGTCGTCGCCTACGCGGGGATCTCGGCGCCGGTTCTGGGCGTCGGGCTGGTCGCTGAGCTTGTCGGCCTGCGAGCCGCGAGCCTGATCTTCGTCGCAATCGTTGCCCTGCTCGCAATGACGGACCTGGTGCTCGTGCTGCGGCGCAGCCCCAGCCGATCCGGCGAGACGTGCGATGACCGTCCGCCTTCCCGCCAACGGCCGGGCGTAGACTCCGTCGAGTGGGTGCCAGTCCATCGGTCGTGAGTCGTGGCCGGGTTTCGTGGCTTACCCATCCGCCGGCGGGGGTCGCGCGGGTGAGCGTGGACAGCGACGCTTTCGGCCATCTGCCGGTGTCGCTGGCGGACCGCGAGCCGATCCCTCACGAGGCCACCCCCGGCGAATTGCTCGCGATCGCGTACGGGATGTTTCTCGCCGTGGCCCTATCGGAGGACCTGATGGACGCCGACAAGCCGGCGGATCAGATCGTCGTGGAGGCCGCGTGCGAATTCGCGGGCCCGGCCGGCCATCGGCAGCTGGCGACGCTCGAGCTCAGCGTGTTTGGTCGTGTACCCGCGCTGGAGGAGCGAGGTTTCCGCGAAGCGGTCACGGCGGCGCGAGCCGACGCTCTGCGCGCGGTCGGCGCTCGTGAGGATCTGCCGGGACGGCTCGACGCCGTTCTCGAGTCGCCCGGCTAGGGCTTCCGTCGGCGGCGCGCGGGCGCGCGTCCGGGAGGCTGCACCGGGGGCTCGCGCCGCGCGGGTGGTGGGATCGGGCGAGTCACCGGCTTCCCGGATTCGGCCGTCAGCTGTTCCCCGTGATGCGTGAGGTCCAGAGGCGGCCCGTCGTCAAGCGAGTAGGTGGCCTCCCGTGACCGGACGTCCACTCGGAGCCGCCGCCCGCGGAAGCCAAGTCGAAAGCACACGCGGGTCAGCGCGAGCGGCAGACGGGGAGTGAAACTGAGTGTGCCGTCGTGGTCGCGCATGCCGCCGAAACCGGCGACGGCGGCGATCCAAGCTCCGGCCAGCGAGGCGATATGGAGCCCGTCGCGCGTGTTGTGCTCGAGGTCGTCGAGGTCGATCAGCGCGGCCTCGCCGAAGTAGTCGTAGGCCAGCTCCAGGTATCCCACCTCCGCGGCAATCACCGCCTGGGTGCAAGCGGACAGCGACGAGTCGCGCACCGTCAGTGCCTCGTAGTAGTCGAAGTCGCGCGCCTTCTCCTCGTCGCTGAAGGCGTCGCCGCGCAGGTGCAGCGCGAGGACGAGATCCGCTTGCTTGATCACCTGCTTGCGGTACAGGTCGAAATACGGAACGTGCAGCAGCAGCGGATAGCGGTCGGGCCACGCGCTCTCGAAGTCGAAGCGCTGGTGCTGCGTAAACCCTTCCGCTTGCGCGTGCACCCCGAGCTCCTCGTCGTACGGCACCATGACCGCGTCGGCCGCGTCGCGCCAAGCGGCCGTCTCCTCCGGGTCCACACCGAGCTGCGCGGCCAGGTCGGGGTGACGCGTGGCGGCGTCTGCCGCGGCGCGCAGATTTCGCTCGGCCATCAGGTTCGTGTAGATGTTGTTGTCGGCGATCGCGCTGTACTCGTCCGGGCCGGTCACTCCGTCGATGCGGAAGCGGCCGGCGCCGTCGTGGTGTCCAAGCGAGCGCCACAGCCGCGCGGTGTCCACCAGCAGCTCGACACCCGTCTCGCGCTCGAAGTCCATGTCATCGGTCGCGCCCTGATAGCGGATGACCGCGTCGGCGATGTCCGCGTTGATGTGGAACGCGGCCGTCCCGGCGGGCCAGTAGCCGGAGCACTCCTCCCCGCGGATCGTCCGCCACGGGAACGTCGCGCCCTCGAGGCCCAGCACGACCGCGCGCTCCCGCGCGGCATCAAGCGTGGAGTGGCGCCAGCGCAGCGCATCACGGGCAGCGTGCGGGATCGTGTACGACAGCACCGGCAGCACGAACGTCTCGGAGTCCCAGAAGGTGTGGCCGTTGTAGCCGGTCCCCGTCAGTCCCTTGGCCGGGATCGCGCGCTGCTCCGCTCGCGCGGCGGCCTGCAGGCAGTGGAACATGGAAACGCGCACGGCAAGCTGCAGCTCGGTATCGCCCTCGATCTCCACGTCCGCGCCCGCCCAGAAGTCGTCGAGATAGGAACGCTGGCCGTCCACCAGCCCGTCCCAGCCGGTGTGGCCCGCCTCGGCCACGGCGGCCCGGACTTGGTCCCTGAGCGCCGGGAGCGAGCGGTGCCTGGACCACCCGTAGGCGAGCAGCTTGACCACCTGCAGCCGCTGGCCGGTGCCGAGATCGGCGGCAATTGTGACCCGCGCATCGTCGGTGAGGCTCTCGGAGCTCGTCGCGGTTCCCGGCGGACCGTCGACTATGTGGTCCATGCACGCCGCCACCAGCAGCCCACTCGCGATAGTGGAGTGGACCAGCAGAGCGGCGAGGTCGCGGTTCACCGCCCATTCGGCTTTCAGCCCCGCGCCTGTCGCGCCCGCCACCCGCGGATCGTCGGTCTGTGTCGGGAGCGGCTCGTTGGTAACCAGCTCGGACTGCACCACCACGCGCACGGGGTCGTCGATGGGCTCGACCTCGTACAGGATCGCGGCCACCCCGCGCTGCGCGAACGAGACGACCCGGGTGGAGCTGACACGCACACCCTTGCCGGCGGGGGAGATCCATTCGGCCGTGCGCCGGAGCACGCCGCCGCGCAGATCGAGCACCCGCTGGTGGCTGCGCAGCCGCCCGTAGCGCACGTCGAACGGCTCGTCGTCCACCAGCAGGCGGATGACCTTTCCATTGGTCACGTTCACCAAGGTCTGGTTGGCCTCCGGATAGCCGTAGCCGCCCTCCGGGTAGGGCAGGTCCTGCACCTCGTAGAACCCGTTGAGATAGGTGCCCGGCAGCCCGTACGGCTCGCCCTCGTCGAGGTTGCCCCGCAGGCCGATGTGACCGTTCGAGAGCGCGAACACGGATTCGGTCTGGGCGAGGCGCTCGAGGTCGAGCCCAGTCTCGCGCAGGATCCATGGCTCGATCTCGAACGCGGGGTGGTCGATCATCTCGCCTCGAGCAGCTCGGAGAGATCCTCGACCACGATGTCGGCCCCATGTTCGCGCAGAGCGTCCGCCTGGCCCACCCGATCGACCCCGACCACGAAGCCAAAGCTCCCGGCTTTGCCGGCGGCCACCCCTGCGAGCGCGTCCTCGAACACGGCGGCCTGCCGCGGATCGGTGCCGAGTGCCTCCGCGCCGGCCAGGAACGTGTCCGGTGCCGGCTTGCCCCTCAGATGCCGGCGCTCGGCCACCTCGCCGTCGATCCGGGCCTCGAACAGATCCTCGATGCCAGCCGCCTGGAGCACCTCCCGGCAGTTCGTGCTCGACGAGACCACCGCCCGGCGCAGGCCCGCGGCCTGGGCGGCGCGCACGTAACGCACCGAGCCCTCATAGGCCTCGACCCCGCGCTCGTGGATGAGCCGCAGCACGAGCTCGTTCTTCCGGTTGCCGAGGCCATCGATTGTTTCGGCGTCCGGGGAGTCGCCCGGATCTCCTCGCGGCAAGTCGATCCCTCGCGACTGGAGGAACGACTGGACGCCCTCGTAGCGGGGCTTGCCGTCGACGTATTCGTCGTAGTCCGCCTTCGCGTCGAACGGGACGAACTGCTCGCCCGAGCTCGATGCGCGGTCGAGCAGATAGGAGTCGAACATCGCCTTCCAGGCGGCCGCGTGTACCGCCGCCGTCTTGGTGAGCACGCCGTCGAGATCGAACAGGCAGGTCTTCACGCCGTCAGGAAGTCCCAGCATCTGACGGCCAGCCTACGCTGCGGGCGCTGTCGAGCTCAGTCCCGCTCGTGCGGGTTCGCGCGCCGCGGGTCGACCTCGATGTCGACCTCGTGGTTCGGCTCGCTGGTGCTGGTGGATCCGGTCGGCGTGTGCACGTCGCCGAAATCCATCTCCTCGTCTTCTTCCTCCGGGTCGCGCGGGTCGGGCCGCTTGTCGTAGGGGTCCGGCCACTCCGTCGGATCAGGGTCGCTGGCGGGCTCGTTGAGGGCCTCGTGCGGGTCGGGCCGCTGCGGGGATTCGTCGTCAGCCATGTCTGCTCCTCGATTTGGGATGCTTGGTGAACGGTACCGCTCGCGCGCCTCAACCCATGGGCCCGACCTCACCCGCTGGAATACAGGATTGATGCGCCGGCTGCTGCTTCCGGCGCTTCTGGTGCCCGGAGTCGTCGTGGTGCTGGCCGACCGCCTGGGGCGGGCGGGCGATCTGCCGCTGTTCGCGGCCGCCGCGGCAGCGCTCGTTCCGCTCGCCTGGCTTATCGGCGAGGCCACCGAGCAGCTCGCGCACCACACTGGGCCGGGCATCGGCGGCCTCTTGAACGCCAGCTTCGGCAACGCTCCGGAGCTGATCATCGCGCTCGTCGCCGTGTCCGATGGGCTGACCGAGGTCGTGCGCGCCTCGCTCACCGGATCCATCATCGGGAACCTCTTGCTGGTGCTCGGATTCACCCTGCTCGTGGCCCAGCCGGGCGCGCTCGACCGGACCTCGGCGTTCGTCTCGCTGGCGACGATCGCCGTCGCGGTGCTGCTCCTGATCACGCCCGCGCTGGCCGCCTCCGGCGGCAGCCCGGACCGGCGCTCCCTGGCGCTGCTCTCGCTTCCGTTCGCTGTCGCGCTGCTCGCCACTCGGCTGCTCGTCAATCGCTGGTCGATCCGACGTCATCGCCGCCTTCAGGCCGCGGCCGATCCCCTGGAGATCGACGGGTGGTCGCTGCGCGCGGCCCTCGTTGTGCTCGCGACCGCGACACTGGTCACCGCCTTTGTCACCGAGACGCTCGTCGGCTCGCTGGATGCTTTCGCGCGCGCCGCGCACCTGTCCGAATTCTTCGTTGCCGCGGTGATCGTCGCGATCGTCGGCAACGCGACCGAGCACGGGAGCGCGATCCTGCTGGCCGCACGCGGCCAGCTCCGGCTGGCTGCTGAGATATCGCTCGCCTCGAGCGCGCAGGTCGCCGGCTTCCTGATCCCGGCGGTCGCGCTGCTCTCCTGGGCGATCGACCCGCTCTCGCTGAGCTTCCGCTGGGTGGAGCTGCTGGGCATTGGCTCGGCCACGCTTGCGGCCGCGCTCGTGCTGACACCGAAGCGATCGAGTCGTGCCGGCGGCGCCCTCCTGCTGGGCGTCTATGCCGTCCTTGCCGTCACCTTCTACTTGGTTGGCGATCGATGAACCGTCGCGTCAAGCGGGATCAAACTTACCTTCGCTCAGGTCTGGTGCGTCATCGCCGACTTCGAACAGGTCGGCCTCGAGCTCCCTGATGCTTCCGGCCGCCGTGCCGCGCCGAAGCGCGTACTCGAAGGTGCCGGCGGCCCAGAGTCGTGCTCCCGAGTACTCGAGCAGAGCAGCGCGGGTGAGCGCACCGTGACTCTGCAGAGTCCTGACGAGCTCGTCGACCTCGTAATCCGTCAACGGCCACCTGCTAACGCGGTTTGCCGCTGTCGCCGACCGTCATGGCCGGCCGATCATAACGCGACGATGTCCACATAGCCTCGCGCGGCGTTCCCCGAGCGGTGGTTGAGTTCAATGCTCACGAGGAACGGAGGCGATGTGACGGTTAGAGAAATCATCGAGCGGCATCCGCGGCCCATCAGCCTTGATCGTGAGGTGCTGTTGCGCTGCATCGACGAGTGCTTCGACTGTGCCGCCACTTGCACCAGCTGCGCCGACGCCTGCCTCGGGGAGCCGGACGTGCCCAAGCTGGTGCGGTGCGTTCGGCTCAATCTCGACTGCGCCGATCTGTGCCTCGCGACGGGCCGGGTTGTGACTCGTCAGACCGAGCCCGACCTCGGGGTCGTCCGCGCAGCGGTCGAGGCATGCGTTGTCGCATGTCGTGCGTGTGCCGAGGAGTGCGACCACCACGCGGCGCACCATGACCACTGCCGTGTCTGCGCCGAGGTCTGTCGCAGCTGCGAGCAGGCGTGCGGCGATCTGCTCGCAGCTATCGGCTAAGTGGCAGCGGTTTGCTGAGGCGCCGCGCGTTGCGTCAGATAGGCGTGAACCAGTTGCACGGCCATCGCCCCTTCGCCGACGGCGGTGGCACAGCGTTTGGTGGAGCCCGAGCGGACATCACCGGCCGCTAGGACGCCCTGGACGCTGGTCTCGAGGATGTAGTCGGCGCCCGCCGCGGCGCCCGTGAGGATGAAGCCTTTCTCGTCGCGCGCGACGACGTCGTCCAGCCACTCGGTGCAGGGCCGGGCGCCGAGGAAGAGGAAGAGGAATGCGAACGGGAGGCGCTCGCCGGTCTTCAGCGTGACGGCTTCGAGTTGGCCGCCGGCGCCGTGCAGCTCGGCAACCTCGCTGCGGTCGCGAATGGCCACGCCGAAGCGCTCGAGCTCGCGGATGAGGTAGTCGGACATCGTCTCCCGCAGGTCCGCGCGGCGGTGAAGCAATGTGACCAGCGCGCCGCCGCGCGCCAGCCAGACCGCGGCCTGGCCTGCAGAGTTGCCGCCGCCCACCACGGCGACCCGTTCGGCACCGCAGAGCCGAGCCTCGGGTGGCCCGGCGGCGTAGAAGATGCTCACGCCCTCGTACTCGGACAGTCCCTCAACCGGAAGGCGCCGGTACTGCGCGCCGGTCGCGAGCAGGACGGTGCGCGCGGCGATCTCGCGATCCTCCTCGAGCCGCAGGATGTGGCGTCCGTTCCCCGGTTCGAGCGACAGCGCGCGGTACGGCGTCGCCAGGCGCGCGTCGAACTTCCGCGCTTGGGTGACCGCGCGACTCGTCAGCTCCGAGCCGCTGATTCCGGCCGGGAAGCCGAGGTAGTTCTCGATCCGCCGCGAGGAGCCGGCCTGCCCGCCGAGCGCCGTGCTGTCGATCACCAGCGTCTCGAGGCCCTCGGACGCGCCGTAGACCGCGGCGCCCAGACCGGCAGGACCCGCGCCCACGACCACCAGGTCGACCTCCTCGCGCGACTCGAGCTCGCGGCCGATCCCGAGCGCGCGGGAAACCTGGCCTGTCGTCGGTGCGCGCAGCTCTGCGCCACCCGGCAAGCGCACCAGCGGCAGGCTCGACGTATCGAGCTCGGCTACAAGTTCCGCGGCAGCCGGATCGTCCCCGCGCTCGGGATCGCGCCAGGTGTACGGCAGCCGGTTGCTGCGCGCGAACTCGAGCATCTGCATCGTCGGCGCAGATGAACGCGGACCCACCACCTCCATCCCAAGCCCCTGAACGCCCTGCAGCAGCTCTCGCCGCGCGATGAAGCTGGACAGCAGCAGATCGCTCAGCGGACCGTCCTCGAACAGCAGCGGCCGCAGCACATCGCGGTCAACCGCGATGTAGCACAACGGCTGCGCGACCACGGCGGTGACGAACACCGTCTGGCCGGACAGCAGGTTGAGCTCCCCCAGGAAACCCGACGAACCGTGGCGGGCGATCTCGTTGCCAGCCGCGTCGAGAATCGCCACCTCGCCCTCGACGATCGCGATGAACGGGTAGCGCTGATCGCCGATCCGATACAGCACCTCGCCGACAGCCGCGCTGTGCTGCTCGCCGAGCTCGGCAAGCGTCGCGAGCTGTGACGCGGACAGCGTCGGACTAGCGGAACCTGCCACGCGGTAAGCCTAGTAGCGCGTCAAAGCGGCCCGACCGACGCGTCGCCGATCACGGACTCCGACCCGGATGGAGCACGGAGCGTGCCGGTGGTCGAGGCGATGCGGTGGCCGTCGTCGGCGAATAGGTGGGCGGTGCCGGTGATCTCGAGGCCGACGCTATCCCCGGGTCGGCCGCCGAACGGTGGCGGCATCTGTGACACGAGCGGCACCGTGTCGCCTTGGTGCTCGACGGCCAGGTGGACGTAGACCTCCGAGCCGAGGTCCTCGACCGTCCGGATCTTTCCGCGGAGCGGGCCGTCGCCTACCTGGATTGCCTCCGGCCGGAAACCCACGGTGATCGCCCCAGCGATGTCGGCGAGCGCTTCTTCACCGGGCCGATCGAGGACGAGAGTGGCCCCGCCGATCTGCGGCGGCCGGTCGCCGCCGACGGGGACCAGGTTCATCGCCGGCGAGCCGATGAAGCCGGCCACGAAGACGTTCGTTGGTTCGTGGTAGAGCGTCTGCGGAGCGTCCACCTGCTGGAGCACGCCGTCCTTCAGCACCGCGACCCGGTGACCCATCGTGAGCGCCTCCACCTGGTCATGGGTGACGTACACGGTGGTTACACCCAGGCGGGCCTGCAGCTCGGCCAGCTCCGTGCGCGTCTGCACGCGCAGCTTCGCATCCAGGTTCGACAGCGGCTCGTCCATCAGGTAGACGGCGGGGCTGCGGACGATCGCGCGTCCCATCGCCACGCGCTGGCGCTGGCCTCCGGAGAGGTTCTTGGGCTTGCGATCGAGGTAGGGCTCGAGGTCGAGCAGCCGCGCGGTCTCGCGGACCCGCTCGATGCGCTCTTGCTTCGGCACCCCCTGTTGCTTGAGCGCGAACCCCATGTTCTCCGCCACGCTCAGCTGCGGGTACAGGGCGTAGTTCTGGAAGACCATGGCGATGTCGCGGTCGCGTGGGCGCACATTGCTCACGTCGCGGTCGCCGATGTAGATCGTGCCCGAGTCCAGAGGCTCGAGCCCGGCGAGCATACGTAGCGCGGTGGACTTGCCCGAGCCCGACGGTCCGACGAGCACAAGCAACTCGCCGTCGCCGATGTCGAGGTTGAGGGCGTCGACCGCAGGAGTCGTGGCGCCCGGGTAGATGTGGGTCGCGTGGTCGTATCGCACCGCTGTCATCGAGAGCTCCTCATTTGATTGCGCCCATCGCCAGACCCCGGATCATGCGTTTCTGCGCCAGCCATCCGGCCAGCACCACTGGGATGCAGGCGAGCACCGAGGCCGCCGACAACTTGGCCAGGAACTCGCCTCGGGTGCTGATGTTCGTCGTGACCCAGATCGGCACCGTCGAGCCGTTGACCGGGTTCAGCTGGACGGCGTAGAAGTACTCGTTCCACGCGAAGATCACACACAGGAGCGCGGTCGCCGCGATGCCCGGCGCGGCGATCGGCAGGATGATCGAGGTGAGCTGTCCCTTCAGGCCGGCCCCGTCGATCTCGGCGGCCTCGATCAGCTCCCGCGGTACCTCGTGGAAGAACGAGCGCAGCATCCACACCGCCAGCGGCAGGTTGATCGCGGTGTAGAGGATGATCAGCGACGTCCGCGTGTTCAGCAGGTGCAGGTTCTTCGCCAGGATCCAGACGGGCAGGATCGATGCCACGAGCGGCAGGAACTTGGTCGAGATGAAGAAGAAGAGCACGTCGCGCCACTTCGGCACGGGGCGGATGGCGAGGGCGTAGGCGGCGGGAATCGCCAGCGCGAGGACGATCAGCGTCGAAAGCACGACGACCACCGCCGAGTTGGTGAACGCCTGGCTGAACGACAGCAGGCCGGTCGTGCTCTTGGTGACGTCGCGGTAGCGATCGAGAGTCGGGTGGAAGAACAGCTTGGGGGTGCCGTTCGCGTCCTGCTCGCTCTTGAACGAGTTCAGGACCATCCAGAAGACCGGGAAGAAATAGACCAGCGCCACGATCCAGGCCGCCAACCCGAACGCGCCATTCACAGAGCGCCGTTCGCCGACCGCGCCCCGAGCGCGACTCAGGCTCATGCGATCTGCTCACCTTTCAAGAGGCCGGACAGCAGTCGCAGCACGGCCGTGGCTATGAGAATCGACACCAGCACCACGACGATGCTGTAGGAGGACGCGCGACCGAACTGCCACCCGCCCCCGATCGACCGCTGGAAGACGTAGTACGGGATGTTGGTGGACCCGGGGCCGCCGCCGGTCATCACTGCGATCTGGTCATACACCTGCAGGAGGTAGATCGTGCCGAGCAGGATCCCCAGCTCGATGTAGGGGCGCAGGTGGCTGACCGTTAGCTGTCGGAAGATGCCGAAGGGCGTCGCGCCGTCGACCTTTGCCGCCTCGATCACGTCGCCCGGCTGGCTCTGCAAGCCGGCGAGGATGATCAGCATCATGAACGGCGTCCACTGCCAGATCAGCGTCAGCGCGATCGCCCACGTGGGATAGCGGTCGACGAACTCGACCGGCGTTCCGCCGATCTTCGCTATCACCCAGTTGAGAACCCCGTACAGGTCATTGAACATCTGGTTCTTCCACAGCAGCCCGACGACCACCGGCATCAACAGGAACGGGGTGATCAGCAGCGTGCGAACGATCCCC
This sequence comes from Thermoleophilaceae bacterium, assembly GCA_036494715.1. GTDB lineage: Bacteria > Actinomycetota > Thermoleophilia > Solirubrobacterales > Thermoleophilaceae > JAICJR01. The sequence goes on from DASXNY010000016.1 coordinate 32,375, forward strand.
CGTCCGAAGAACTTGCGGTCGATGAGAAGCGCGAACGCGGCGCCGAGCAGCACCGAGCCCACGACGGGAACGACGGTGAGCTTCACGCTGACCCACGCGGCCTGGCCGAAGAACGAGTCGTTGAAAAGCTTGCCGTAGTTGGCGAGCCCGATGAACTTCCGCGGTCCCGGCGGCACCACCGTCCAGTCCGTGAGGCTGTACCAGATGCTGAGCACGAACGGCACCTGGGTGAGCACGATCGTGAACAGCAGTGCCGGCAACAACGGCAGCCGCCGACGCCATGACTCGCTGAGCTGGACTCGGCGGATCCGGGTCCGGGGCAGTGTCAGCTGCATGGCGTCGGCGGCCTGCGTTTAGTGGGGCAGGTGACGAGGAGGAGGCATCACTGTCCCACCTGCGACGCGATGTTCTGGCAGTTGTTCACGGCGGAACTGACCGACGTGGTGCCGGAAATCGCCGCCGCGAACTGCTGGGTGCACTGGTTGCCGACGTCCTGGAACTGCGGGATGCCGACGTACTGCACACCCGGCAGACCCGGCCGCTTCGTCGTGCCAGGGTTGTTGATCGGCGCGTTGGCGATCGCGGTCAGCGTCGGCCCGGCGAACGCCTCCGCGGCCTTCTTGTACTGCGGGATCTCGTACGTCGAGTTGCGGGTGCCAGGGGGAATCGCTGCCCAGCCGCCTGAGATCTTCGCCCCGGCCTCCTTCAGGTACTGCGGGCCGGTCGCGAAGGAGATGTATTTCCACGCGAGATCGGTCTTGCTCGTCGTCTTGGGGATCGCTAGCGCCCAGGACCAGAGCCAGCCCGAGCTCTTCGTATCGTCCACGGGAGCGGCCACGTAACCGTTCTTGCCCTTCACCGGGCTGTTGTTTGCTTCGAGCGAGCTGGCTCCCACGGTGGCGTCGTACCACATCGCCACCTTGCCGTTCATGTAGTCGGTCAGGCACTCGTTGAAGCTCGAGTTGGCGGCGTCCTTCTCGCCGGCCTTGTGGATCAGATTGACGTAGAACTGCAGCGCGTTCTTGAAGGCGGGCTGGTTGATCTCCGCCTTGCCGACCGATCCATCGGAGTTGGCGGACCACCAGGTGGCGCCCATGGTGTTCAGCACGGTCGTGAGCGAGGCGCCGAGGTCGCCCCAGCCCGGCTTGCCGCGCAGGCAGATGCCGGCCATGCCCGGCTTGTTGATCTTCGCCGCGATCGAGGCGACCTGCGCCCAGGTCGGGTGCGCGGGCATCGTGATGCCGGCGGCCTTGAGGATGTCCTTGCGGTACATCAGGAACGACGACTCCCCGTAGAAGGGCGCCGCGTACATCTTCCCGCCTACCGACAGAGCGTTACGCACTGTTGGGATCAGGTCGTTGTAGTTGTACGACTTGTCGGCTTTCGCCATTGACGTCAGGTCGGTGATGGTGCCGTCCTGTCCGAACTGCGGCGCCTCGTACGGGCCGATCATCACGACGTCGAACTGGCGGCCGCCGGCGGCGACGTCGCGCGTTGTGACCTGCCGGAGCGTGCCCTCGTCGAGCACCGTGTAGTGCACCTTGATGCCGGTGGTCTTGGTGAACAGGGACGGCGTCAGCGACGCGATGTCCTTCATCTGCGGGTTGTCGACGATGGCCACGTTGATCGACCGGCCACCGCTGCTCGTATTGCCTCCGCCCCCGCCCCCGCACGCTGCTAGCGAAATGCTGACGCCGAGCACCGCCACGGCGCTCAGAATGGTCCACCGTCCTACGCGCATCTGGCACTCCTTGAATTAGGTCGAGAGCACCCCACGGCTGTCGGGCGGGGCGCACGGGCACCGCTGTTCGGGGCGGAGGTGGGACGGCGGTCCAGCCCGCGACAGCTGGAGACAACTGGGCCGTCACCGATGAAGAAACGTTGGGAGCCCCTCACTCTGCTCACCTCCGGCTTCCAAGGCGGAGAACCCGAGTTCCTCCGCGCAGTCGCACTCTTATAGCGTTGGAATATGTTGGTTGTCAAGTCCGAACCGGCACCTTTCACAGACAATCCAAGGCTTGATGGGTTGCTCTGCGTGTGTTTATATGGTGTTCGTGCCTTCTCCGGGGGTCATCAGTCTCAGCCAGGGGCACCTGTCTGAGATCGGGCGACGCGGGCTTCCGGTGCCCGTCTACGATCGCCGCGGGCTCGCGCCGCGGATCGTCCACATTGGCGTCGGCGGCTTTCACCGCGCGCACCTCGCCGTGTACACGCACGAGCTGGCTTCGGGCGGCGGCGATTGGGGGATCGTCGGCCTCGGGCTCCTCCCGCAGGACGCGAAGATGGCCGCCGCACTGGGGGCGCAGGACTGTCTCTACACCCTGATCGAGAAGGGGAACGGGCCGGCCTTCGCGGAGGTGATCGGCTCGATCATCCGCTACGTGCACGCGCCGGACGATCACGACGCGGCGATTGCCACGCTCGTCGCCTCGCCTGCAACGTCGATTCTGTCGATGACCGTGACCGAGGGCGGCTACACCGAGCCACCAATTGGGCAGCCCACATCCGGGCCGGCGGCGACCTTCGATCGCCTCGCCGCCGCGCTGGCGGCCCGTCGCGAGCGCGGGGCCGGATCGCTGACGATCCTCAGTTGCGACAACCTGCCGGGCAACGGCGACGCCGCCCGCCGCGTCACGCTTTCCGCCGCCGCGCGCCTCGATCCGTCGCTGCCCGCGTGGATCGAGGGGCACTGCTCGTTCCCCAACTCGATGGTCGACCGCATCACGCCGGCGACCGCTGACGCCGACCGCGAGTGGCTGCGCGACTCCGCCGGGGTCGACGACCGCTGGCCGGTCGTCGCCGAGCCGTTTCGGCAGTGGGTGATGCAGGACGACTTCGCAGCGGGGCGACCGCCGTGGGAAGACGTCGGGGCGCTGTTCACCGACCGCATCGACGATTGGGAGCTGTACAAGCTACGCCTGCTCAACGCCGGGCATTCGTCCATCGCGTACCTTTCAGCGCTGGCCGGTATCACCTTCGTCCACGAGGCAATGGCGGTCCCAGTGATTCGCAAGTTCCTCGATCAGCTGCTCCATTGCGAGGCCATGCCCACGCTGGTCGAGATCCCCGGACATCCCAGGGAGGAGTACATCGCTTCGGTCCTCGAGCGGTTCTCGAACCCGGGCGTGCAGGACCAGATCGCCCGCGTATGCGTCGACGGCAGCTCGAAGTTCCCCAAGTTCCTGATCCCGACGGTCGCGCGCCAGCTCGAGGTCGGCGGACCAATCGAACGAGCCGCGGCGGCGCTGGCCGGCTGGGCGCGGTATCTCGCCGTGGAGGATCCGGCGCACCAGGCGGCCGACGCCAACTGGGAGATGGCGCGCCGGCACGCGCTCGAAGCGAGCTCCGATCCGGTCGCCTTCCTGGAGTTCGACGCGGTGTTCCCGCCGGCGCTGAAGGAGTCGCGCCGCTTCCGACAGGCGTTCTCGACCGCGTACCTCCGGATCGCCGACGCAGGCCCGCTGGCGGCGATGCAGCCCGAGCCGGGCGTAGAGCGAACGGAAGTCATTCCCTGATGGCCTCCCGGGGCAACGGCAGCCGGCTCCAGCACGATCGCCAGCACGCGATCTACATGCTCGCCCTGCGCCAGGGCTCGGTCGATGTGGCGGACCTCGCGGACCGCTACGGCGTCACGACCGAGACGATCCGCCGCGACCTCTCCGACATGCAAAAGCGGCAGCTGCTTCGCCGCGTCCACGGCGGCGCGATTCCCATTGAGCAGATGACGCACGAGCCGCTCGTTGAGGCGCGCGACATGGTCAACGCCGAAGAGAAGCTGCGCATCGCGACAATGGCCATCGCCGAGATCCCCGAGCGCGGCTCGGTGATCATCGACTCCGGGTCAACCGGCCAGCGTTTGGCCCAAGTCTTCCCGGTCGACCGCGACATCCACGTGGTTACGAACTCGCTCCTCAGTGCCCTCACGCTCAGCCGCCGCGGCCTTCGCGAGCTCACCGTGCTGGGTGGAGCCGTGCGCACGAAACGGCACGCCATGGTCGACGACACGACGCGTGAGGAGCTCCAGTCCATGGTCATCGACGTGCTGTTCATGAGCTGCGACGGCCTGTCGTTCCAGCACGGCCTCACGACGCCGTACCGCGAGGAGCACATGATCAAGCGGGCCATGATCCAGCGCGCGCGCCGGGTGGTCGCAATGGTGGACCACTCCAAGTTCGGTAACGCGCAGATGTTCAGCTTCGCGGCACTAGACGAGCTCGACATGCTCATCACCGACACGCGGGCGGACCCCGACGCCGTCGACATCCTCACCAGCGAGGGCATCTCGGTCCGCTGTGCCTGATTCGGGCGAAGCTCCGGCCCCCGTCGAGCTGGAGGCGCTCGCGGCGACCACGGCGCAGACCGCGGGGGCGCTCGTCGCCGCGGCATACGGCCGGCCCCACCGCGTTGATCGGAAGTCCTCCCCGACCGATGTGGTCACGCAGACCGACTTGCGCGCCGAGGATCTCATCAGGCGGCACCTGCTCAATGCCACATCCCGGGCCGGGATCCTCGGCGAGGAGGGCAAGGCCACGGCGCCTACCGCGCGATTGCAGTGGGTGATCGACCCGCTCGACGGAACCGTCAACTTCCTCTACGGCGTGCCGCTTTTCGCCGTCAGCATCGCGGCCGCGATCGATGGCGAGGTGGTGGCCGGCGCCGTGATCGACGTCCTACGCAACGAGCTCTTCACTGCGCGTCTGGGTGGCGGGGCGCGACTCGACGGCGAGCCGATCGGGGTGTCGGAATGCGCCGCGCTGCCGGGTGCGCTGGTGACGACAGGGTTCTCCTACCACGCCGAACGGCGGGCGCTGCAGGGCGAGGTGGCCAACCGCGTTCTCTACCGGGCCCGCGACCTTCGCTGCTTCGGGTCGGCTGCACTCGAGCTCTGCTGGGTCGCCGCCGGGCGAGTGGACGCGTACTTCCAGCGCGACACGGAGATCTGGGACCGCGCGGCAGGCGCGCTCATCGCCGCGGAGGCAGGGGCCCGCACGGAGCTGCCGTGCCCCGAGAACGACGACCTCGTGATCGCCGCCGCCCCGCGCATTTTCGACGACCTCTGGACGGTCGTTCAGTCCGACGCGGCCTGAACGCCGGCGGCGGCAAAGCGCGTCCACACGTCGAGCAGCGGACCGCTCGGCACCCCCTCGGCCAGGCGGCCCACCGCGCTCACGGCTTGCCAGCGAGCAAGGAGCTCATGGTCGATTTCCAGGTGCTCCTCCAAGCGAGCGAGGTACGCGTCGGTGAGCGCTCCCAGAGTCGCCCGGTCCGAGCCCGGAAGGTGCTGAGGCGGGGTCGACCCGTCGCTGAGCAGGGTCAGCGACGAGCGCGCGATATCCGCGATCGGGTCGCCGCGTGAGGCGTCGAACCAGTCGACGATCACCGGACCGTCGGGCCCGACGATCACGTTGCTCGGATGCAGGTCGCCGTGGCAGAGCCGCGGAGTGCCCACCTGGCGCGGCATGAAATCGAGTGCGCGGGCGAAGGACGGGTCGCGCGTCGCCGCGGTCCGGCGGATCTTGCTCAGCAGCCGGTCACGCTGGCGAGGCAGCGTCACCGGCGGCACGAGCTCGAACAGTCCGAGCTGGATGTCCGCGAGCAACTGGCCGAGCGCCGAGCTGAGGTCCGGGCGGTCCACCACGAGCTGCCACATCGAGGTGCCCTCCACGCGTTCCCAGACACTCGCTGTGCGTCCGCCCACCTGCTCGATGCCGAGCAGCCTCGGCGCGGGCGCGCCGGCCGCGCGAGCGGCCTCGGCGTAGCGCGCCTCGTAGTCGATCCAGCCTTCCGGGGTCGACGGCACCGGTATCTTGACGACCGCGTGTTGGCCGAAGGCATGCACGGTGGAGCGCGTGCCGCGGGCGACGACGTCACCGGGGAGTGTGGCCTTCACAGGTGGTTGCCTTGCGATCGATTGCAACGTACCACCCCGAGCGAGCGCTCAGACCGACGATCTGTCCTCACCGGAAGTCACTTCCACTAGCCGCGGTGGGTCAGCACCGGCGCGCTCGGTTGATCGCGCCGCAACGGTCGCGCCAAGTCGAGCGGCCTCTTCCATCGACGGCAGCGCGCCGAGCAGCTCGCGGTCAAAACCATGGCCTGCGCACCAGGCCAGAAGCCCCGCGCAGAAGGCGTCCCCCGCGCCGACCGTGTCGACCACCCGGGCTCGGGGTGGCGTCACTCGTGACTCGCCCTCAGGCGTGAAGAGCAGTACGTCGGAGGGGCCATTCGTGACGACCACGCAGCGCGTGCGACCCAGGAGCAGCGCGCGCGCCGACTCCGCCATGGTGACCCCGGGGGTGAGGTACGCCAGATCGTCGCTGCTCACCTTGATCAGGTCGGCTCGCGTCAGCACACGGTCGATCCGCCGCCGCCACGGGCTGGGATCGTCGAGCACGTCCGGCCGCCAGTTGGGATCGACCGCAACCAGCACGTCGTCGGACACCGCCTCGACCATGCACTCGATCGCATCGCCGACGGGTTCGAGCGCGAGCCCAAGCGTGCCTACATGTAGTGCCCGAGGCGCGACCGCGCTGAGGGCGGCGAGCGCCGCGTCGCTCGTCAACGACGCGGCGGCTGTGCCCTCCGTGTAGAAGCGATACCGAGCGCTCCCCGCGCCGTCCAGCTCGGCCACCGCGAGCGTGGTGGGTCTCCCGCTCTGCACCACCTGGCTGACGTCCACCCCGTCCCGGACGAGCGCCTCACGCAGCACGGTTCCGAACCGGTCGCTCGACACCGCTCCCAAAAAGGCGCACGTCACCTCCAGGCGCGCCAAACCGCGCGCAACGTTGAAAGGCCCTCCGCCCGGCCGCGGCACAAGCGTCCCGCCTGCGCCAGGCATCAGATCGATCAAACTCTCGCCGGCGACGGCGATCATTGGGCGCCCCGTGCTGCGCAGGCGGCGCGGCTCACGACTCAGTGCTCGAGTAGAGGTACGCGGCGGCGAGCGTGCGCCACGGCCGGAAGCGCTCACCGACGGCGTCGACCTCGTCGATCGACGCCGGAGGATCGAGCCCCCAGATCCGCTCGACCGCGCGGCGGAGGGCGAGGTCGGCGGCGGGCCAGATGTCGGGCCGGCGCAGCGCGAGCATCAGCACTCCGTCGGCAGTGAACCGGCCGACGCCCTTGACCTGGGTGAGTAGGTCCCGGGCCGCGTCGTCGTCGAGGGTGCTCAGCCGATCGAGGTCGAGGCGCCCATCTTCGAGGCGCGCGGCGAGGTCGTGCAGGTACGCCGCCTTGGCGCGGGACATGCCGATGCCGCGCAATCTGTCGGCATCGGTGGCGAGCAGCTCGGCCGGTGTGGGCATCCGGCCCCCGTGGAGCGCATTGAGCCGGCCCAGGATCGCCGCCGCCGATGCGAGCGAGAGCTGCTGGCCGATCACCTGCAGCACGAGTGCTCCCCAGAGGTCGCTCGGCAAGCCGTCGAACAGAAGGTCGGGGTCGAGAGCGGGTTCCGCGTCGACCAGCTCCGCTATCCGCGGGTCCGCCGCGCGCAGCACTTCGCGCCCGCTCGTCCAGCGGTCAACGGCCGCTCGCGCCCCGCCGCGATCGGGGGCGGGGGCCTTGCTCACCGGGACCGCTCCCGGACGACATCGGCCGGGGGCTTGTCGTCGCGCAACCCGAGAAAGCGCGGCTGCCGCAGCCGACCGTCGTTGGTCCACTCGGCGAAGCCGATTTGCGCGACGAGCTCGGGCCGGGTCCAATGCACGCCGCGGGGGACCGGTCGCACATCGACAAACGGCGTCTCGGACGTCTCCAGCTTGCGCAGTCGTGCGCCGAGCGTGCGCAGCGTCGCCGCGGTGTACCCGGTCCCGACCTTGCCGGCGTATCTAAGCGAGCCATCCTCGTAATAGCCCACGAGCAGCGCCCCGAAATCCGTCCGGCTCCCGGCGGGATCGGTGTAACCGCCGACCACGAGCTCCTGCTCCCAGACGCACTTCAGCTTCAGCCAGTCCCGCGAGCGGCCGGCGACGTACGGCGCCGCGGCACGCTTGGCGATCAGCCCTTCCCAGCCCGCCCGGCACGCCTGCGCGAACCGCCCTTGCGAATCGTCGTTCCACGCTTCGCTGAGCTGCAACGCCGCGCTCGGCCGGATCGCCTCCGTGAGGCGCGCCCGGCGCTCGAGCAGAGGGCTGCCTCTGAGGTCATCGCCATCGAGCTCGAGCAGGTCGAAGACACAGAAGACCACCGGATACGCGGCCACCCGCTCCCCCGAGGGGTTCGTGACCCCGAGGCGCTGCTGGAGCCGGCTGAACGACGTCGCCTCCCCCTTGAACGCGACCACCTCGCCGTCGAGCAGAAGCTCCCGGTTCCGCTGGCCGGCCAGCGCGGCGCTCACCTCTGGATACGTGTTGGTGAGGTCCTTGGCCGTGCGCGACTCGAGCCGCACGTCGCCGCCGTCCTTGCGCGCGACGCAGCGCTCACCGTCGAACTTGCGCTCCAGCAGCCAGTCGTCTCCGAAGTCGCGACGGTCGGTGAGGGTCGCAAGCATCACTGCGGTTGGCATGGCCGACATCGTCCCAAGCGCAAGGCGAAACCGCTTGCCAGGTTTCGCTACGGAGTTCTTTTGGGACCATCCGGGGTGATGCCTGAACCGTTTACGAAGGTCAACTTGGGGGCGGTGGAGGACGTGGCGCCGGGTAACGGGTTCGGCCACCGCTGGGAAGCGCGTGTTGCTCGCGACGCCCTCGCCGCGCAGCAGACGGGTGTCACGCTGTTTCGCCTGCTCCCCGGCAAGCGCAGCCCGTTCACGCATCGCCACACCGACGCCGAGGAGGTCTACGTCGTCCTTGGCGGAAGCGGCCGAGTCAAGCTCGACGACCAGGTCTTGGACGTCGGTCCGCTCGACTCCATACGCGTGGCGCCCACCATCGCGCGGGCATTCGAGGCCGGGGAGGATGGCCTCGAGTTCCTCGCCTTTGGTCCTCATCACTCAGGGGACGGCGAGCCGGTGGAGGACCCCTGGACGGAGGAGTAGGGACCGCGGGCTAGTAGGCGCCGTCGCCCGCCGCCTCGAAGATGCGGCGGGGGTTGGCCACCATCATCTGGTCGATCTGGGCATCGCTCACGCCGAGCTCGCGCAGCATGTCGAGGCCGACGTCCGACAGCCAGGTCCACGTGCCCCGCTCGCGTGCGATTTCGTCGACAAGCTCGGGCGGCTCGAGGTCCGAGAACGCGGTCTGGTCGTGGGCCAGCACGATCCGCTCCGCGTGGCCGCGCGCGCAGAGGTCAGCGACCCAGCCGAGCCGCACCTCGTCGCGCTCCATCGGCGGCCCGGCGGGCGGGCGGAAGCCGAACGAGTCGAAGCCGACGAGCGAGCCGTTCAGGATCACCTGCTCGATCTTCCCGACCTCGTCGGGCGGGGTGCGATCGATGTGGCCGACGACGACGCGCCCGAGGTCGACGCCCTCATCCGCGAGCAGGCGCTGCTGCTCGAGACCGATCGCCGCGCCGTTGGTGTGGGTGAAGATCGGCGCGCCGGTGCGGCGGTGGGCGCGGGCGGCGGCGCGGATCGCCTCTTCCACGCCCGGCGTGATGCCCGGCGCGTCGGCCACGCACTTGATCACCGCGGCCCTCACCCCGGTGCCGGGGATGCCCTCCTCGACGTCACGGATCATGAAGTCCTCGATCTGCTCGCGGCGGCCCTCGAACTGGCGGCCGTGCGCGCGGAAGAGGACGTGCAGTGGCAGGTCGCTCCAGGTGTAGAGCCCGGTGCAGACCAGGATGTTCACCGGGCTGCGCTCGGCGACGCGCTTGATCAGCGCCACGTCGCGCCCGACTCCCACCATCGTGCGGTCGACGAGCGTCTGCACGCCGTGGCGCGCCGCCTCCTCGAGCTTCGCGACGGCGTCGTCCACGCGCGCGTCGACGTCGCCGAAGCGGTCGGGCCAGTTGAGCCGCGTCTCCGCGTCGATCAGGAAGATGTGCTCGGTGAGCAGCGTGAAGCCGAGCTCGCTCGGGTCCACGCTCGCGCCGCTCGCGGTGGCTACTTCCACGGCGCGGAAGCCTATGCGGGAATCAGGATTCCCCGTCCCTGGAGGCGGCCGGCGTCGAGGTCTGCCATCGCGTCGTTGATCGCGTCGAGCGGGTAGGTCGAGGTGTGCAACGTCACCTTTCCCTGCGCGGTCAGCGTCATCAGCTCCTCCAGGTCCGTGTAGGTGCCGACGAGGTTCCCGATGAACGAGATCTCGCGCGAGATCACGTCGATCGTCGGGATGTTGATGTTCTCGCCATAGCCGATCACGTAGTAGAAGCCGCCGTCGCGCACCATCGCGATGCCGTCCTCGATCGCCCCCTTCTCACCCACGAAGTCGATGATCGCTTCGGCGCCGAGCCCGTCGGTGAGTTCGCGGACCTTGTCCACGTGCGCGCCGTCGACCTTGATCGCGTGGTCGGCGCCGGTCTCGCCCGCCAGCGCAAGCGCCGCTTCGGACGGATCGATCACCACCACCTCGGCGGCGGTCATCGCCTTCAGGCACTGGATGCCGATGTGGCCGAGCCCGCCCGCGCCGATCACGACGGCGCGCGTGCCGGGGCCTAGCACCGGGATCGACTTCTTGACGGCGTGGATCGCTGTGAGGCCGGCGTCGGCCAGCGCGGCGATGTCCTTCGGCTCGAGGGCCGGGTCGAGCTTGACGACCGAGCGCGCAGAGGTCTTGAGCAAGTCCGCGAAGCCGCCGTCGCGGTCGATACCAGGGAACGAGCCGTTGAGGCAGTGCATGTCATCGCCTGCGCGGCAGGGGCCACACTGGCCGCACGAGATGTACGGGTGCACGATCACGGTGTCTCCGACCTCGACGTTCGTCACCGCCGCGCCGACAGCGTGGACCCAGCCGGCGTTCTCGTGGCCGGGCGTGTACGGCAGCTTGACCCCTGACTTCTCCGCCCACTGCCCCTCTTGGATGTGGAGGTCGGTGCGGCAGAGCCCGGCCGCGCCGATGCGGACGATCACGTCGAGCGGGCCGTCGGCGTTCGGCTCGGCCACCTCATCGAGCTTCAGCGCCTCCCGGTAGGCGTGCAGCCTCGCCGCCTTCATGTCGCCACCTCCTCCGAGTCGGCCGCCAGCCCGTGGCGGACCTGCAGCAGCGAGCGGCAGATGCCGCCGTTCACCTCGAGGCTCGTCCGGATCAGCCGCGCCATGCGCAGCCAGCGCCGCAGCTCGCCGGCGGCGAGCGGCTCGCCGCTCGGGAGCACGAACGCCGGCGCGTCGCCGCCGTGAGGAAGCCCGAGCTCCGAGCGCAGCTGAACGCAGCGGCGCGCCTCCGGCACGTCGGGCAGATCGGCGCAGCGCCGGGCGCAGACCTGCTCGGGAGTCTCACCCGCGGCGAGCAACGCCTCGCACAGCCGCGACTGGCGGGCGAGCAGCGCCTTGCGCCGGAACAGCGTCCGCAGCGCGTCGAGGTCGTCGTCCTCGGTCTCGCCGGGGAACGCCCCCGTGAACCTATCCCCGCGCGCGAGCGCCGCGTTTATCTCGTCGCCGGTGTAGTGGTCCTCCAGCCTGACGCTGACCGCGCGCACGCCCGCCAGTCCGCGCACCGCGCCCAGCGCGTCGGCCGCCATCAGGTAGGCGAAGTTGGGAGCGCACTGGGGCGTAGGCAGCCGCAGCACCACCTGGACGTCGCCATCCGGCGTGACCTCGCACCCGCTCACGAAGCGGAGCGCCGTGATCGGCTCGTCGAGCTCGGGATCGTGGACCGTGCCGAGGGCTTCCAGCACGCGCGCTCGGGTGCTCATGCGCTGTCGACGAGTTGCGCGTCCTCCTGCGCGGCGGGCGCTTCCGCCTCGTCCGGCAGGCGCAGGTCCTCCGGCACCTCGATCCCGTACAGCTTGGCCGCGTTGAGGCCGAGGATCTTCTTCTTCGTCGCGGTGGTGACCCGCGGGTAGTCCGAGTACTCGTCGTCCGGGTAATCCCAGTCGAGCAGGCCGTCGAGCTGCCAGCGCGGCTCCCAGATGCCGTAGTCGCTGCCGTAGAGCATCTTGTCCTCGCCGACCCAGAAGAGCAGCTCGCCCATGACCTTCGCGAAGAAGCGCGGGCGGGCGTGCATGAGCGCGCCGAGCACGACCGCGAGCCCCGCGTAGACGTTTGGCTCCTGAGTCGCCATGAAACAGAAGTCCTCGATGCGCGGCAGGCCGACGTGTTCCACGATGAAGTTGAGCTCGGGGAAGCTCGTGGCCGCGTAGTCGACGTCGGCGACGTCAAACGCATCCTTGTCGAGCGGCCAGATCGTCGGGCCCTTGTGGACGTGGATGTTCCTGATCCCGAGCTCCTGCGAGCGCTCGAGGAAACGCTGGGCCTCCGGGTCGCGCAGCGTCCAGCCGCGCGAGCCGTCATGCCACTCGGCTGTGTAGAGCTTCACTCCCTTGAGGTCGTAGCGCCTGGCGTCCTCCTCGAGTTGCCTCATGCCGGCGTCGCCCTCGCGCGGGTCGAAGCGACCGTTCGCGATCAGCCGGCCCGGGTGCTTCTCCGCGAGCGCCGCGTTGCGCTCGAGCGTGTTGAAGCCGGCCGTGTACCAGGACTTGAGGTACGTGGACTGGAGGATCGCAACGTCCGCGTGGCCCTCCTCGAACACGTCCTTTACGAAGTCCTCCTCCGAATACTTCTGGAACTTCTCGAGAGGCCAGTGGGTCTCGGGCGGCCCCAGGCCCATGTAGGCGTGGAAGCACTCGATCCAGCCCTTGGCGTACCGCTCCTGGCCCGGCACCCAGTTCTCTGGACTCGCATTCCAGAAGTGGGTGTGCCCGTCGACTACGAAGTAGCGCTCGCCATCCCGCGCATACATGTCCACTCCCTCGGTAGAACGATCGGTCCTCCTGGGCCAGATTACTCCTCGGCCATAAGGGCGTTCGCGTAGCGTTCCGGGGCGACATGACTGGTGAGGCGGCTACCCCGAGGATCGCCGGCGGCGACGTGCCCGTCCAAAAGGGCGTGTCCCGGATCGCCGTGCTCGGCGGGCTGATGCTCGTGATCCTGATGGCGGCACTCGACTCGACGATCGTGTCGACCGCGCTTCCCACGATCGTCGGCGACCTCGGCGGGCTCGCCCACATCTCGTGGGTGGTGACGGCGTACCTGCTCGCGCAGACTGCGGTGACGCCGCTCTACGGCAAGCTCGGCGACCTCTACGGACGCAAGCTCGTGCTGCAGGTCGCGCTGGTGATCTTCCTGGTGGGCTCGGCGCTGTGCGGGCAGGCGCACTCCATGACCGAGCTGATCGCATTCCGCGCGCTCCAGGGCATCGGCGGCGGCGGGCTGATCGTGAGCGCGCAGGCGGCGCTCGGCGACGTGGTGCCGCCGCGCGAGCGGGGCAAGTACTCGGGGCTGTTCGGCGGCGTTTTCGGCGTCGCGACCGTGATCGGCCCGCTGCTCGGCGGCTTCCTCACCACGTCGATCAGCTGGCGCTGGATCTTCTACGTGAACGTGCCGGTGGGCATCCTCGCCTTCGCCGTGTTGCAGCGCACGCTGCCCGCGCACACCCAGCGCGTCAAGCACTCGGTGGACTACCTCGGCACGGCGCTCCTCGCCACCGCGCTGACCTCGATCGTGCTCCTCACCACACTGGGCGGCCGCCAGTACGCCTGGGGCTCGGGCCTGATCATCGGGCTGGGCTGCCTGGCCGTCGCGTGCATCGTCGCGTTCGTGTTCGTCGAGAAGCATGCGGCCGAGCCAGTGCTTCCGAACGCGCTCTGGCGCAACCCGGTGTTCAGCGTGACGAGCGGGATCGGCTTCATCGTCGGCTTCGCGCTGTTCGGCGCGACCACCTACCTGCCGCTCTACCAGCAGGTGGTGCGCGGGCTCACCCCGACCGAGTCCGGCCTGGCGCTGCTGCCGCTGGTGGGCGGCCTGCTGGTCACCTCGATCGGCGCGGGCCAGCTGATCACGCGCACGGGGCGCTACAAGATCTTTCCGATCATCGGCAGCGTGCTCGTCTTCGTCGGGCTCCTGTCGTTCAGCAGCCTGTCGCCGTCCACCACGACGGGGGTGCTCTCGCTCGAGATGTTCGTGCTCGGCGCGGGCCTCGGCTGCATCATGCAGGTGCTGATCCTGGCGGTGCAGAACGCGGTCGACTACGAGCTGCTCGGAGTGGCAACCTCGGGCGCGACCCTCTTCCGCACGATCGGTGGCTCGCTCGGCACCGCGATCCTCGGCGCCATCTTCACCGCGCAGCTCACGGACAACCTGAAGGAGGCATTCCCGCACGGGGCAGGGGGCGTGGCGTCGAAGGTGTCGAGCGGCGGGGTCGATCCCTCGCAGGTGAGGTCGCTGCCGGCGGCGATCAAGGGCCCGTATCTGCAGGCCTTCACCGACTCGCTCGGCACGGTGTTCGCGGTCGCGGCGGGGATCGCCGCGATCGCGTTCGTCCTGTCGTGGTTCATCCAGGAGCGGCCGCTGCGCAAGACGGTGGCCACCGGCGCCGACGTCGGGGAGACGTTCGCCGCGCCCAGGCCGGCGGACTCGCTGCGCGACATCGGGATCGCACTCAGCCGCCTGGCCGGGCGCGAGCGCACGCGCCGCTTCATCGCGCGGGTGGCCTCACGCGTGGGCGTGGACCTGACGCCCGCGGCCTGCTGGATGCTGTTCCGCTACTCCGAGGACGGGACGCGCACGATCGCGGACCTGCGCGAGATCCGGGACATCCCGGTGGAGGTGCTCGAAAACGGGCGGGTGCAGCTGCTCGAGTGCGGTTATGTCGAGGCGGACGACGGGCTCACGGTCGTCACCCCGGGCGGCGACGCGGTGGCCGACCAGCTCCGCGCGGAGGCGCGCGAGGAGCTCGTGGCGCTGCTCGACGGCTGGTCGCCCGAGCAGTATCCGGACCTGCAGAGGCTGCTCACGCGCCTCGCCGACGACATCGCTGAGGCGCCACCCGAGCCGGGGCGTGAAACTCTGCCGGCATGACCACGCGAGAGGGCCCCTTCTGGGACGTGATGGAGGGTCGGCGCGATCCGCCTCCCGCCGCGGAACTACTCGGCTGGAAGCTCGTGGAGGTGGACCCGGAAGCCGGCACGATCGAGGTCTCCTTCACGGCCGGCGAACAGTTCCTCAATCCCGCCGGCACGATTCAGGGCGGCCTCCTGGCGGCGATGCTCGACGACACGCTCGGCCCGGCGCTCGTGGCCACCCTCGGCCCCGGTCAGTGGGCCCCGACCACCGACCTTCACGTGCAGTTCCACATCGCCGCGCGGCCCGGCGAGCTGCACGGCCGCGGGCGCGTGGTGCGCCGCGGCAGGGACATCGCCTTCCTCGCCGGCGAGCTTGTCA
The DNA here is from genome assembly GCA_036494715.1 of Thermoleophilaceae bacterium. Taxonomy (GTDB): domain Bacteria; phylum Actinomycetota; class Thermoleophilia; order Solirubrobacterales; family Thermoleophilaceae; genus JAICJR01. The sequence goes on from DASXNY010000016.1 coordinate 47,631, forward strand.
ACGAGGACGGCGAGGTCGTGGCCAGCGCGGTGGCCACCGCCAACGTTCGCAGCCGTTCGATCTGAAACCGGCCTATCTCTGCGGACGGCGGACTGCGGACCGCGGACTCCGGCCGGCCGCCACGCGGGCGGCCGGCCGCGGCGCGATCAGCCGCTCCGCCGCCGCACCGAAGCCGAGCCCGATCGTCGTCCAGATCGTCGCGTTGATGCCGAGCGACGCGAGCCGGAAGCGGTAGAGCACGTCGGCCGGGAAGCCGGCGGGCGTCTCGTGAACAACCGGCAGGATCAGCTCGGCCACGGCGATCAGCGCGAGGAAGGACGCCGCCGCCACCAGCGCGGCGTTCCAGGTGCCGAGCCGCGCGACGAGCTGCCGCCTGATCCGGCCGGCGGCAACCGCCGCGAGGATCGTGATCGCGATCATCGCGATGAACAGCAGCGTGCGCTTGCCGATGGTGTTCGGGTTGCCGATCGTCGGCGGGTTGGAGGGGTACTTCGTGAACGGGATGACCGTGATCGTCAGGTAGGCGGCGAGCGCGAGCAGCGCCGAGGTGGCGCGCGGACCGAGCTTCCACACTCGCCCATAGACGTAGGCGAACACGAGCGAGAACAGCCCGCCCAGGCCGACGCTCAGCACGATCGTGCCGGTGGCGAGGCCGGCGGTGCGCTGGACGCCGCGGGACACGATGTCCGCGTCGGGCGGCAGGTGATGGATGCGCTGGAGGTAGTACTCGAAGTCGATGGCCTTCTGGACCTGCGGCTCACCGAAGATGTACGCGACGGCGAAGGCGAGGACGCCGGCCGCCAGGCCGACGAGCATGCCCCGCACGAGCAGGGAGCGTGTCATCGCCGGCCCCTAGTGGCAGGGGAAGCCGAGCAGGTGGCGGGCGTCGTGCACGAACTCGTGGACGTAGTGCCCGGAGACGATCGAGGTGGCGCCCTCTTCGGCGCCGACGAAGTACAAGAGCAAGAGGAGGATCACCCCGGCGAACACGGCGTAGGGCAGGAGCTCGCGCGGACTGACTACTGGCGCGGGCGGATTGAGGACCTGCGGCTCGGCGGCTACGACGTCCGACATGGGGTGCCTCCTTCGGGATCACGCGTCCCGGTACGGGTTGGTGATGTGTCGGACGAGTGTCTGGCTTCCGGGTGCCGTTGCACCTCGGTCACAGTGGCGCGACCGCGCCGGTCTTGCACCGGCTTCCTCGCTCCCTCACACGATCAGCGGGCAGCATAACGACGCTGCCGGTATCTCGCCGCGCGGGCTATGCTGGCGCGGTCAGCGCGTGGGTGGCGAGGAACCCGGTGAGACGCCGGGACGGTCGCGCCACTGTGTTCGGGGTCGCTCCCGAGAGTCAGGAACTCCCGCCCGTGCGGCCGCCGCTTTCGGGAACGCGCTCTTCCCAGGAGGTATCGATGCACCAAGCCCGTTCCGATCGCTGTCCCGGCGTGCTCCGGTTGCACGAGGCGGGCGATGGCGGTCTCGCGCGGGTGCGGCTGCCCGGCGGGCGGCTCGGTGCCGTCGGGCGCGAGGCGCTCGCGGACGTGGCTCGGCTGGGGAACGGCGTGGTGGAGGTGACCTCGCGCGCGAACGTGCAGGTACGCGGCCTGCGCCTCTCCGAAGGCTCCGCGGTGGCCGACAAGCTGTGGGCGGCCGGGCTGCTGCCGTCGCCCTCGCACGACCGGGTGCGGAACGTCCTGGCGAGCCCCCTGGGGGGGCGGGACCTCGATTCGCTCGGCGCCGTGGACGCGGTGGTGGACGCGCTCGACGAGGGCCTGTGCGCTGACCCCGGGCTGGCCTCGCTGCCGGGCCGCTTCCTGTTCGCGGTGGATGACGGCCGGGCGGTGCTCCCGCGCGCCGACGTGGAGCTGCGCGCCACCGAGGACGAGCGCTTTCGCGTGGTGCTCGCCGGCTGGCTCACGGATCTCGTGGCCGGGCCGGAGGAGGCCGTGGAGCTTGCTCTCGATGCCGCGCGCGCGTTTGTGGAGGCGGCGGGGGGCCGCGGCTGGCGCGTGGCGGACCTCGCCGCCGGGCCGGGGCTGATCGCGCGCCGGATCGGCGCCTCGGTGGTGGGCTTCGACGACGGTCACGACGAGCGCGTGACGCTCGGCGTGTCCGAGCAGCGCGACGGGCTGCGGTCGGTGACGGTGCTGCCGAAGCTCGGCCGGCTCGACCTCGGCGTGTTGCCGGACGAGGTGCGCTTCTCGCGGCGGCGCACGCTGACCGTCGTGGACGTGGCGCGCGACGAGGCGGAGCCGCTGCTGGCCTCGCTGGCGGCCGCCGGCTTCGTCGTTTCCGAGGACTCGGGCTGGTGGGGCCTGTCGGCCTGCTCCGGCCTCGGCGCCTGCTCGCGCGCGCTCGCGGACGTCCGGGCCGCGGCGGCACAGCGGGCACTGGTGCGCGCGCCGGGCGCTCCCGCCGAGCACTGGTCCGCCTGCGAGCGCGGCTGCGGGCGGCCGCCGGGTGTGGCGATCGCCGTCACCGCCACCCACCACGGCGGCGTGAGCGTGGACGGCGACTTCTCCGAGGACGAGGCGGCGGCGCTGCTGTCGGTGGTGCGCGCGTGAGCACCTACGTTCGCGACGGCGCGGAGATCTACCGGCGCTCGTTCGCCACGATCCGGGCGGAGGCCGAGCTCGAGGATCTCGATCCGGTGCTCGAGCGCGTGGTGGTGCGGATGATCCACGCCTGCGGAATGGTCGACCTCGCGGACGACGTGGGCGCATCGCCGGGCTTCGGTCCGGCCGCCGAGGCGGCGCTGCGCGACGGCGCGCCGATTCTGTGTGACACGGCGATGGTCGCGTCGGGCGTGACCCGCTCGCGGCTGCCCGCCGGCAACGAGGTGGTGTGCACGCTGCCGGATCCGGGCGTGCCCGCGCTCGCCGCGGAGCTCGGCACCACGCGCACCGCGGCGGCGCTCGAGCTGTGGCGGTCGCGATTGGGCGGCGCGGTGGTGGCGGTGGGCAACGCGCCCACGGCTCTCTTCCGGCTGCTCGAGCTGGTGGATGAGGGCGCCGCGCGGCCCGCCGCGGTGATCGGCGTGCCGGTGGGCTTCATCGGCGCGGCCGAGTCGAAGGGGGCGCTCGCCGAGAGCCCGCTCGGGCTCGAGTACCTGGTGGTGCACGGCCGGCGCGGCGGCAGCGCCATCGCCGCGGCCGCGGTCAACGCCCTGGCGAGCGCGGCCGAATGAGCGGCCGGCTGTACGGGGTGGGCGTCGGCCCCGGCGACCCGGAGCTCCTGACGCTCAAGGCGCGGCGGGTGATCGAGGCCGCGGACGTGGTCGCCTACCCGGTGGCCAAGCACCGCCACGGCATGGCGCGGCGCATCGTTGAGCCTTACCTGCGCGACGACCAGCTCGACCTGGCGCTCACCTATCCGGTGACCACCGAGGAGAGCGACCATCCCGGCGGCTACGAGGGAGCGCTGCGTGAGTTCTACGACGACGCCGCCGAACGGATCGCCGCGCACCTCGACGCGGGGCGCGACGTCGCCGTGCTCTGCGAGGGCGATCCCTTCTTCTACGGCTCCTACATGTACATCCACGAGCGGCTCGCGCACCGCTATCCGACCGAGGTGGTGCCGGGCGTGACGTCGTTCAGCGCCGCCGCGGCGTCCGCGGGGCGGCCGCTCGCCAAGCGCGACGACATCCTCACCGTGTTGCCCGGCACGCTGCCGCCCGAGGTGCTGGCGGCGCGGCTGCGCGCCAGCGACGCCGCGGTGGTGCTCAAGCTGGGCCGCACCTTCGAGGGCGTGCGCGACGCGGCCGAGCGTGCGGGCGTGGCCGAGCGCGGGCTGTACGTGGAGCGAGCCAGCACGCCGGAGGAGCGCAGCGCGCCGCTGCGCGCGGTGGAGGGCGAGGTGCCGTACATGTCTCTGTTGCTCGTGCCGACCGCGGCGCCGGTGGAGCGCAACGGCCACCCGGGGCGCGTGGCGGTGGTGGGCCTCGGGCCGGCGGGCCCGGACTGGCTCACGCCCGAAGCCGCGGCGGAGCTGGCGGCGGCGGACGAGCTCGTGGGCTACCAGACCTACCTCGCGCGGGTGCCCGAGCGGCGCGGGCAGCGCCGCCATGCGAGCGACAACCGCGTGGAGGCCGAGCGCGCGCGGCAGGCTTTGCAGCTGGCCGCGGGCGGGTCGCGCGTGGCAGTGGTGTCGTCGGGCGACCCGGGCATCTTCGCGATGGCCGCCGCGGTGCTCGAGGTGGCCGACGAGGACTCGGCCCTCGGCAGCGTGGAGGTGCGCGTGGTGCCGGGGCTGTCCGCGATGCAGGCGGCGGCCGCGCGTGTGGGCGCGCCGCTCGGACACGACTTCTGCGTCGTCTCGCTATCGGATCAGCTCAAGCCGTGGGAGGTGGTCGAGCGGCGGCTCGACGCTGCCGGCGCCGCCGACCTCGTGCTCGCGCTCTACAACCCGGCGTCGCGGACGCGGCGGGAGCAGCTCGCGCGCGCGGTGGAGGTGCTGCGCCGGCACCGCGACGACTCGACCCCGGTGGTCGTCGGGCGGGCGGTGGGCAGCGACGATGAGTCGGTCACGGTCACCACGCTCGGCGAGCTCGACCTCGACGTGGTGGACATGCGCACGATCCTGATCGTCGGCTCGTCCACCACGCGCGTGGTGCCGAACGGCGGCGGCGTGCCGCGCGTCTACACGCCGCGGCGCTACCCGGCCTGAGACCGCGCCCAGCGGAGCGCCTCGCCCACCGTGGCGGTGGTGGGCGTCTCGAGGCGCGGGGGGCGCCTCACCACGATCACGGGCAGGCCGCGCTCGCGCGCAGCGTCGAGCTTGGCCTGCGTGTGCTCGCCGCCGCTGTCCTTCGTCACGACGAGATCGAGCTCGTGCCCGTCGATCAGGGCGAGCTCGCCGGCGAGCGTGTAGGGGCCGCGGTCGAGCAGCAGCTCGTGCCGGGCGGGCAGCGGCGGCTCGGGCGGCTCGACGCAACGGATCAGGAACCAGGCGTGGTCGACATCGGCGAAGGCCCCGAGCCCCTGACGACCGGTCGTGAGCAGGACGCGGCTGCCGAGCTCGGGGATGAGCGCCGCGGCCTCGTCAAGGCCGGCGGCCCAGTGCCAGTGGTCGCCCTCGCGCTCCTCCCAGCCCGGGCGCTCGAGCCGCAGCAGCGGCACGCCCGCCGTCGGACACGCCTCGGCCGCCGAGGCGGAGATGCGCTCGGCGAACGGGTGCGTGGCGTCCACCACCGCGTCGATCGCGTTCTCGTAGAGCCAGGCGGCGAGCGCCTCCGAGCCGCCGAAGCCGCCGATGCGCAGCTCGCCCTCCGGCAGGCGCGGCCTGCTCACGCGGCCGGCGAGCGACGAGGTGACCTCGACGTCCGCCGCGTGCAGCGCGGACGCGAGCTCGCGCGCCTCGGCCGTGCCGCCGAGGATCAGCACGCGGCTCATGGCCGCTCGCGGGCGGCGGAGTAGAGGTGGCTGTCGCGGAAGCCCTCGGCGGCCAGCACCGGACCGACGATGATCGTCGCGGTGCGCTTCACGCCGGCCTCGCTAACGGCGTCCGCGATCCCCGACAGCGGCGCGCGCAGCACCACCTCGTCCGGCCAGCTCGCGCGCGCCACCACGGCCGCGGGGCAGTCCTCGCCGTAGTGGGGCATGAGCGTGGCGGCGATCTCGCCGATCGCCTGCGCGCCGAGGTGGATCACGAGCGTGGCGCCGTGGGTGGCGAGCCCGGCCAGCTCTTCGCCCGCGGGCATCGCGGAAGCTCGCTTTCCGTGGCGTGTGAGGATCACCGTCTGCCCGACCTCGGGGATCGTGAGCTCGCGGCGCAGCGCCGCGGCCGCGGCGGCGAAGGCGGGCACGCCGGGCGTCACGTCCCAGGGGATGCCGAGCGCGTCGAGGCGGCGCATCTGCTCGGCGGCCGCGCTGTAGATCGACATGTCGCCGGAGTGCAGGCGCGCCACGTCCTGGCCGCTGTCGTGGGCCGCGCGGTACTCCTCCATGATCTGGTCGAGGGTGAGGTTCTGCGTGTCGATCACGCGCGCGCCCGCGGGCGCGTGGGCGAGCACCTCCTCCGGCACGAGCGCGCCCGCATAGAGGCAGACCGGGCACGACGCGATCACGCGCTGGCCTCTTAACGTCAGGAGGTCGGCGGCGCCCGGCCCGGCGCCTACGAAGTGGACCGTCACTCGGCCTCCCTGCGCAGCGACCACTGCACCACCGGCAGCTGCGCGCGCCAGCCGCTGAAGCCGCCGATCGGCTCGGCGTGGGAGATCTCGATGCGGGTGAGCTCGCCACCGTGCCGTTCGCGGGCAGCCACGAGGACTTGCTCGCTCTCGAGCGTCACGGCGTTGGCCACGAGCCGGCCGCCGGGCATGAGCGCGCGCCAGCAGTGTTCGAGCAGGTCGTCGGCGGTGAGCCCTCCGCCGATGAAGATCGCCTGCGGCCGGTCGAGGCCGTTCAGCGCGTCGGGCGCCTCGCCGCGCACGATCTCGATGCGGTCGGGCACGCCGAGCGCGCCGGCGTTGGCCGCGATCCGGTCGGCACGGTCGAGGCGCGACTCGACCGCGATCGCGCGGGCGCTCGGCTCCGCGCGCAGCCACTCGATGGCGATCGAGCCGCTGCCGGCGCCGACGTCCCAGAGCAGCTCGCCCGGCAGCGGCCCGAGCGCCGCGAGCGTGGCGGCGCGCACGTGCCGCTTGGTGAGCTGCCCGTCGCTGTCGTAGGCCTCGTCGGGCAGGCCGGGCACGAGCGCGAGCGCCGGTCCACCCGCCGCCTCGATGGCGATGGCGTGGAGCGGATCGGCTGGTTGCTCGCCCCAGTCATCGGCGCTGCCGTCGGTGATGCGCTCGTCCTCGGCGCCGAGGCGTTCGAGCACCACGAAGCGGCTGGCGCCGAATCCGTGCTCGCCCAGGATCCGAGCGATCTCGGCCGCCCCGTTCTCGCCGCTGGCGTAGACCACGGCGCGCCGGCCCGGCTGGAGCACGCGCGCCACCACGTCGACCGGCCGCGCGACGACGCTCACCAGCTCGACGTCGGCCTCCGGCCAGCCGAGGCGTGCGCAGGCGAGCGCGAACGCGGACGGGTGGGGGTGCACCGTGAGGCGCTCGGCGCCGACGCGGCGAGCGAGCGTGGCGCCGATGCCGTGGAGCATCGGGTCGCCGCTCGCGAGGACGCAGACGGCGCCGTTGGCGCGCCCGGCCAGGTCCTCGATCAGTGGGTCGAGCGGGCTGGGGAGCGGGCGGCGTGCGCCGCTTGCCTCGGGCGGCAGCAGGTCGAGCTGGCGCTGCGAGCCGATCAGCTCGTCGCTCGCCAGGATCGCCGCCCGGGCCGGCTCGCCGAGGCCGCCCCAGCCGTCGGCGCCGATGCCGACGACCGTGATCCGCGCCTCGCTCATCTGAGCGCCTCCTCGAGTGCGTCCGCCAGGGCGGCGTTGCGCTCGGGGTCGCGGGCGGTGATGCGCAGGTGGCCCGCGCCGAGCCCCGGGAACGAGGCCGCCGGCCGCACGGCAATCTCGCGCGCGCGCAGGGCGGCTACCACGGCCGGGCCGTCGGGCACCTCGACGAGGCAGAAGTTGGCGGCGGAGGGCCAGCTGCGCAGGCCATCGATGTTCGCCAGCCGCTGCTCGAGGTCCGCGCGCTCGGCGGCGGCGCGCTCGGCGATTGCCGCGAGCTCGGCGGGGTGGGCCGCGGCGGCGCTGAGCGCCGCCAGCGCGAGCGCGTTGGCGGTCCACGGCGGGCGCGCGGCGCGCAGCTTCGTGGCGAGCGGGGAAGGCGCGATCGCGTAGCCCACGCGCAGGCCGGGCACGGCCAGCGCCTTGGTGAGGCTGCGCACCACGATCACGTCGTCGAGCCGCGCCCCGGCCAGGGAGCCGGGCTCGCCCGGCACGAGGCCCATGAACGCCTCGTCCACCACCACGGTGCGGCCGGGGCGACGCAGCGCGAGCAGGGCGCTCGCCGGGTCTAGCGTCCCGCTCGGCGAGGCGGGGTTGCCGGCGATCACGAGGTCGGCGTCGGCGGGCACGGCATCCGGGTCGAGCGCGAAAGCGCGGTCCGGGTCGCGCAGGACGCGCGCCACCGGCACACCGTGCACGTGCAGCGCGGCCTCGGCCTCGGTGAAGCCGGGGTGCACGCAGGCGGCGAGCCGCGGGCGGAGCGCGAGCGGCAGCAGCCAGAGCGCCTCGGCGGCGCCGTTGGTCGGGACGATCTCGTTGGGGTCGCGACCATGGAGGGCGGCGAGGGCGGCGCATGCCTCGCGCTCGTCCGGGTAGCGGTCGGCGTTCTCGAGCGCGGCGGCGAGGACATCGCGCAACCACTGCGGCGGCCCGCCGTCGAGCACGTTCACGGCGTGGTCCGCCTCGCCGGGGCGCACTTCACTGTCGCCGTGCACGCGCAGGCCGTTCGCGTCGGCGGCGGCTGGCGGCGTGAGCGCGATCGACCGCCCGGCCACTACCAGGTAGACCGAGTCGGCCGCGTCCGACAGGCGCTGCGTGGCCTCGCCGAGCAGGTCGAGCCATGCGCGCGACACGGCGTCGGGTGGCAGCAGTCCGTTGCCGGCCTCCTCGGCGACGACGATCAGCGAGCCGGACCCCGTCGCGAGCCGCTCGACCTCAACCCGGACGGTCTCGCCCACGCGCTCGAGCACACCCGCGTCCGGCGAGCCCTCGAACGCTCCCGCCCGGTGCAGCGCGCCCGCGATCCAGGTCCCGAGCCCGTCCACGAGCACGCACGAGGCGTTGGCGGCGTCGACCGCCGCGGCGAGGTCGTCGCCCGCCTCCACCGTCGTCCACGCTCCGGGACGGCGCGCCACGTGCTGAGCGATGCGCCGCGCCATCGACGGATCGGAGCCGTCCGCGGTGGCCACGTAGCGCACGGGCAGCCCGCTGGCGAGGGCCAGCCGCTCGGCGTGGGCGCTCTTGCCCGAGCGCGTTCCGCCGATGACGAGCGCCAGGCTCACGCCGCGACTGGTCGCGCCGCCGCGGCGCGGACGAGCCGCAGCGCGAGCCACGGGTGGGCGGCCCAGTGAATGTGCAGGTAGCTGGCCTGGACCGCGCCGAGCACGATCCCCTCGGGGCGCTCCGTGCCGCGCGCGGACAGCGTCCACGCATGCGGCGCGCCGTCGCCCAGCGGCTCGACCGCCGAGTAGTGGAACTCGTGTCCACGCACGCGCTCGCCCGCGTCGATCCACGGCGTGGCGGTGGCGGCCACGGCCTCGCGGTAGCCGAGCGACAGGCGCCCGCTCATCTGCCCGCGCGCCGGCAGCACGCCGCACATGGCGTGGCCGTCGAGCTCCGCGCACAGGTAGAGCAGGCCGCCGCACTCGGCCAGCACCGGCCGCCCCGTGCCGGCGAAGTCGTGCACCGCCGCGCGAAGCGGCGCGTTGGCCTCGAGCTCGGCGCCGAAGACCTCGGGGAAGCCGCCTGCCAGCACCAGCGCCCCGGCGCCCTCCGGCAACGCCTCGTCGAGCGTCGGGTCGAATGGCGTGAGCTCGGCGCCCGCCGCGCTCAGCAGCTCGAGGTTCTCCTCGTAGTGGAACGAGAACGCGGGACCGCGCGCAATCGCGATGCGCGTGCCTGCCGGCGCCGGTTCGCCGCCGGGCTCGGGGCTCCAGGCCGGGCCGGGCAGGTCGGGCGCGGCGCGAGCGAGGCGCTCGATCGCGTCGAGGTCGGCGTAGCGCGCCATCGCCTCGGCGAGCGCCTCGAGCGCGGCGCGTGTGCGCTCGGTCCGCTCGCCCGCGGGGACGAGGCCGAGGTGCCGCTCGGGCGCGACGATGCGCTCGTCGCGGCGCAGCGCGCCGAGCACGGGCACGCCGAGGTCGGCCACGGCGTCGCGCAGCAACTCCTCGTGGTGGTCCGAGCCGACGCGGTTGAACACCACGCCCGCGATCTCCACCTCGGGGTCGAAGGTGCGGTAGCCGTGCACGATCGCGGCGGCCGAGCGCGCCATCGCGGTGGCGTCCACCACGAGCAGCACGGGCGCCTCGAGCAGCTTGGCCACGTGCGCCGTCGACGCCAGCTCGCCGCGCCCCGAGGCGCCATCGAACATGCCCATCACGCCCTCGATCACCGCGACATCGCTGCCGCTGCCGCCGTGGCGCACGAGCGGCGCGATCAGATCAGGCCCGCTGAGGAACGCGTCGAGGTTGCGCCCCGGCCGCTCTGAGGCGAGTGCGTGGTAGCTCGGGTCGATGTAGTCGGGGCCGACCTTGAAGCCCTGGACCGTCAGGCCACGTGCCCGCAGCGCGCCGATCAGGCCGCAGGCAACGGTGGTCTTGCCCGCGCCGGAGCTCGTGCCTGCGATCACCACGCGTGGGATCACACCGGCACCGCCTCGCCCAGCTCGCGCTCCGTGAAGCGAGCGGCGTGGGCGCCGCCGTCGCCGCGCCACACGAGGCACGGCACGGGCGCGCCGTCATGCTCGCCGCTGGCGGGGTCGCAGTTGTGGTCCGAGCAGATCGTCAGCGAAGCCCCGCAGTCGGCGAGCGGGGCGAGCAGCTCGCGGTCGATCCGCTCGAGCAGCGCGACCTTGCCGTCGGCGTCGTGCTCGTGCGAGGCCTCGTCGGGTCCGCCGACGTGCACCACCACCCGCTCCGCGCCGCCGTCGCGCGCGCGCAGTGCAGCGGCGGCCTTCGCGTGGAGGTCGGTGTCGGGCCGGCCCGTGGCGCCGTCGGGGATCACGACCGCGGCGCCCATCAGCCGGCCCGCGCCCGCGGCCGCGCCGGGCGCCGCCACCACCACCGTGCCGTGGTCCAGGATCCGCGGCGGCAGCACGCCGCAAGGCCAGACGTGGAGCGGAATTCGCGGGAGTGGTTCGGGGCCGAACACGAGCAGCTTGTGGCCGCCGATCGGCTCGACGACGTGGTTCGGCAGTTGACCGCGAAGCGCACGCACGGCGCGCGCGACGGTCTCCTCGCTCGCCCGCACGTGCCCCTCTCGCACGTCCACTCGCCACACCCGTTCCTCGACCTCGAAGCCGCGCGCGGCGGCCTCGAGTGCGGCTCGGTCCACCGGCGCCGGCGGGGTCCAGCCGAGCAGCGCCGGGATGGCCGCCTCGGAGCCGGGCGGCAGGCCGGGCGCGACGGTCCGCAGCCACGACAGCTCGCCCTCGCTCGCGAGCCTGTCGAGCACCGGCGTGGACGCACGCTCGAGGCTCGTCGGCGCGTCGCCCAGCGGCTCGCTGGCGCCGTCGAGGATCACGAGCACGTTCACCATTCGATCCCCTGCTGCGCGCGGATGCCCTCGTCCATCGGGTGCTTGACCTTGACCACCTCGGATACGAGGTTGGCCAGCGCCATCAGCTCGGGAGCGGCGTCGCGGCCGGTGATCACGATGTGCTGGAAGCCGGGCCGGTCGCGGATCGTGGTGACCACGTCGTCGACGTCGATCCAGCCCCACTTGATCGGGTAGGTGATCTCGTCGAGCAGCAGGAACTCGTAGCGCTCCTCGCCGATCGCGCGCTTCACCTCCGCCCAGCCCTCGCGCGCGAGGTCGGCGGACTCGTCGAGGTCCTTCGACAGCCACGACCAGCCGTTGCCCATCTTCTCCCAGTCGATTCCGCCGAGCTCGGCGGCGGCCTTGGCCTCGCCCACCTTCCACTTGCCGGACTTGACGAACTGGAACACGCCGCAGCGGTAACCGCGCGCCCACGAGCGCATCAGCATGCCGAACGCCGACGTGCTCTTGCCCTTGCCCGTGCCGGTGAGCACGATCACGAGCGGCTTGTCGCGCGGCTTGCGCCGCTTCGGCTCGGCGCTGCCCTGGTCGCCCGGGCGGTGCGGGACGTCGACCGTCTCCTTGCCGTGGCGCTCGAGCGGCGTCTCGCTCATGCGGCCCTCCTCCTTGGTGCCGGGACGAGCGGGTGCACGCGACCACCGGCCGCGCTCGCGATCGTGGCGGCGAGGCCGACGCGCACCGGGCCCTCCTCGGTGTCGACCACGTCGACCGTGTCCGCCGCGCGGCCCAGCGCGGCCGCCGCGCGCGGGATCGCGCCGTCGCTGTCCCTTACGCGCCCGTCGGTGAGGACCACCGCGATCGAGCGGCGGGTGGGGTCGCGCAGCGCCTCGCGGCGGACCAGCCGCTCCGCCGCCGTCAGTCCCTGCGCCAGCGGCGTGCGGCCGCCGGTGGGCAGCGAGGCCAGCGCCTGCGCCGCCTTCTCGAGCGGCGCCCCCGGGGCGACGAGCAGCTCGGCCGAGTCGTCGCGGAAGGCGATCACGGCCACGCGGTCGCGGCGCGCGTAGGCCTCGCGCAGCAGCGCGACGAGCGCTCCCTTCACCCGCGCGAGGCGCCGCTGGGCGCCCATCGATCCGGACGCGTCCACCACCAGACAGAGGAACGCGGCCTCGCGCCCGGCGCGCACGTGCTCGCGCAGGTGGCCTGTGCCCGCGCCCAGCAGGCGGGCGCGCAGCGTTGCCACCAGGGCGAGGTCGTCTGAGTCGGGGAGCGCGGGGCGCGTGTCGATTGCGCCGGCGCTCATGCCGCTCGTACGTGCCCGGCGACCCGCGGGGCCCCGGCCCGCGCCGGGCAGTTTGAGAGCTTCGGTTGGCAGCCGAGCGGCCTCCGGCGAATGGTTAGCCGGGCGCGCGGGAGCGCTGGGGGAGAAGTGGGGGTCGCCGTTCGCGCCCGAGGACTGCGGAGGTGCGGAGTGCGGAGGTGCGGGACTGCCTTTGCCTCCACCGTCGGGGTCATCTTCGGGCTCCTCATCCAGCGCTCGCTGCAGCTCTTCGTCCGTTGGCGCGTGGCCGTCCAGTGGGTCGCGGCGGCGGCGGTGGGCCAGGGCCAGGGCGGCGGCGCGCCGGACGTGGTCCTCGTTGACTTCGTCCGCTCGCTCCAGCGCAGCGAGGGCGCGGGCCGCGCGGGCGCTGACGATGTCGCCGCGGACGCCGTCGACGCCGAGCTTTGCGCAGGCGCCGGTGATGCGGAGCAGCTCGCGCTCGGGCAGCACGACGCCGTCGACGCGCGTGCGGGCGTCGGCGATCCGCGTGCGCAGCGTCTCCTCCTCGTCGCACCATCTGCGTAGGAAGGCGTCCGGGTCGTGCTCGAAGGCGAGCCGCCGGCGCACGATCTCGGCGCGCACGCTCACGTCGGTCGGCGTGCGCACCTCCACGCCGAGGCCAAAGCGGTCGAGCAGCTGGGGCCGCAGGTCGCCCTCCTCGACATTCATCGTGCCGACGAGCAGGAAGCGCGCCGCGTGCTCCGCCGACACCGCCTCGCGCTCCACCCGCGCCACGCCCGCCGCGGCGGCGTCGAGCAGCGCGTCCACGAGGTGGTCGGGCAGCAGGTTGACCTCGTCGACGTAGAGGATCCCCTGGTGCGCGCGCGCGAGCAGTCCCGCCTCGAAGGCGTGCAGCCCGTCCAGGGCGCGCGCGAGGTCGAGCGCGCCGACGAGGCGATCCAAGGTCGTCCCGAGCGGCAACTCCACGAGCGGCGCGGGCCGCTCCTCCACCTCGGCGTCAGCCGCCACGAGCCCGCCCGGCGCCCGCTCGCCCGGCGCGAACGCGAACGTCTCGCCGCGCGCCGCGCGCACCGGCGGCAACAGCGGCGCCAGCCCGCGCACGGCCGTGGACTTGGCCGTGCCGCGCTGGCCGCGCACGAGCACGCCGCCGACCTCGGGCGCCACGGCGTTGACGAGCAGCGCCTCGATCAGCTCCTCCTGGCCGACGATCGCGCTCAGCGGGAAGGCGGCGAGATCGCTCACGTCTGCGCCTCCTCGAGCTCGCCCTCGAGCGCCAGGAAGCGCTCGCGGATCCCGGCCAGCGTGGCCTCGTCGGGCTCGGCCCACATGCCGCGGTCGGCCGCCTCGAGCAGCCGCTCCGCGATCCCGCGCGCCGCCCACGGGTTGGACTGCGCCATGAACGCCGCCACGTCCGGGTCGAGCAGGTACTTCTCCGCCACCTGCTCGTACATCCAGTCCTCGGCCACGCCCGCGGTGGCGTCGTAGCCGAACAGGTAGTCCACCGTCGCCGACAGCTCCGCCGCGCCCTTGTAGCCGTGGCGGATCATCGACGCGATCCAGCGCGGGTTGGCCACTCGCGCGCGAAACACGCGCCGCGTCTCCTCGGTCAGCGTCCGCGACACCACGCGCGAGGGATCGGACGAGTCGCCGAGATACGCCGCCGGGTCGCGCCCGGTGAGCGCACGCACGGTCGCCACCATGCCGCCGTGGTACTGGTAGTAGTCGTCCGAGTCGAGGATGTCGTGCTCGCGCGAGTCGACGTTCTTCACCGCCACCTCGATCCGCGCATAGCAGTCGCGCATCGACTCCCGCGCGGCCGCGCCGTCGAGCCCGCGGCCGTAGGCGTAGCCGCCCCAGGCCTCGTACACGGCGGCGAGGTCGTCGTCGTCACGCCAGTCGCGCGTGTCGATCAGCTGGAGCAGGCCCGCGCCGTAGGTGCCCGGCTTCGAGCCGAACACCCGCGTGGTCGCCCGCCGCCAGGCGGGTTCGCTGCCGAGTTCCTCCGCGAGCCGCTCGGCGTCGGCGCGGGCGTGCGCGGCCACGAAGTTGTCCTCCGGCGACTCGTCGAGCGCGGCCACCTTGGCCACCGCGTCGTCGAGCAGCCGCACGAGGTGGGGGAAGGCGTCGCGGAAGAAGCCGGAGATGCGCACGGTGACGTCGATGCGCGGGCGGCCGAGCTCGTCGAGCGGGATCACCTCGATGCCGCTCACGCGGCGCGACTCCGGATGCCAGGCCGGGCGCACGCCGAGCAGCGCGAGGATCTCCGAGATGTCGTCGCCCTGGGTGCGCATCGCCGCCGTGCCCCAGGCCACGAGGCCGACCATCCGCGGCAGCTCGCCGGTGTCGCGCTCGTGGCGCTCCAGCAGCGCGTCGGCGAGCCGCCGGCCCACCTCCCAGGACAGCTCGGAGGGCAACGAGCGCGGGTCGACCGAGTAGAAGTTCCGCCCGGTGGGCAGCACGTCCACCCGCCCGCGCGTGGGCGCGCCCGACGGCCCCGACGGGATGTGGCGGCCGTGCAGGGCCGCCACGACGGCGCTGAGCTCGTCGCCGGTCTGCAAGATGCGCGGCACCACCTCGCTGCAGGCGAAACGCAGCGCGCGCTCGACCCCGTCGTTGACGCGCCCGAGCACGGCTTCGCACGCGGCGCCGGCGTGCGCGGCGTCCCAGCCGCTCGCCGCGAGCTCGTCGAGCAGCGCCATCTGGGCGTCCTCGAGGCGGTCCACGACATCCCCCGCGCTTGCGGCCGGGCCGTGGAAGCGCTCGCTCAGCTCGGCTGGGACGCCGTCCGGCGCGGGCGCTCCGGGCGCCGCCACCAGCGCGGGCTCGTCGAGGTCGAAGGCCGCGCCCACGGCGCGCCGCAGCCCCGGCACGTCGCCCGAGCCGAGCCGGAGCATCGCCGAGGTGAGCCCGCGCAGCTGGTCGCCCTCGGGCGCGCGGCCGAGCACGTGCAGGCCGTCCTTCACCTGGATGTCCTTGACCTCGCAGAGGTAGCCGTCGATGTGCTGGACGAGCTTGCCGACGTCATCCGGCCGCTCGTGGATGTCGAGGTCCGCCTGCAGGTTGGCGCGCTCGATCGCCGACCAGATCCGGGACGCGAGCCCCGGCAGCTTCGGCGGGTCGAGCACCTCGAGCCGCGCGTACTCGTCGAGCAGCGACTCGAGCTCGGCCAGCTCGTCGTAGGTGTCCGCGCGCATCATCGGCGGCACCAGGTGATCGACGATCGTGGCGTGCGCCCGGCGCTTGGCCTGTACGCCCTCGCCGGGGTCGTTGACGACGAAGGGGTAGACGAGCGGGATGTCGCGGAGCGCGGCGTCGGGCGCGCACGCGTCGGAGAGCGCGAGCATCTTGCCCGGCAGCCACTCGAGCGTGCCGTGCTTGCCGAGGTGCACGATCGCGTCGGCGCCCCAGACCATGTCGACCCAGCGGTAGCAGGCGAGGTAGTGGTGCGTGGGAGGCAGCAGCGGGTCGTGGTAGATGCCCACCTGGTCGTCGCCGTAGCCGCGCGGCGGCTGGATCGCCACGAGCACGTTGCCGAGCTCGAGGCCGGCGATCACGAAGTCGTCGCCCTCCAGGTAGCGGTCGCCCGGCGGCGGCCCCCAGCGCTTCTCCATCGACTCGCGCAGCGAGGCCGGCAGCGTGTCGTACCAGGCGAGGTAGTCCGCCACGGGCATGCGCAGCGGCGAGGCGGCGAGCTGCTCGCCGGTGAGGAACTCGGGGTCGTGGCCGCCCGCGGCGATCAGCGCGTGCATCAGCTGGTCGCCATCGGCCAAGTCGTGCTCGACCGCCATGCCGTCGTCGCGTAGCGCGCGCAGCAGCTCGATCGCGCTCGCCGGCGTGTCGAGCCCCACAGCCATGCCCACCTTCGCGTGCTTGGTGGGGAAGCTCGTCAGGAGCATCGCGACGCGGCGCTTCTCCGGCGGGAGGTGTCGCAGCCGCGCGTGCCTGACGGCCAGCCGCGCCACGCGCGCGCAGCGCTCGCGGTCGGCCACGTAGCGCGGCACGGCCACACCCACGGGCGAGCCCTCCGCCTCGCGCTCCTTGAACGAGACCACGCCGCCGAGGAGCCTGCCGTCGAACTCCGGGATCGCCACCTGCGTGGCGGCGTCGAGCGGCGTCAGGCCGGAGTCCGACTCCTGCCAGGCGGCGCGCGACCCGGTGGCGCAGACCGCCTGGATCACCGGCACGTCGAGCGCGGCCAGCGCCGACGCGTCCCAGTCCTGCCACTGCTCGCCAACGCCCTCGCCCGCCACGGCGGCGTTGTCGCCGGCGCCGGACCCGCCGGTGGCGAGCATCGTCACGAGCAGCGCGTCCACGCGCCCGGCGAGCAGGGCGAGCGCGGGCACGTTGCCGTCGGCGTCGCGGCGCAGGGTGTAGCTCCAGACCGCCAGCGCGTTGGCGCCGGCGGCCTCGATCGCCGCGCACAGGTCGTCGACGAACGCGGTGTTGCCGGTGAGCCGGTGCGAGCGGTAGAAGCAGACGCCGACGGTGGGCTGCTGTGGGTCGTGCCCGCCCACCGCCTCGTCGAGCGTCGCGTCGCCCAGACCCGGCACGTACACGCCCAGGTCATCCAGCTCGCGCGGCGCCTCGAACCCATGGCCCTCGAGCAGGAACGTGTCGGCGAGGAAGCGCAGGAGCTGCTCGACGTTGTCGACGTCGCCGTGGCGCAGGTACTCGCCGGCCTGCGCCACCGCCCCGGCGGGCGCCGTGGACAGCGCCGTCATCTCGGCATCCGGCTCGGCCTCACCGCCGAGCGCCAGCAGCACGGCGCCGCGCTTGCGGCAGCCCTCCACCAGCAGGTCGAGCCCCTCGGGCCAGCCGCGCCGCCCGCCGAGTATCCGGCACAACACGACGCGCGCTCCGTCGAGCACGTCCTCAACCAGGCCCTTGGGGTCCGGGTGGCCGGCCGGGTTGGCGCAGCGCACCTCGGGGAAGCCGCCCGGCAGGCGCTCCACCGCCGACGCCGTGGCGAGGATCTCGGTGTCAGCCGTGGTCACGAAGCGCAACACGGCGCACCTCCGTATCGATCGTTGGCAGGTCTGCGGGCGCGCCGTTGTCGATCAGCGCGCCGAGGCGTTGGGTGTCCATGTGGTCGGCGATCAGATCCCCGAGCTTGTCAAGCCTGGCCTCACGCGTGTCGGCAAAGGCGCTCGTGCCCGGCACGAAGTGGCGGCCGCGCGCGGCGGCCACGCGCGTGAGGAGCGCCCGCCGGAAGGCGTCGTGCTCGAGCAGGCCGTGCCAGGAGGTGCCGTAGACGCCGCCGGCCGCACAGCCGTCCGGCTCGCCGTCATCGGACTGCAACAGCGGCTCGCCGCCGTGGCGCTCGACCCGGCCGTGGCGGATCTCGTAGCCGCCGGCGTCGGCGCCGAAGAGCGGCGAGCGCCCGCCGCGCCGGCGCAGCAGCTTGTCGCGCTCGAAGTGAGTCGTCACCGGCAGCAGGCCGAGTCCCTCGACCGCTCCGCGCCCCGACTCCACCGCGTCCTCGATCCGCTCGCCGAGCAACTGGTAGCCGCCGCAGATGCCGAGCAGCGGCCGGCCGGAAGCGGCGCGCGCGGCCAGGGCGCGGTCGAGGCCGTCGGCGCGCAGGCGCTCCAGGTCCTCCACCGTCGCCTTCGTGCCGGGCACGACCACGAGGTCGGCGCGCTCCACGTCCGCCGGCGAGCGCGTGAAGCGCACGCGCACCCCGGGCTCGGCCGCCAGCGCGTCGGCGTCGGTGAAGTTGCTCATCCAGCGCAGGCGAATCACGGCGACGTCGAGCGTGTCGCCGAGGGCGGGCGCCTCGGCGCGCCGCCCCTCGAGCGCGAGCGAGTCCTCCACGTCCAGCCACGCGTCCTCGAGCCACGGCAGCACGCCGAGCGTCGGCCGGCCGCTGCGCTCCTCGAGCTGCGCCAGGCCGGGCGCGAGGATCGAGTCGTCGCCGCGGAACTTGTTGATCACGAAGCCGGCGACCTGTGCCTGGTCCTCGGCGTCGAGCAGCGCCAGCGTGCCGAACAGCGACGCGAACACGCCGCCGCGGTCGATGTCCGCGACCACGATCACCGGCAGCCCGGCCTCGCGCGCGAGCCACATGTTGGTGAGGTCGGCGTCGCGCAGGTTGATCTCGGCGGGGCTGCCCGCGCCCTCGCAGACGACGACGTCGAAGCGCTCGCGCAGGTCCGCCAGCGCGCCCGCCACCACGGGCCGCAGCTCGTGCTTGAGCTCCTGGTAGGAGCGCGCGTCGGCGTCGGCGTACGCCCTGCCCATCACGATCACCTGGCTGTGGCGCTGCCCGGAGGGCTTGATCAGGATCGGGTTCATCGCCGCCTCGGCCTCGATCCCGGCGGCCGCGGCCTGCACGGCCTGCGCGCGCCCGATCTCGGCGCCGTCGGGCGTCACCACTGAGTTGAGCGCCATGTTCTGCGCCTTGAACGGCGCCACGCGCACGCCCTCGCGTCGCAGCCAGCGGCAGATGCCGGCCGCCACGACCGACTTGCCGGCGTCCGAGTGCGTGCCCGCCACGAGCAGGGCGCCCCTCATCGAGCGAGCCTCCTCGCGCCCGCGCACAGCGCCGCCGCCGCGGCGCCGACGGCAATGCTCAGCCGCGCCGCCCGGCGCACGTCGTCGGTGCCGGGCACACGCCCGGTCGCGCCGAGCAGCGGCCGCAGCTCCACGCGGCCGTCGTAGGAGAGCGGGCCGCCGAGCCGCGTGCCGAGCGCTCCGGCGAAGGCGGCCTCCGCGCGTCCGGCGTTGGGGCTCGGGTGGGCGGCGCCGTCGGCGCGCATGGTGCGGAAGCTGCGAAGGGTGGAGCCGCCGACGAGCGGCGCGCACGCCGCGGTGAGCAGCGCGCTGGCGCGGGCCACCGGCCAGTTGAGCGCGTCGTCCAGCCGCGCGGCGGCCCAGCCGAACGACGCGTAGCGCTCGCTGCGGTGCCCCACCATCGAGTCGAGCGTGTTGGCGGCGCGGTATGCCGCCACCCCGGCCGAGCCCGCGAGCGCGCCCCACAGCAGCGGGCCCACCACCGCGTCCGCGGTGTTCTCGGCCACCGACTCCACCGTGGCGCGGCAGAGCCCGTCCGCGTCGAGGGCGTCGGGGTCGCGCCCGCACAAGGAGGGCAGCGCGCGCCGCGCGCTCCCGACGTCGCCGCGGTCGAGCGCCGCCGCCAGCCCGCGCGCCTCGCGCACGAGCGAGCGCCCGCCGAGCGCGGCCCACGTGACCGCTGCCAGCGTGGCGTCGCGACCCGCCACCCGCGCGGCCAGCTCCGCCGCCAGCGCCGCCGACACCACCAGCGCCGCGGCGTAGCCGGCGCCGCGCCGGCGCGTGGGCGCGTAGCCGTGCCGCTCCGCCGCCAGCGCGAGCTGCCCGAAGCCGGCCACCGGGTGGAAGCGGCGCGGATCGCCGAACGCCATGTCGGCGGCATAGCCGGACACGAGCGCGGCACCGCTCATGCCGTCGAGGTCACCCGCTCGCCCACGCCCGCATTCACGCGCGTCACGGTCCAGCGCCCGTCGTGCGCGTGCAGCTCGGTGATCGCGAGCGGTGCGACGTCCACCCGCCAGAAGCTCTCGATCGGCGCCCCCAGCGCGTGCACCACGGCGGCCTTCACCACGCCGCCGTGCGTGATCGCCACCGCACTGCCGTCGAGCCCGGCCTGCCCGTCGAGCCACGCGGCCACGCGAGCGGCGAACGCGCGCAGGCTCTCGCCGCCGTGCGGCCTCGCCTCGGGGTCGCTCATCCAGGCGCCGGTCTCTGCTGGGCTGAGCTCCGACAGCGTCCGGCCGGCCCAGGAGCCGAAGTCACACTCGCGCAGCTCGTCCTGCACGGAGGGCGTGTCGAGACCGGCCGCCTCGGCCGTCTGCAGGCAGCGCAGCGACGGGCTGCAGATGACCTCCGCGCGTCCGGGCAGGGCGGCGCGAAGGGCGGCCGCGGCGGCCTCGCCGCGCTCGTCCAGGGGCTCCTCGGCCGGGAAGGCGAAGGTGCGGGTCGCGCTGGTGGGCGCGTGGCGCACGAGAAGGAGCCGTCTCACGCAGCCCGGCCCTGCAACACCTGCATCGTGGCTACCTCCTCGGGATCAAGCGTCCCGACATCGAGGGGCTCGTGGCGAGGAGTTCCTGACTCCCGGGGCCCGCGGCTCCCGGTCACAGTGGCGCGACCGCTCCGGACTCACACCGGATTCCTCGCACCGCCACGCTGACGCGCGCCATCCTACCGGCGCGACGTGGCAATTGCCGGACCGCTCTACTGTTCTCGCCGTGAGCGCCGGAGATCGACTCGTCCGCCCACCCACGCCGCCGGGGTACGACCCGTCGCGGGCGGCGGAGCGCGCCGCCGACCCGCAGGGCTGGCGCTACTCGGACGAGGAGCGCGAGACGGTGCGGCGCGTAATCGTCGAGCGGCGCGACATCCGGCGCTTCCGCCCGGACGCCGTGCCCGAAGACGTGCTGCGCCGAGTGCTGGAGGCGGCGCACCGCGCGCCGTCGGTGGGGCTGATGCAGCCGTGGCGGCTGATCGTCGTGCGCGACATGAGCACGCGCATCGAGGTGCGCCGGCTCGCCCAGCGCGAGCGCCTGCGCCAGGCCGACCGCTTCGACGAGCGCGCCCGCCAGTTCCTCGACCAGAAGCTCGAGGGAGTGGTGGAGGCGCCGCTGGGCATCTGCGTCTGCTGCGACCACGGCGATCCGGACATCGAGGTGCTCGGCCGCGGCACGATCCCGGAGACCGACGTCTACAGCACCGCCTGCGCGATCGAGAACCTATGGCTGGCCGCGCGCGCCGAGGGCCTCGGCGTGGGCTGGGTGAGCTTCTACCGGCCGGGCGACATGCGCGAGCTGCTCGGCATCCCGGAGCGAGTCGACCCGATCGCGTATCTGTGCGTCGGCTGGCCCGACGAGCGGCCGGAACGGCCGGGGCTGGAGAGCGCTGGCTGGTCGGCGCGGATGGCGCTTGAGGAGGTGGTGATGGATGAGAGGTGGCGGTCCACCGTCCACGGTCCACGGTCCACGGTCCACAGAGCGCCCTCCGCCACCCGCCACCCGCCCCCCGCCACCCCCGACCGCGAAGCGGTCGCCGCCGCTCGCGATCGGCTCGATCAACTCGTCAAGCCGGCTGGGTCGCTTGGAGCGCTAGAGACCTTGATCGAGCGCTGGGCTTCGATCACCGGTTCGGCGCCGCCGTCCTCGCCGCGGGCGGGCGTGCTGGTCTGCGCGGCAGACCATGGGCATGTGGTTCATGGGACGAGCCTGTTCGACGCCGAGGTGTCGAGCCAGGTGGCGGCCGCTGCCGCTCGTGGCGACAGCGCGGTGGGCGTGCTCGCGCGGGCCGGTGGGCACGAGCTGCTGGTGGCGGACATCGGCCTCGTGGGGGAGACGCCGCCCGAGGTGCGCGACGCCAAGGTGGCCGAGGGCTCGGCGGACATGCTGTCCGGTCCTGCCCTGACTGGCGAGCAGCTCGACCGGGCGCTGGCGGCAGGCGCCCAGCTCGCGGCGGAGCTGGCCGAGCGCGGCGTGGACTGCCTCGTGCTCGGGGAGATCGGTATCGGCAACACGGCCACGACCGCGGCGCTGGTGGGCGCGCTCACCGGCGCGGACCCGCTCATGACCGTGGGCCGCGGCACCGGGCTCGACGCCGAGGGTGTGACGCGCAAGCGCGCGCTGGTGGCGGCCGCGCTCGAGCTGCACGGCACCGGACTCTCGGCGCGCGACGCGCTCCAAGCCGTCGGCGGGCTCGAGCTGGCGGCGCTGGCGGGAGCGATGGTTGAGGCGGCGCGGCTGCGGCTGCCGGTGATCCTCGACGGCTACGCCGTCACGGCCGCGGCGCTCGCCGCCGTGGGCCTCGACGGGGCGGCGGCCGAGGTGCTCGTGGCGAGCCACCGCTCCGCCGAGCCGGGCCACGCGGTAGCGCTCACCGAGCTCGGGCTCGAGCCGCTGCTCGATCTGCGCCTGCGGCTCGGCGAGGCCTCCGGCGCGCTGCTCGCGCTGCCGATCGTGGGGGCGGCCGGCGTGCTCCACCGCGAGATGGCCACCTTCGAGGAGGCCGGCGTCGCCCGCCGCGTCTGACACGGGCGTGGGCACCCTTCGCCGCGCGGCCGACGGGGCCGTGCTGGCCGTCACGTTCCTCACGGTGCTCCCGCTGCGACTGCGCGCCACGGCCACCACGAGCCTCAACTCAGCCGCGCCGTGGTTCCCCGCCGTGGGCGCGCTGGTGGGCGCGATCGCGGGCGGTGTGCGCGCGGGGCTCGATCCGCTGATCGGGACGGTGGCGGCGTCGGTGCTAGCGACGGCGACGCTCGCGGTCGTGAGCGGCGCCCTGCACCTCGACGGCCTCGCCGACTGCGCCGACGGGCTCGGCGTCCACGGCAACAGAACCCGCCGCCTCGAGGTCATGCGCGACTCGTCGATCGGCACCTTCGGCGCGCTCGCGCTGATCGTGTGGTTCGCGCTCGTCGTTGTCGCGGTCGCGGGACTCGACTCGAAGCACGCGGTGGCGGCGCTCGTGCTCGCCGGAGCCGCCAGCCGCACGGCCGCACTCGTGCACGCCCAGCTCGCGCCGTCCGCGCGCCCCGACGGGCTCGGCGCCGCGTTCAGGCCCGGCCTGGGCGCGCTCGTGATCGCCGCGCCGCAGGCGCTGGCGGCGGCGCTGCTCGTGCCGATCGGCCACGGCCTGCTGGCGCTCGCGGCCGCGGCGCTCGTCGCCGTCGGCACCGCGTTCTGGTCACGCGCCGCGCTCGGCGGCCGCACCGGCGACACGCTCGGGGCCACCGTCGCCATCGCCGAGCTGGCGGTGCTGCTCGTGCTGCTCGGCTTCGCGCAGCCCTAGCGCCGGACCGGACGTCGGCGGCGCAGCAGGTACGTGTCCATGATCCAGCCCTGGCGCTCGCGCGCCTCGGAGCGGACGCGCTCGATCTCGTCCATCAGCGCGTCGTCGAGCGGCCCGGACAAGAGCAGCTCATCCGGCGTGCCGAGGTAGGCCCCCCAATAGATGTCGAGCCCCTCGCCGGCCACGGAGCGGAAGGCCGAGCGAGCGTCGAGCATCACCACGACGTCGTCGACGCCGGCGGGCCAGCCATCCAAGAGCAGCCGCCCCGGCGTGATCTGCACCGCGCCGCCCACGCGATTCAAGGGAATCCGGAAGCGCGCCGCCAGCACCTGCACGCTGCTGATGCCGGGGACCACGCGGTGCTCGAACACAATGGACCCGCGCGCGAGCACGTCGTCCACCACGGCGAGGGTGCTGTCGTACAGCGACGGATCGCCCCAGATCAAAAAAGCGCCCGTGTCGTCGGGACCGAGCTCCGCGGCGAGCGCCGCCTCCCAGGCGTCCGCGCGCCGGCGCCGCCAGTCCTCGACGGCCGAGCGATACGCCTCCGCGCCGCGGTCGCGCTCGGGGTCCGCCACATGCACGCTCCGGTATGCCGACTCGTCCTCGATGTAGCGCGTGCAGATCTCCTCGCGCAGCCGCACGAGCTCCCGGCGCTCTTCCGGCTTCTCGACCACGAACAGCACGTCCGCCTCGTTCAACGCGGCGATCGCCTCCACGGTGATGTGCGCGGGATCGCCGGCGCCGATCCCGATCAAGAGCAGCCGTCTCATCAGGGAGGCGATGCTAGCCAGGGGTTAACCTCAAGCGAGTGGCGACACTGCAGATACTCACGCCGCAACGACCAGAGCTGGTGCGGCGCGCCAAGCTCCTCGCGAGACTCGGCATCGCCTGGCACGTGTTCGAGGCCGCGGTGGCGATCGCGGCGGGCGCCGTGGCCGGCTCGATCGCGCTCGTCGGCTTCGGCGCGGATTCGCTGATCGAGTCGGCGGCGGGCTTCATCCTGCTCTGGCGCTTCGCCGACAAGCGCGCGCACAGCCACGCCGCCGAGCGCCGCGCGCAGCGCCTGATCGGGGCCACCTTCTTCGCGCTCGCGGCGTACGTCGGTGTCGAGGCGATGCGCAACCTCGCGACAGCGGCGCACCCGGGGACGAGCTACGTCGGGATCGCCCTCGCCGCGGTCACGCTGGTCTCGATGCCGCTGCTCGCGACGGCGAAGGCGCGCGTCGGCGAGCAGCTCGGCTCCTCGGCCACGAAGAGCGAGGGCCGTCAGAACATGCTCTGCGCGTACCTGTCCGCCGCGCTGCTGGTCGGGCTCTCGGCCAACGCGCTGTTCGGCGCGTGGTGGGCCGATCCGCTGACCGCGCTCGTCATCGCCGCCGTTGCCGTCAACGAGGGGCGTGAGGCCTGGCGCGGCGAGGCCTGCGGCTGCTGCTGACCCGCTAGGCGTCCCTAACCCTTCTGGGCTAGCCCCACCCGTTCCCTACAGTTCTTCGGGCGAGGCGCCGATGGTCGTACCCACCCGGCCACGGCCGCGCATCCCTTCAATGCGCCGTCCACTGCTCACATCCGTCCTGCTCTGCGCCGCGGCGTTCGCGCTGCCGGCCGGCGCCCACGCGCGCACGTACCGAGCCCCCTGCGTCGGCCCTGGGAAGAGCGGACCGATGTGCCATTTCTGGACCGCGCGCGCCGTCTCGATCAACGACGGCGACACGATCGGCGTACGCATCGACGGCCAGCACCGCGTCTGGCAGATCCGCTTCATCGGCGTGCAGGCGATGGAGCTCCACCATTACGACCCCAAGCATCGCAGCGGCCAGTGCTACGCGGTCGAGGCGGCCAACCGCGTCGAGCAGCTCGTGCGCCAGAGCCACCAGCGGGTGCTGTTGTCCTCGCAGCACCCGGGCACGCGCTTCACCTACCGGCTCGGGCGCTATATCTCCGTGCGCGTGAACGGCAAGTGGCAGGACCTCGGCGCAATCGAGATGTCCGAGGGCCAGACGCTGTGGATGTCGGACGAGCGCGAGACCGCCTGGAACAACGTCTACAACAGGCTCGGCCAGGAGGCGGAGCAGAAGCACATCGGCATCTGGGACCCCACCCACTGCGGCGTCGGCCCCGACCAGAACGTGCCTCTCAAGGTGTGGGTGAACTGGGACCCGCACGGCGTCGACCAGGCGGACGTGAACGCCGAGTGGGTCAAGATCGAGAACCTCAGCCCGACGACGCCGGTGTCGCTCTCGCACTGGTGGATGCGCGACTCGGGCCTGCGCCGCTACACGTTCCCGACCGGCACGGTGCTGAAGCCGGGCGCCACCATCACCGTCCACGACGGCCACGGCGAGCGCTCGGCGGGCGACCTCTACTGGGGCCTCGGCGTGCCGGTGTTCCAGAACATCGGCGACGGCGCCTACCTGTTCGACCCGCAGGGCGATCTGCGCAGCTACCTCGTCTACCCGTGCGTGGTCGCATGCACCGACCCCAATCAGGGTGCGGTCTCGATCTCCGCACAGACGAAGGGCCAGCAGTACGTCCAGCTCACGGACACCTCCAACCACGCCGTCAACCTCTACGGCTACCAGCTCGACGCGCCCGGCTGGCCCTA
Source organism: Thermoleophilaceae bacterium (assembly GCA_036494715.1). Classification (GTDB taxonomy): domain Bacteria; phylum Actinomycetota; class Thermoleophilia; order Solirubrobacterales; family Thermoleophilaceae; genus JAICJR01. The sequence continues at coordinate 73,415 of DASXNY010000016.1, forward strand.
CAACTTCGGCCCCAACTCTCTGCTCCAGCCGGGGCAGGCCATGCGCGTGGATCTCGACGGCGCCACCGCACGGGACACGGCCTCCGACCGCCACTGGGGAACGCCGTTCCCGCACCTGCGCCCGAAGGGCGAGGCGGTGCGCCTCAGGACGTTCAGCGACATCACCGTCGCGTGCACCGCCTGGGGCAGCGACCACTGCTGAGGCGGACTCAGCCGAAGAACGCGACGAGCTCGGCCGCCACCTCGGCGGGCATGTCCTCAGCCAGGAAGTGACCCGCGCCCTCGATGGCGCGTCCGCCGGCCTCGGGCGCAAACGGGCGCCAGAGCTCGAGCGGGTCGTCGTAGAAATGCGGCAGCCCGCCGGCCGCGCCCCACAGCACGCGCACCGGGCAGCCGATCGTCCGGCGCCCGCGGTCGGCATCGTCCAGCTCGCGGTCGATTGTCGCGCCGGCGCGGTAGTCCTCGCACATCGCGGTCACGCTCTCGGGGTCGGCGAGCTGCGCGCGGTAGGCGGCGATGACGGCGGCCGGATAGCGCGCATCGCCCGGCTTCAACCCCATGCGCTCCGCGGCGATCCAGAAGCCCTCGGTATCGCCCAGCATGATGCGTTCCGGCAACGGTGCGGGCTGCGCGAGGAACGGCCAGTGCCAGTACCCAAAGGCGAAGGTGTCGTCGGCCCGCGACCAGATCTCTCCGGTCGGCACGATGTCGAGCACGGCCAGGCGCGATACCGCTTCGGGATGGTCGAGCGCCATCCGATAGGCCACGCGGCCGCCGCGGTCGTGCCCCGCCACGAGGAAGGTCTGATGGCCGAGCTCGCCCATCGCGGCGAGCAGATCCGAGGCGAGCGCCCGCTTGCTGTGCGCCGCGTGATCGTCGCTGACGGGCGGCCGGAAGGAGTCGCCGTAGCCAGGCAGGTCGGCGGCGACGACGTTGAAGCGCTCCGCCAACGCAGGCGCGACCGCATGCCACATCAGATGGGTCTGCGGAAACCCGTGAAGCAGGAGCAGCGGTGCCCCCGAGCCTCCGACCAGCGCGTGCACCGTGCCGCGGGGTGTGTCGAGCTCGATCGCGCTGAAGCCGTCGAACACGAGACGGTCAGACAACCATCTCGTCGACGAAGCACCACTGCCAGGCCTCGCCGGGCTCGAGCGAGCCGACGATCGGATGGCCGCTGGCGGCGGCGTGCTTCGACGCGTGCTTGTTCTTCGATGAGTCGCAGCAGCCGACCTGTCCGCAGGTGAGGCACAAGCGCAGGTGCACCCAGGTATCGCCCATGGCGATGCACTCGGCGCACTCGAGTCTGTCGGTGGCCATCACGCGGATCTGGTCGAGGTGCGAGCAGGTAGAGGCCATACGCAAAAGCTAGAGCACGCGCGAGCTTAGAATCGCGCAGCATGACCCCGATGCATCCGACAGTGCAGGTGATCGGCCGCGCGCTCGAGCCGGAGCACCACCGCCTGCGCGACGTGCTCACCCGCGGCGCTCAGCCCTACGAGTTCTTCGAGGCGGGCTCCACGGGGGCGGACTACCTGCTCGCGAGCCGGGGCGCACAGGACGCGGCGCTGCCCGTGCTGATCGACGGCGACGAGCTACACACCGGCGTGACGGTGGAGGCGCTGGCCGAGTTCTGGCACCTGTCCTCGCCGCCGGCGAGGTCGCACTACGACCTGGTGATCGTCGGCGCCGGCCCGGCCGGCCTCGCGGCAGCGGTGTACGCGGCGTCGGACGGTCTCTCGACGCTCGTGGTCGAGGAGGACGTGCCGGGCGGCCAGGCCTCGCACACGTCGCTGATCGAGAACTTCTTCGGCTTCGTGGACGGGATCGGCGGCGCCGAGCTGGCGCGGCTGGCGGCCCGGCAGGCCCAGCATTTCGGCGCCGAGCTCGTGCTCCTGCGCGGGATCACCGGCAGCTCGACGGGCGCGGACGGCAAGCCCACGCTGCACGTGAAGGGCGGCTACGAGGTCACGGCCGACGTGGTGGTGGCCTCGCCCGGGATGGACTGGCGGCGGCTCGAGCTCGACGGCATCCCCGACCTGCTCGACCGCGGCGTCTACTACGGTGCCGGCCGCAGCGAGGCCGCCCGCTGCGGCGGCGACGATGTCGTGGTGGTGGGTGCCGGCAACTCGGCCGGCCAGGCGGTGATGAACCTCGCCAACGCGGGCGCTCGCGTGACGATGGTCGTGCGCGGCGGCAGCCTCGGGAAGACGATGTCCCACTACCTGGTGGAGCGCATCGAACGCAACCCGCTGATCGAGGTGCGGCTGAACACGCAGGTGACCGACGTCGAGCCGGACGGCGACCACCTCGGCGAGCTGGAGATCACGGACGCGGGCGGCGCTGGCGAGCGGCACCCGGCCCGCGCGCTCTTCCTCTGCATCGGCGGCCTGCCGCGCACGGGCTGGGCGGGCGCCGCGGGCGTGCGTGTGAACGACGCCGGCTTCATCCTCACCGGTCCCGACCTGCTCGTGGACGGCCGCCGCCCGGACTACTGGCCGCTCGAGCGCGACCCGCTCGCGCTCGAGACGAGCGTGCCCGGCCTGTTCGCCGCGGGCGACGTGCGCAGCGGCTCGATCAAGCGGGTCGGTGCCGCGGTGGGCGAGGGAGCGATGGCCACGGCGCTCGTGCACCGTCGCCTCGAGGAGGTCGCCGCCGGCGGCTGAGCGCGCAGCGGCGTAGGGTTAGCGCACACCCCGACACGCAGCACCTCGCGAGAGGAGATCCTCATGTCGAAGTTCCGCATCCAGCCCCATGTGCGACTTCAGGAATGGGTGGCCGAGGACCTCGGCTTCTTCACCGACGAGGGCCTCGACTACGAGTTCGAGGCGGTCAGCCTTGCCGGCGCGTCGCGCGTCGATCCCTCGGTGCGCGCCACCGACTCCGCACCCATCTCGATCCAGAGCGGCGCCTTCGAGGACATGGCCGAGGGCCGCTCCTGCCAGGTCTCGTCCGCCTGCCACTGGGCGGTCAACGCTGCGGCGTCGACGAGCCACGGGAAGATGTGGGGCAAGGCCTACGCGGTCTGCGAGTCGGGCATCTTCGTCGCGCCCGAGTCGCCTTACGAGCGCCCGGAGGAGCTGGCGAACGTGCCGGTCGGCGTCGGCTACCACTCGGGCAGCCACTACTCCGCGGTCCAGGCGCTCGAGACGTTCCTCGACCGCTCGCAGATCGAGCTCGCCTTCATTGGCCTCCCGTATGACCGCGTGCGCGCGCTGATCAAGCGCGAGGCCGAGGCTGTCAACGTGTTCGGCGCGCAGTACTACGTGCTCGAGCAGCTCGGCTACCGCAAGCTCGTGGACACCACCTTCCTGATCGGCTTCCTCGTGGCCGAGGAGGCCGCCGGCGAGGACCTCGAGCGCTACTTCCGCGCGATCCGCCGGGCGCAGCGCGAGATCGACCTCGCGCCCGAGCCCTACAAGCACTACTGGGAGCGCCAGCTGCCCGACGACCTGCGCGAGCTCGTCGACGTGCGCCGCTTCGGGCCTGGCGAGCGGATCGTGTTCGAGCCCTACACGCGCGAGATGTTCGAGCGCACCCACCGCTGGATGGAGAGCTGGGATCTGTTCGATCCGAGCGAGGCGGGGATGTCCAAGTACGAGAGCGCGGTCCTCACGTAGGGCCGAGCGCGCGGCGCGGCCGGAGCGTCGCGCGGCGTGGACTCGTCGACCGGCTCGCCGGTCTCCGACAGCGTCTGGAGCACCGTGCGGATGACGCCGAGCGTCGTCGTCAGGTGGATCGTCACGGCGACGGCGAGCAGCCACCAGCCGCCGATCTCGCCGAGCGCCCACACGGCCGCGACCACGATCGCGGTGGCGAACGAGAACACGTAGAGCAACCGCATGGCCCGAGGCTGGCAGCGCTTCCTAAGCCGTGGCGAAGACACGGTTGACAGCGGGCTTCGCAGCCCAGATGCTGCGCACTGATGCCCGAGCCGTACCAGGCGATCGGACTCGTTCCCACGATGTGGGGGATCCGCCGGCGCGACGAGATCGCCAAGAACCTCGACCACATCGAGCACCTCACCAAGGCCGCATTCTGGCTCGGCGGGCTCGACCAGCCGGTGCGCCTCGTGGCCGTCCCCGAGGGCGCGCTGCAGGGCTTCACCGACGAGGTGATGGACCTCGACCACGAGCACTACGCGCGCGAGTGCGCGATCGACATCCCCGGCCCCGAGACCGAGCGCCTCGGCCAGCTCGCACGCAAGTGGGACATCTTCGTCATGGCCCAGGCCAAGGCGCGCCATCCCGAGTTCCCCGGCCGCTTCTTCAACGTCGGCTTCGTGATCGACCCGGACGGCGAAGTGATCCTGCGCCACCACAAGCTCGTGCCGCTCCTGCCGGTCGAGCACTCGCTGACGCCGCACAACGTCTGGGACCGCTGGGTCGAGCTCTACGGCGAGAACCTCGACGCCTTCTATCCGGTCGTCGACACCGAGATCGGCCGGCTCGGGATCATGATGGCCAACGAGGGCTCCTATCCGGAGAACGCGCGTGGGCTGGCGATGAACGGCGCCGAGGTGGTGTACCGCGCCTCGTTCCCGCACCGGGCGAGCGACGCCTTCGTCGTCCAGACGCGCGCGCGGGCGCTCGACAACAACATCTACGTGATCGCGCCGAACCTCGGCACCTACTACCTCACAGTCGACTCGGAGACCCCGATCGACGCCTTCGGCGGCCACTCGCTGATCGCCGACCACCAGGGCCGCGTGGTGGGCGAGCTCAGCTACAGCGGAGCGTCGTCGTGGGTGGCGGGCACGATCGACATCGACGCGCTGCGCCGCTTCCGCACGAACTCACGCTGGGGCAACTGGATGAAGGACCTCACCACCGAGCAGTACCGGCTGATCTACGAGCAGGAGATCTACCCCAAGAACATCTATCTCGAGCACAAGCCCCACGACCACGACGGCTACCGCGAGAACGTGCTCGAGCCGCAGATCCAGAAGCTCGAGGAGCGCGGCATTTACGCGCCCTCGCCGGACCGGACGAGCGCCGCCGGCTGACGCCTCAGGCCACTCGCTCGAGCTCCTCTTCGAGCTTGCGCAGTCGCAGGTGCCGCAGCGGCGACTTGGATGTGTGGCCGCTGCGCAGCGTCGCCGCGGCGCACACGAAGAAGCAGATAGCGCCGAGACAGGTGTTCCAGTTCGCGGCGGCCAGGTCGAGCATCGACCCACTGGATGGCACGACATAGCCGGCCACGGCCGAGAAGCCGAAGAAGATGCAGCCCAGCAGGTTCACGGAGGGCTCCCACCAACCGTGGCCGCCACGCGCCGGCAGCCAGCCATGGCGGGCCGACGCCCGGTAGGCGATCGCGCCGGAGATCAGGAACATCACAGAGCCGAAGGCGTCCGGCCGCCAGACCAGGCGGTTGTAGTGAGGGTTGGAGAGCTCGGTGTGGAGCGCCTGGTAGGTGGTCACGTTGAAGAACAGCGTGCCGATCGACTGGATCCACGCCGCCCGCCAGTTGCCCCGCCCGAGGCCGGCGGAACGCCGCGTGGGAAACGCGAGCCACACCTGCAGCGCGCCACCGGCCGTGAAGAGAATCGAGCCGGCGAAGAACGTGACGCCGTCCGCCTTCGGGCCCACGAGGTTCACGTAACCCGGAAACGGGCCGACGAGGAAGCAGAGCGAGCCGAGCGCGAAGCAGAGCGCCATCCAGCGCGCGCGACTCACTGCTGGATTCTCACATCCGCCTGAGGCGGTCGTCGACCGTGGCGAGCGCGGTCACGTAGGCGAGGTGCGTGCCCACGCTGGTGGCGAATACGTCGCGGGGCCAGCGCCACGGGGTCGGGGTGCGGCCGAGCAATGGGAAGAGGGTGAATGTCGCGGTCATCAGCGTCGTGGCGAACGCGGCGGCGGCCCACGGCTCGTCCAGGCGCCTCCGCAGGATGCCGTGCCAGATCCCGAAGGCCGAGCCGTAGCCCCAGCGCAGCAACAGGCCGAGATCCTCGTCCTCGCGGTCGGTCACGCGGGAGAGGTGCAGGATGTTCGCGACGATCTTGCCGGGCACGAGGCTGTCGTCGTAGTCGAGCTGGCCGCGGTGCCTGGGGCGCAGCCGGCGTTCGCTGCCGTATGCAAGCGTCAGCGCGGCAGTTCCCGCACTGCCGGCGATCACACTTCGGAGTGGCCAGGGCACATTCATCTCGGCTGTCCAGTTGATCGAAGCTCGCCCAAGGCGTAGGCGCATCATCCGAACCGGGTGAGTCGGACCCGGCGAGACGCACCTAAGGTGCGCGCATGGCCGACGCCGCCAGCTCGCCGGCTGACCCCAGCACGGGCATCGCGAGCAAGCGCTTCCTGGCCCTGCTCGTCCTGGCCGGGATCGTCGGCGTGGTGGTGTCGTTCGCCGCCTGGGGCTTCCTGGAGCTCGTGCACCAGATCCAGGTGGGCGTCTTTCAGGGCCTGCCGAAGGACCTCGGCTTCGACAGCACGCCGCGCTGGTGGTACCTGCCGGTGCTCGCTATCGCGGGGGTCATAGTGGCCTTCGCCATCACGCGCCTGCCTGGCGGTGGCGGCCACTCGCCGGCGCACGGGCTGAGCATGTCGCGCATCCTCCCCTCCGCGCTTCCCGGCGTGATTCTCGCCGGCCTCGCCGGCATCGGGCTCGGACTCGTGATCGGCCCGGAGGCGCCGCTGATCGCACTCGGCGGCGGGCTCGGCCTGCTCGCCGTGCAGCTGGTCAAGAAGGACGCGCCAGACGAGGTCGGGGCGGTGATGGCCGCCGCCGGGACGTTCGCGGCGCTGTCGCTGATCTTCGCGTCCCCGCTGATCGCCGCCGTGCTGCTGATCGAGGCCGCGGGCCTCGGCGGCCGGCGGCTCAACCTCGTCCTGATCCCGGGTCTGCTCGCGGCCGGGATCGGCTCGCTGATCTCGATTGGCATGGGCTCGTGGACCGGGCTCAGCACGAGCGCCTACGCGCTCGGCCCGCTCACGCTGCCGGCCTTCGCTCGTCCCGATGTCACCGACTTCCTGTGGACCGCGCCGTTCGCCGCGGCGGTGGCGCTCGGGACGTTCGTGATCTTCCGGCTGGCACTCGCCGTCGAGCCGCTGGTCACGCCGCGCCCCTTCCTCTTTCTCCCCGCGATCGGGCTCGTGGTCGCAGGCCTCGCGATCGCGTTCACCTACGCCACCGACAAGGGGGCGAGCGAGGTGCTCTTCTCGGGCCAGGATCAGCTGCCCGGCCTAGCGAGCAACGCCGCCTCGTGGTCGCTCGGGGCGCTTGCACTGCTGATCCTGCTCAAGGGCATCGGCTACGCGCTGTCGCTGTCTGGTTTCCGCGGTGGCCCGACCTTCCCCGCGATGTTCCTCGGTGCCGCCGCCGGGCTGATGGCGAGCCACCTGCCGGGCTTCGAGGTCACCCCCGCGGTGGCGGTCGGGATGGGCGCCGGCGTGGTGGCGGTGCTGCGCCTGCCGCTGTCGGCCGTGGTGCTCGGGGTGGTGCTCACGGACCGCTCCGGCCCGGGCTCGGCGCCGCTCGTGATCTTCGGCGTCGTTGTGGCGTACATCGCCACGGTGGCGCTGTCGCGGGCTCAGACCTCCGAGCCCGTCACCGCCACCTCGCCGTCGCGTGCGGCGGGCGCGGACGGCGGCTCGTCCAGCTCCTCTGAGCCGTCTCCCCAGTCGATACGGGCGACGTCCGAGCGGTCGAGCACCTGAGGCCCGTGGCTCTTGCCGAAGTAGTCCCAACCCCAGGAGACGAACGCGTCGATCCGGTTGCGAACGCCGGTCAGCAGCATCGCGTGCACTCCCAGCCAGGCCGAGAACGCCACCACGCCGTGCAGCTCGTGCCGGTGGGCACCCACCTCGGCCACCGCTGAGCCACGTCCGATCATCGCCATGATTCCCTTGTCGTGATAGTGGAACGGCTTGCGGTGCTCGCCGGCGAAGTCCGCCAGGACGTTACGAGCGGCGCAGTCGCCGCTCTGCGCGGCCACGGACCCGAGCTGGGGGTGCGAGTTGCCGTCGGGGCTTGGGATGTTGGCCGCGTCGCCGATCGCGTAGACGCCGGGTAGATCCGCCACGCTCAGGTCGGGCTGGACGTCGATCCTCCCGCCGCGACCCTGAGGGAGCCCCGCGGTGGTGGCCACGGCGGGCGCCTTGATGCCGCCGCCCCACACGACGCAGTGCGTCTTGATCACGGTGCCGTCGGCCAGGGTGACGGTGCTGGGTCCGATCTCCGATACCGCCGAGCCGAGGTGCATGCGCACCCCCTTGCGGTGGAGCACCTTCGACACGTAGTCGTGAGCCTTGTCCGAGAAGGGCGCCAGGAGCGTCGGGCCGAGGTCCACGATGTGCACCTGCGCGGCCGTGACGGCGAGGTCGTGGTACTCGGCGGTCATGGTCTCGCTGATCATGTCCGCCAGCGCGCCGGCGGTCTCCACGCCGGTCGGTCCGCCGCCGACGATCACGAAGTTGAGCGCGCCGTGCTCGACGAGGGCGGGATCGCGGTCGGCGTCCTCGAACGCCGCGATGATCCGCGAGCGCAGCCGCTGTGCGTCGCGGACGGAATAGAGCGGAAAGGCGTGCATCTCGGCGCCCTTCGTGCCGAAGAAGTTGGGCTGCGAGCCTGCCGCCAGCACCACCACGTCGCCCGTGAAGCGCTGGCCATCCGCGGTGACGACGGTGTGCGTGGAGGGGTCGATCGACGCCACCTCGGCGAGCTTCACGTCGACGTTCTCCTTGTCGGCGAAGATCCTGCGCAGCGAGTACGCGATGTCGCTCGACGCGAGCTGGGCCGTAGCCACCTGGTAGAGCAGTGGCTGGAACTGGTGGTAGTTGTTGCGGTCGATCAGCGTCACGTGGACGCTGTCGTCGTCAGCAAGGCGCTTCGCACACGCCACGCCGGCGAAGCCGCCGCCGACGACGATCACGTGATGCTCTGCCGCGCCGCTCATGCCGTCGCCTCCACCGTCGCGGTGGCGCTCAGCCGCTCCTTGAGGTGGTCGCCGACCCGGAGCGCGTTGGCCATCGCGGTCAGCGCCGGGTTCACGGCTCCGATGCTCGGGAAGAAGCTCGTGTCGACGACGTAGAGGTTGTCGACCTCGTGCGCCCGGCAATCCTGGTTGAGCACGGACGTGGCCGCGTGGTCGCCGAAGCGGCAAGTGCCCGCCTGGTGCGCCACGCCCGCCACCGGGATCTCGTTCTTGAGGTACGCGTGGTGGCCGAGCAGGTGGTCGTGGTGCATGCCCAGATGGCCGAGCATCGACTTGAGCTGGTGGTAGAGGCGCCCCTTCGGCTCGTCGTTCGAGGCGGTGTAGCTGATCGAGAGCCGGCCGTCCGGGCGCAGCGTCACGCGGTTGTCGGCGCGCGGCAGGTCCTCGGTCGAGAGCCAGAAGTCCACCGCGTGCTCGGCGACGTCCCGCAGGGTCCAGGACGGCGCGAACTTGGTCTCGCCGGGCTTCTCGCCGCGGAACATCCCGGCCTGGGACTTGCCCACCATCTGGATGTTGCCCATCGGGAAGTCGAAGTCCTTGCCCCCGAAGTAGAAGTCGTTCAGGCCGAGCGTCTTCTGGAAGACCGTCGTGTTCTTCTCACGCGAGAGCGCGAGCACGGCCTGGCTGTTGTGGAACATGTAGTTGCGTCCCACCTGGTCGGACGCGTTGGCGAGCCCGGCCGGGTGTGCCGCGGTGGCGGACGCGAGCAGCAGCTTCGCGCTGTTGGCGGCGCCGCAGGAGACCACCACGATGTCGCCCGTGTAGGTCTCGCGCTGCCCGTCGCGGTTCACGATCACCTCGGTCACCTCGGTGCCCGCCGCGCTCGTCTCGAGTCGCACCACTTCGGAGTTCGTCAGCAACGTGACGTTGTCCCACTCGAGCGCGGGACGCACGCTCACCACCTCGGCGTCCGACTTGGCGTGGACGACGCAGGGGAAGCCGTCGCAGTTGTCGCAGCGCACGCAGCGGCTGAAGGGCATGTTCGTCTCGTCGAGCATCACGCCGCAGGGCGCGTGGAACGGATGCAGCCCCGCGGCCTCGAGGTCGTCCGAGAGCTGCTGGATGCGCGGCTCGTGCGACACCGCGGGGAACGGATAGGGCGCGCTCGCGGGAGGCTCCGTCGGATCCTCGCCGCGGGCGCCATGCACCTGGTAGAGCGCCTCGGCCTGGGTGTAATAGGGCTCCATCTCGTCGTACGAGATCGGCCACGCGGGCGACACGCCGTCGTGGTGCTGCAGCTCGCCGAAGTCCTCCTTGCGCAACCGGTAGAGCGCGGCGCCGTAGAGCTTGGTGGCGCCGCCCACGTAGTAGTGGACCTGCGGCTGGAAGGCCGAGCCGTCGCTGTAGTACCAGGTGTCGGGGGAGATGTAGCGGCCGTCCACGAACACGTCGGCGCATTGCCAGTTCTGCGGCTCGCGCGGCAGCCAGTCGCCGCGTTCGAGCAGCAGGATGCGCTTGCCGGTCGGGGCCAGGTGGCGAACCAGCGTGCCGCCGCCGGCTCCGCTGCCGATCACGATTACGTCGTAGGCGCTCACGTGTATTCCTCCAGCAGCTCGGCGACGACTATCCGGCCGGCGGCCTCGATGAGAGCGAGGTGGGAGAACGCCTGGGGGAAGTTGCCGAGGTGCCTGCCCGTCGGCGCGTCGAACTCCTCCGCATACAGGCCGAGCGGCGAGGCCACCCGCAGGAGCCGCTCCATGAGATCGCGGGCGCGCTGGTTCTCGCCGATGATCGCGAGCGCCGTGACGAGCCAGAAGGAACAGATCAGGAACGTGCCTTCCTTGCCCGATAGGCCGTCGTCCGTCTCCGTGGTCACGTAGCGCAGCACGAAGCCGTCCTCGGTCAGCTCGTCGGCGATCGCGAGAACGCTGTTGCGCAGGATCTCGTCGTCATCCGGGAGGAAGCTGAACAGCGCCGCGAGCAGCGTGGAGGCGTCGAGCGCCGTCGTGTCGTAGTGCTGCGTGAGCACCCCGCGCTCGTCCACCCCGTGCTTGAGGATGTCTGCCTTGATCTGCTCCGAGGTGGCGCGCCAGGCCGTGCCGCGATCGCGGTCGCCTCTGATCTCCGCCAGCTTGGCCGCGCGGTCGAGCGCGACCCAGCACATGAGCTTGGACGACACGTAGTGCTGCGGCTTGCCGCGGGCTTCCCAGATGCCCTGGTCCGGCTTGCGCCACACCTTGGTGGCGCACTCCGCCTGGGCCTCCACGATCGGCCACAGCGCGCGTGGCAGGCGCTGGCTCCGCTGCGTGTGCAGCAGTATCGAGTCGAGCACCGCGCCGAACACGTCGTTCTGGCGCTGGTCGAATGCGCCGTTGCCGATCCGCACCGGGTGGGCGCCGGCGTAGCCCGACAGCTCCTCCCGTGTGGACTCGGTCAGGTCCCGCCGGCCGTCGATCCCGTACATGATCTGCAGGCTGCCGTCCTCGTTGGGCTCGAGGTCGGCCACGAACTGGATGAACTCGTTGGCCTCCCAATCGAGGTTGAGGAAATGGAGTGCCTGCAGGGTGAACGTGGTGTCGCGGATCCAGGTGTAGCGGTAGTCCCAGTTGCGCTCGCCGCCCGGCGTCTCCGGCAGCGACGTCGTCAGCGCGGCCACCGTCGCCCCGGTGGGCATGTACGTCAGGCCCTTGATGGCGAGCGCGGATCGCTCGACCGGCACGCGGAAGCGGTGGTCGGGGATGCGCGCGCGCCCTAGCCAGTTGCGCCAGAACGTGGTGGTGGAGGCGAGCCGTCCGTTCGCCTCGTCCACGGTCGTGGGCGATTCGAGCCCCTCCGCCCAGGAGAGCGAGCAGTAGAGCTGCTCCCCCTTCTTGAGCACGTGCCGGGCGCGCACCCGGTTGCCCTCGACGCCCATGTCCATGTCGGACGCCAACCTGATCTTGACGCCGGCGCCGCTGGCGTCCGCCACGTGCCGGGTCTCGCCCACCAGTGACCACTCGGCGGGTGTCCGGCCGTAGTCGAACACCGGCTCGCAGACGAGCTCCACCTCCACCTCGCCGTCGAGGCACACGACCGTGCGCACGAGTAGGTGGTCCGCGTCCTCGTCCGCTGGCGGGCGGGTGTGCGGCGTCACGCCGTCCTCGCCGCGGCGCGGGCCCATCGTCAGCGCGTCCCGAACGACCACCCAGCCGCGCGGTGTGTGCCAGGTGGTGGCGAGCATGTTCGTGCCCGGCTCGTACAGCCGCGCGTGCGGCACGTTGATCCCGAACGGCCCGAGGCGGAAGGTGCCCGCCCCGCGGTCGAGCAGGGTGCCGAACACGCTCGGCGCGTCGAAGCACGGCACGCACAGCCAGTCGATCGACCCGTCGGGCGCCACGAGCGCGCCCGTGTGGCAGTTGGACAGGAACGCGTAGTCCGCGATCGGGGGGAACGGCGAGGGCGCGGCCGCGCTCTGTGGCTGCTGCGCGGGCGCGGGCCTGGCGCCGTCCGCCTTCGCCGCCTTCTTGCTCGCCTTGCGGTCGCCCTTCGCCTGAGTGACGCTCATGACGCCACCCACGGGGAGTGCCAGCGGCCATGGCCTGCGAGCAGGTCGTTGGCGGCGTCCGGTCCCCACGACCCCTTCGTGTAGGGCAAGACCGGGGGCGGGTGCTCGAGCAACGGTTGCATGACTCTCCAGGCCTCCTGGACGCCGTCCTGGCGCGTGAAGCGGCGACTGTCGCCTTGCATCGCGGCGTAGAGCAGGACCTCATAGGGAGCCGGCCCCTCGCCGCCCTCCTGGCCGAACTCCATGTCGAGGTTGATCTGCTCCGGCTCGAGGTCGCCCTCGCGCTGCGCCTCGAGGAGCAGCCGGATGCCGGTGGTGGGATCGAGCTTCACCACGATCTGATCGGGCTCCGGAGTGCGCTTGGCAATCCCGAAGCCGAGGTGCGGCGGGCGGTGGAAGACGAGACGCAACTCGGTCTGCGTGATCGGCAGGTGCTTGCCGGTGCGGATGTAGAACGGCACCTCGTACCAGCGCCAGTTCTCCACCTCGAGCCGCATGGCGGCGAACGTCTCGGTGGTCGAGTCGCGCGCCACTCCGTCGATCCTCCGGTAGTCATCGAACTGCCCGCGCACGTAGTGGTCCGGCCGGGCGTCGAGCATTGCCCGGAAGACTGCGTACGTCGAGTCCTTGAGCGTGGCGGGATCGCCTCCGGCGGGCGCCTCCATCGCCGCCGCGGCCACCACCTGCATCAAGTGGTTCACCACCACGTCCCTCAGCGCGCCGACGGGGTCGTAGAAGTGGCCGCGATCCTCGACGCCGAAGCTCTCCGCCATCGTGATCTGCACCGACGCGACGTGCTGCCGGTTCCACAGCGGCTCGAACATCGCGTTGGCGAAGCGCAGGTAGAGGATCTCGCCCAGACCCATCTTGCCGAGGAAGTGGTCGATCCTGTAGATCTGCTCCTCGTCGAGGTACTGGTGCACCTCATCGTTCAGCGCGCGCGCCGACTCGAGGTCATGCCCGAACGGCTTCTCGACGACGACTCGCGCCGACTTGGTGAGCCCCGCGTCGGCCAGCCCCTTGATCACGTTGCCAAACAGAAACGGCGGGATCTCGAGGTAGAAGACCGGGCTGCGGGGCTCGCGCAGCACCGTCGCGAGCCGCTCGAAGGTCGCCGGGTCGCCGAAGTCGCCCCTCACATAGGACAGCCGCGCGGCAAAGCGCTTGAAGACCTCCTCGTCGAGCGTCGTGCCGCAGCCGACGATGGCGTCGCGCGCGTGCTGGCGCAGATCGTCCACGGTCCAGTCGTCCACCGCCACGCCGACGATCGGGCAGCTCAGCAGGCCGCGCTGCTCCAACCGGTAGAGCGAGTTGAAGGTCATCACCTTGGCGAGATCGCCGGTGATTCCAAAGGCCACGAATACATCGGCGGGCGCCGTCTGGCCCGCGCTCCCGGCGGACTCGGTGGGCTGAGTGCCGGGCTTGACTGCGATGGACATCCATCCTCCCATCGGGGGTGTGGTGAGAGTGCGGCCTTCGATGCTCCCCTCACGGAGGCCGCCGGGCGTCACCTGATCCGGGTGATTTGGCCTGCTGTAAGTGGTCTAGCGCGGCGAGGCCGCGCTGCCGAGCCGCGAGCGCACGGACGCCGCGATCAGCTCCGCGCCCGGCAGGAACGCGTCCTCGAGCGCGGGGCTGTAGGGGATCGGGTGCTCGGGCGTCGTGAGCCGCCAGACGTCGTCGACGTCGTGCAGCGACTCCTCGGCGGCCAGCGCCAGCACCTCGCCGGCCCAGCCGCCGGTGCGCGGCCCTTCCTCCACCGCCACGAGCCGGTTGGTCTTGGCGAGCGACTCGGCGATCGCCCCACGGTCGAGCGGCCGCAGCGTGCGCAGGTCGAGCACCTCAGCCTCGATTCCATCCCCAGCCAGCAGCTCAGCGGCAGCAAGACAGTCATGCACCCCCTTCATGCAAGACACCAGGGTGACGTCCCCGCCAGACCGCCGCACCGCAGCAGAGCCAAGCTCCGCCCCCCGCGACCCGCCCCCCGCCACCTCTTCCTTAATGGAGTAGAGCCGCTTGTGCTCCAAGAACAACACAGGGTTGTCATCACGTATGGACGCCTTAAGCAGTTCCTTCGCATCCGTCGGCGTGGCGGGCGCCACGAGCTTGAGCCCCGGCACCGCCTGGAACCAGCTGACCGGGCTCTGCGAATGGATTGCTCCGAAGCGCCCGCCCGCGCCGACCGCCGAGCGCACCACCAGCGGCACGCTCGCCTGCTCGTTCGAGATGTAGAAGTACTTGGAGGCCTGATTCACGAGGCTGTCCATCACGAGCGGCAGGAAGTCGCCGAACATGATCTCGATCACCGGGCGCAGGCCGCACACCGCGCTGCCGAACGCCGCGCCCGCCAGCGCCAGCTCCGAGATCGGCGTGTCGAACACTCGCTCCGGCCCGAAGCGCTCGAACAACTCGGGCGTGGTGGCGAACACGCCGCCCGCGGCGGCCACGTCCTCGCCGAAGAAGATCACGCGCTCATCGCGCTCGAGCTCCTCGGCGAGCGCGTCGCGGATCGCCACGCGGAACTCGAGCTCAGCCATCCTTGAACTCGCGTGCGTCGGGGTCGGGGGACGGATACGGGGCCGCCAGCCCGCGCTCGATCAGCTGCTCGATCTGCGCTTCGACGGAGGCGTCGACCTGGGCGATATCGACGCCGTCGAAGTGATCCTCGATAGACGCCCGCGCGCGGACCAGCGGGTCGCGCTCGCGCCAGGCGTCCAGCTCGCCGGGCTTGCGGTAGCGCCCGGGGTCGCTGCGCGAGTGGCCGACGTAGCGGTAGGTGAGCGCCTCGATGAAGAACGGGCCGTCGCCGCGGCGCGCGCGGTTCACCGCCTCGCGCGCCGTTTCGCGCACGGTCCAGACGTCGTTGCCGTCGATCGTGGTCGCCGGGATCTGCAGCGTCTCCGCACGCGCCCGAATCTGGCCCGCGGTGACCTGCTCGAACGGCGTGAACTCGCCGTAGAGGTTGTTCTCGCAGACGTAGACCACCGGCAGCCCGAAGACCTTGGCGAAGTTGAGGCACTCGTGGAAGTAGCCCTGGTTGGTCGCGCCGTCGCCGAAGAACGCCACCGCCACGCCGTTCTGGCGCTTGAGTGCGAGCGCCGCGCCGGTGGCCGCCGCGATGCTGCCGCCCACGATCCCGAAGCAGCCGATCAGCCGGTGCTCTAAGTCGATCACGTTCATCGAGCCGGCGCGCCCGCCGCAGACGCCGGACGAGCGGCCGAGCAGCTCGTCGAGCAGCCCCTGAGGCTCGACTCCGAGCGCGAGCGCATGCCCGTGCCCGCGGTAGGTGCCGGCCGCGCGGTCCTGGCCGGCGAGCGCCGCGCAGACGCCCACCGCCACCGCCTCCTGGCCCGAGTACAGATGAGTCGTCCCGTGTATCTCACCCTTCAGGAAGAGCGACTGCACCGTGTCCTCGAAGCGCCGGATCAGCAGCATCCGGCGATACAGCGCGAGCGCCTCGTCGCGGTCCTCGACCGGCCGGGCGCTCGTCGCCTCGGTGTGGCTCATTTGGCCACCACCGGGTCGCCCTCTCCCTTCACGAGGTCGGCGCCGCGCACGTACTGGCGACCGGCAACGAGCAGCTCCTCGCCGGGGAAGCGCGTGAGGATCTCCGGTCCGTCGGCCGTCACGAGCACCTCCTCCTCGATGCGCGCGGCCGAGCGCCCGTCGCTGGCGGGGCAGTAGGTCTCGAGGGCGAACACCATGCTTTCCTCGATCTCCACGGGGTCGTCGAAGGAGTGCAGGCGCGAGAT
>DASXNY010000017.1:0-21633 GCA_036494715.1 Thermoleophilaceae bacterium
CATGGCGTTGACCTTTCCTAGTAGATCTTGATGGTCTTCGAGAAGGGGAGCCGGCGGATCCTGGTGCCGGTGAGTGCCGCAATTGCGTTCGCCAGTGCTGGGGCGACCGAGGGAACGGAGACTTCGCCGACGCCGGTGGGCGGCTCGGTGGACTCGATCAGGTGCACGTCGATGCGCGGCACTGAGCGCATTCGCACCACCGGGTAGCGGTCGAAGTTCCGGGTGACGATCTCGCCTCCCTCGCCGAGGACGGCCTCACCCCAGGCGGCCGCGCTGAGCCCGAACAGGAGTCCTCCCTCGACCTGGGCGCGGATCAGGTCGGGGTTGACCGTGATGCCGCAGTCGAGCGCGTACACGATCCGGTCGACGTGGACACGCTCGCGGTCGTCGAGGGAGACCTCGGTCACCTGGGCGCTGTGGCTGAGGAAGCTGGAGCAGGTGACGCCCCGCGCCTTTCCGTCCGCCATCGCCGATCCCCAGCCTGAGCGCTCGGCCGCGATATCGAGCGCGCGCAGGGTTCGCGGGGTGTCGGCGAGGAGCTCGCGCCGGAACTCGACAGGGTCGCGCCCGGCGGCGCTCGCGAGCTCGTCGATCGCGGACTCGCGCGCGAACTCGGTGTGCGAGTTCCCGACCGATCGCCAGACCATGATCGGCACGCCGGACTCGAAGTTGGTCGAAGCAAGCCTGAAGTTGTCGAATGCGTAGGGGCCGTCCGCCGCGCCGCTGACCGTCATCAAGTCGACGCCCTTCGTGAACAGCGCCTCGCGCACGTAGGGCAGGTTCACCGAGGTCGGTTCGGCGACCATTTCGTGATGGACCGCCGTTGTGCGGCCAGCGGCGTCGACGCCGGCCCGCACTCGGTGCGCGGCCATCACCCGGTAGCGGCCCGCCTTGAAGTCCTCTTCGCGTAGCGACTGCGCCTTGACCGGATGCTTCCATCCGAGCTCCCGCGCGACCTGAACGGCCTCGCTGGTGGGATCGTGGGTCGAGCTGCTGTGGAGCCCGAACGAGCCACCGGCGAACGTGACGTGGACCTCGATCTGGTCCTTGTCGATGCCGGCGGCTTCGGAGGCGGCCATCCGCGTGTACTCCGGCGACTCCGTGCTCGCCCACACCTCGAGGATTCCGTCAGCGCGCATCCGGCAGGCGGCGTTGTTCGGTTCCATGGCGGCATGAGCGAGATAGGGCAGCGTGTACGTCGCGTCGATCGTCGCCTCCGCCTGGGCCAGCGCCTGGTCGACGTCACCGTCGTCGCGCGACGGGACTGCCTGCTCCCCCGACTCGAGCAGCCGCAGGTGCTCGGCCATCAGCTCGTCGGAGCTGCGCCGTTCCGCGGCCGCGTCGTCCCACTCGACGCTCAGCGCGCGCAACCCGCGCTGGGCGTCGGCGAATGTCTCGCCCACCACGGCCACGCCCTCCTCGATAGGGACGACCGCAATCACACCGACCTCGGCCAAGGCAGCCTGGTCGTCGACCGACGCGACCGTCGCGCCGAAGCGGGGCGGGTGCAACACGACCGCGGTCACCATCCCAGGGACGCGCACGTCGATCGTGAAATCGGTCCGGCCGAGGATCTTCGCGGGGGCGTCGACACGCAACCGTCCCTCGCGCCCGATCAGCTTGTAGTCCGCCGGCTCCTTCGGGCTCACGTCCTCGGGAACCGGCAGCTGCTCGGCGGACGCGGACAGCTCGGCGAACGCTGCCTGCCGCCCGCTGGCGTGATGCAGCACTCCGCGCTCGATCTCGACCTCCGCTGCCGGCACCTGCCACGCCTCCGCGGCCGCGGCCACCAGACGCGACCGTGCTTGTGCCGCCGCCTGCCGGTAGCGGACCCAGAACCCCTTCATCGAATTGGAGGCCCCGGTGAGCTGGAACGTCCCGCCGATGTCCGGGTTTCCGTAGACGTCGCGGGGCGGGCCACCGCCATTGGCGGCGTTGACGACCCGGACCGAGGCGAAGTCCGCGTCGAGCTCCTCGGCCACGAGGGTCGCCAGCCCTGTGTGGATTCCCTGACCCATCTCGATCTGGCTCGAGTAGGCCACGATCGTGCCGTCCTCATGGATCCGGATGTATGGGTGCACCGGGTCGGCCATCTCTTCGGGGGTCAGTCGGCCTACTTCAGGCTCCGGCGGAGCGGTGAACGGATCGGGCTCCTGGCCCGCATCCAACGTTTCCGCGGCGTCGTGGATCGCGGCCCGGATCCGCGGATAGGTTCCGCAGCGGCACAGGTTCCCGCTCATCCACTCGTCGATCTTCGAGTCGTCGGGCGACGGGTCTGACTCGAGCAGCGACACCGCGGCCAGGGTCTGCCCGGGCTGGCAGTACCCGCACTGCACCACGTTGGCGCGGTGCCAGGCGCCGCGGACCGCGTCGACGACCGGACCGGAGGCGCCCTCGACTGTGGTGATGGTCTTCCCGACCGCCCGCTCGGTTCTGGTCTGGCAGGACTTGGTGTTGCGCCCGTCGATCAGCACCGTGCAGGCCGCGCAGAAGCCGGCTCCGCAACCGAACTTCGTGCCACGCAGACCGAGGACGTCCCGGAGCACCCACAGCAGCGGGGTCTGCGCGTGCCGGTCGTCAACGTCGAACGCGGCGCCGTTGACGACGAGCTTCATCTGAGACCTCCCTTGGTCGGAAGCTTCGGGCGCTGTTGCATGGCCGCACGATCGCGCCGACCCAGGTGAGCCGTCCTCACTGGATGCTGGTGATTTGCGGCCGTGGGTCGCCGGCCGGCGCTCAGCTAGACGCGATCGAGGGCGGCGAGATCGGCGTCATCGAGCTCGATCGCGCCCGCAGCGATGTTCTCCTCGAGGTGCGCGACCGAGTTCGTGCCCGGAATCAGCAGCATTCGCTCGTAGCGAGCCAGCAGCCACGCCAGGGCGATTTGGGCCGGCGTGGCGCGGTGCTTGTCCGCGACCTGGACGATTGTGGCTTCTGCGGACAGTCGCGCCGGCCCGCCCCTGAACGCCGAGCCAAGGGGAAAGAACGGTACGAACGCGATCTCGCGCTCCCGGGCAAACTCGACCATCTCGTCGTCCTGGCGGTCGATGATGCTGTAGCCGTTCTGGATCTCGGCCGCGTCGACGAGCTCGAGCGCAAGCCGCGCCTGCGCTCGATCGACATTGGAGAGCCCGATCAGATCGAGCTTGCCGTCCTGGCGCATCTCTTGGAGCGCGAGTAACTGCTCCTCGAGCGGTATGGCGGTTTCGTCTCCGCTCTCAACCAGTCGTAGGTTGACGAGGTCCAGACGCTCCACTCGAAGTGAGCGGAGGTTCGCCTCCACCCCCGCGCGCAGTTCGTCGGGCCGCTGGGCGGGAAGCACCCGTCCCGCGTCGTCGCGCCGCGCGCCCACCTTCGTTACCAGCTTGAGATTCTCGGGATAAGGATGCAGCGCCTCGCGGATCAGGTCGTTGACTACATCCGGTCCGTAGTACTGCGACGTGTCGATGTGGTCGACGCCGAGCTCGATGGCTCGGCGCAGTACGGCCCGGGCCTCACCCGGGTCGCGGGGCGGCCCGAAGACGCCGGGACCGGCGAGCTGCATCGCGCCGAAGCCCATGCGGTTGATCGGCTTGTCGCCGAGCCATGTCGTCGTGCTCATCCGAGACCCGATTTCGGTCTGGGGCGGATTCGCCGGAGTTCGATCAGTTCGAGGCCGAGCGCTTCGATCTGGGCAACAACGCCGAACAACGCGGACCGATCTTCGAGCAAACCGGTGAGTACGGTCTCGCTGCCCTTCAGCTCAGACACCATCGAGGGAAAGGCGGACAGAGCGGTGGCTCCGAGACAACCCTCGATCCGGATCGTGTACAAGCCCGGCGGTGTGGCCACGTGATCATCGTGACGCCCGACCTGGTGAGCCGGCGACGCCGGGATCTGGTGATTGCGCGCACGCCGACGCTCGCGCTATTTCGCCGATGTTCGCGAGAGCCCGGTTGAGAGGAGCCGCAGCGCGCGTGCGTGTTGAACGGCGGACGAGCGATCACCCGCCCCCAACTTGGAATAGATGTTGCGGATGTGCGTGTTGACCGTGTTGATGGAAACGTAGAGTTCTTGCGCGATCTCGGGCCGCGTCAGGTTTGTCGGCAGATACCGCAGGACGCGGAGTTCGCTCGGGCTGAGCTCCTCGGCTTCCGATAGGCGCTCCCGGTCGATGGTCGGCGCGGATGCGCCTCGCAGGAGGTCGAGGATGTCCGTGAGAAGGGCGCCATGAGCCGTTTCGTGACGCGGGAGCGCGTCGAGGAGCTCCGCGGCGTCGGTCATCGCGAACGGGAAGATCAGCCGGTCTGGCTCGGCGGCGGCGAGCGCAGCCTCGACTGCGGCAGCCGCGGCGCCTGGATCTCCCAGCTCCAGATGCGCGACGCCGGCGAGCAGATGCGCTTCGACGACTGTGAACGTGGGCACGACCGAAGGCGTCACCTCCAGAACCTCTCCGAGGACATCCAGCGCCGTAGCCGGGTCGCCCTCCGCCATGCAGATGACTGCCCGGGCGTTGTCAGCGGCGCCCATCTGCTCGGGTTCGGCGGAGAAACCCGTGAGTGTTGCGCGCGCCTCATCGGGCATCCCAAGCCGAGCCTGCGTGGCCGCGAGCCAGCCTGCGATAAGCGGTGCGAGAGCGTGCACCCCGGTGAGTAGCGACTGCGCCTGCGCTGCCGCCGCGAAATCTCCGAGCGCCAGTTGATGTTGCCCGCGGCCGGCGTGCAGCATTCCGGTCACCACGTGCAGAAGCACTGCGGCCGCGGGGTCAACATGCGGCTCGGCGACCTCCCAGGCGCGCTCCAGCCAGCGCTCTCCCTCGTCGAACTCTCCCATCCAGATCGTCACGCCGGCGAGGGCCCCCAACGCGGGCGCGAGTATCGCTCGACCGCCCAAGCCATGGCGCTCGGCCAAAGCGACCGTCTGATGGCCGCGCGCTCGTGCGGTCGCGAACGAGACGAGCTTTGACGGGAAACCCAGATGCGCGCGGCACACGACCTCCAGGTAGGGCCAGCCGATCGTCTGGGCAAGCGCTGCTCCCGAGGAGAGGTGCCGCTCGGCGTCGGCGAGTCGCCCGGACCACGTCTCGACGATCCCCAGATTCGTCAGCGCGACTCCCCGCAGCTCACTGGTCATCCCGATCCGTTCGTTCGCTTCGTCTTCGATCGAAGCGTCAAGGAGGTTCACTTGCTCGATTACTTCGGTGAACTGACCGCTACGCCGTGCCAGCGCCAGCCGCAGCGACGCGATTGCCACCGTGAGCCGGCGGCGGCGAGCCGGCGGAGCGCTCTCGAGGTCGGACTCGGCCAGCGCCAGCTGGGCCGCCGCCTCCTCCAACCGTCCCTGCGCCAGCTGAGTTGCCGCGTGGGCTAGCGCCAGGTCGGGATGATCCGCTGATGCGCCCTCGGGAAATGCCTGCAGCACCGTGCCCATCGTTCCCACTTCCCCGTCGAGCACCCACCTGAACGAATGGTCCGCAACCAGCCGGGCCGCGTCGGGCCAGTCGCCGGCCGCGATCAAGTGTCGTACGCCCTCGACGACGTCCCCACGATCGGCGAACCAGCGTGCGGCCCGGCGGTGGAGGTCAGGAACCTCATGGGCCAACGTTCGGCGGAGCTCCAGACGCAGGAAGTCCGCCAGAAGCTGGTGGTAGCGAAAGCAGGTGCGCTGAGCGTCGAGCGACACGACGAACGCGTTGGCGTCCTCCAGCTCGAGTAGCAGCCGCTCGCAACCGGGTCGGCCGGTGAGCAGGTCCGCGAGCTCTCCGTTCAGCCGGTCGACGAGCGAGGTTCGCAGCAGCATGCTCTGAACCTCGCTCGATTGGCGTTCGAGCATCTCGGCTATCAGATACTCCCCGACGGCTCTGTCGCCCCCGGAGAAGTCGGCGACGAAACGCTCAGGATCCGGGTGACCGCTGAGCGAGATCACCGCCAGGCGCAGGCCAGCCGCCCAACCTTCGGTGCGCTCGTACAACGCAGCGGCCCCGGAGGCGGACAAACTGACCCCGGACGCAGCAAGCAGCTTGCGCGTCTCGCGCTCGGTGAACCGTAGATCGCCGGCACGGATCTCGGCGACCTCGCCGGCAAGCCGGAGCTGGTGCAACCTGATTGGAGGGTCCCGGCGAGACGACAACACCATGCGCGCAGAGCTCGGCAGAATCGCGAGCAAATGTTCGAGCTGCGTGAGGGCATCGGCTGACCCCAGCTCGTGGAGGTCGTCGACGATCAGCACGACGGGTTCG
Source organism: Thermoleophilaceae bacterium (assembly GCA_036494715.1). Classification (GTDB taxonomy): domain Bacteria; phylum Actinomycetota; class Thermoleophilia; order Solirubrobacterales; family Thermoleophilaceae; genus JAICJR01. The sequence continues at coordinate 6,218 of DASXNY010000017.1, forward strand.
ACCTGCTCGGCCAACTCCGACAGGACTCTGTCGACCACGGGGTCGCCCTCAGATGCAGCGGTCGCCGCAGGTTGCGTCTCAGAATCGATCGCGCGCGCGGAGCTGCGGATCGCGTCGAGGACGGCGCACCAGAACCGCTGCGCATCCTGTTGGTCGCGGTCGACGGACACGAACGCGACGCGACCAGGGCTGATCGAGCGGTCGGCCCAGGCACGCAACAACGACGTCTTTCCACTCCCCGGCGGCGCCGAGATGACCGTCACCCGCTTGGCCACGGCGCGATCCATCAGCGCGAGGAGGTGATCCCGATCGAGCAGGCCCCGAGCCACCGAAACGTCTCTCGAGATCAGCTCCTCCAGGTAGTCCTCGCCCTGGGTTGTCGCCAAGCTGGTCATGCAGAGAGCCGGATCAGGTTCACCCCGGCGAGCGGGGCGCCTACCTGCTGCATGGCGCCGCCCGTGCTCAGGGCCCCGAGGTCGATCGTGAAGAAACCCGCGTCCTCGAACAGCGAGATCACCTCGGCCTTCGCGTCGACGTCGTCGCCTGAAAGAAAGATCACCCGCTGCCCCCCGGCCTCATGCGGATCCGACCCGAGCACTGCGGCGACGAGCGTGTTCGCGGCCTTCACGACGCGCGCACCGCGAACGAGATCGGCGACAACCTCGCTCGAGGTCCTCCCGTCGAGATCGCTCGGCTCGAAGTCGTTGGTCGCGTCGATCACGATCTGGCCGCTCCATTCGAGGCCCTCGAGCGCCTGCTGAACGCGGGGCCAGGGCACCCCGATTACGACGATGCCGGCCGCCGCAGCCTGCTGCACCGTGCCCGCGGACACGCCATCGCCGAGCGCCGAGACCACCGACGTCAGCGATTCAGGGCCGCGACTGTTGGCGATCACGACCGAGCGGCCCGCCCGCGCGGCGGTCCGCGCCATCGCCTGCCCGATTCGGCCCGCGCCGATGATCCCGACGCCCTTGGGGTTCGCTGGTTCCATTACGTTCCTTTCTCGAATTCGGTCGCGAACATGGCCGCCGGAGTGTCACCAGACCTTCATCCCGCCGTCGACCACGATGTCGACGCCGGTGACATACGAGCTCTCGTCGGAGGCGAGGAACAGTGCGACCTGGGCCACTTCCTCCGGCTGGCCGAGACGACCCAGCAACGTCTTGCCGAGCATGTAGCTCGCCCATTCCGGGTCCTTGAGCTGGTCGCGGGTCGCGTTGCTTTCGATCAGCCCTGGGGAGATCGAATTGGCGCGGATCCCATGCTCTCCCCCCTCCATCGCCAGCTGTCGCGTCATGCCGATGATTCCCGCCTTGTTCGTCGACCCGACCGTACGTGCCTAGCGCGAGCTCGACAACCGCCTGGCAGTCGGCCGGATCGTCGAGACGGCAGGGCTGCTTGGAGACCATCTCTCCATCCTCGGCACGAACCATCTCGACAGTCGGTTGCGCGGATTCGACGCTGACGTCGCAACCGACCACCGACGCGCCCTCGCGAGCGAACATCAGCGCGGCTTCACGGCCCATGCTTCCACCCGTGCCCGTGATGAGGCACACCTTTCCTTCAAGCCTTGCTGACACTTAGTGGATCGTGGCGGGGCCGCCGCGCGTTCGAATCCATGGAGTCCTTAGTCGTGACCTGAGCTCGCACCCCGACTGTCGCAGTCCGCCTCCGGCGAATCACCGGGATCTGGCGATGACACGTCACCCCCCTGCTGGCGACGATCGGGTTGCGAGTTATCGACCCGAGGAGAACGAGGTCCATGTCCGACATCGGCAACGGTCGCCCCGACGTGGTGATTGTGGGAGGAGGCTCGGCGGGCGGGGTCCTCGCCAGCCGTCTCAGCGAGGATCCAACGCGCTCGGTCCTACTGCTCGAGGCAGGCACGGCCTACGGCGTCGATGGCTACCCAGACGACCTACTGGATGCCGCGCACGTGCCGGCCAATCCCGAGCATGAATGGGGCTTCATCGCCCGCGGCGGCGCTGCCGCCCCGGAGATCGAAACCCCGCGCGCCAAGGCGCTCGGCGGCTGCTCGGCCCACAACGCCACGGTGGCGATGCGAGCCCGACCGAGCGACATCCGGGATTGGCAACGTCATGGCCTTGACGATTGGGCGACCGAGGACGTCTCCGAAACATTCCGGGAGATGGAGAACACTCCCGACGGCGATGACGCCTACCACGGGCGGACGGGACCGTTCCCGATACGACAACTGAGCTACGACGATCTGACCAGCTCGTTGCGCGGGTTCATCGACGCGACCGTGGCGGAGGGCTTCCCTCGGGTCGAGGACTTCAATGGGCCGGATCCGAGCGGGGTCGGCGGGTACCCGGTGAACGTCATCGACGGGGTGCGACAGAACACCGGCATCGTCTATCTCACCGAAGAGGTTCGCAACCGCCCCAACCTCAAGATCTCGGGTGATGTGCTCGTGGATCGCGTTCTGTTCGACGGGCTGCGTGCGATCGGCGTCGCCATGGCAAGCGGTGCTGCGATCCCTGCAGGTGAGGTGATCCTCTCGTCCGGCACGTACGGGAGTCCGGCGATCCTGCTGCGCTCGGGCGTCGGCCCGGCGGCTGATCTGGCGCACCTCGGCATCGACCTCGTGGCCGATATGCCCGTCGGGCAACACCTCCAGGACCAGCCCTTCTACTACAACGGGTACGCGCTCAAACCCGAGTCTCTGGACATGCGGCCGGCGGTCGGCGCCTTGCTGTGGAAGCCATCCAGCGAAGCCCGCGGCGATGAGCTGGATATCCACATCGCTGTGACGCACCTCCTGCCTCCGGAATACAGCCCGACAGGAGGCGCGATCACGCTGAGTGTCGCTGTCGTCAAGCCCGACTCTCGCGGAACCCTCACCCTACGGAGCCGCGACCCGCGCGAGCAGCCTGAGATCGACTGCAACTTCCTCGCCGAGGACAAAGACGCGCGCCGGATGCTCGAAGGCGTGAAGCTGGCCCGCAAGATCGGGCGCAATCCGGCGCTCGCTCAGTTCGTCGAGCTCGAGATCATTCCCGGCGACGCAGTCGGGGACGACCAGCTCGCAGACGTGATCGCCGCCAACCTGGCTTCCTACGGCCACCCGGTCGCGACGGCGCCGATGGGCGGTTCCGGCGACCCGTGGGCGGTCGTTGACTCGCAGGGCGCCGTCAAGGGGATCGACGGGCTCCGCGTGGTCGACGCGTCGATCATCCCGGTCGTTCCGTCGGTGGCGATCAACCCCACGACGATCATGGTGGCCGAGCGGATCGCTAAGGCCGTTTACACAGGTGAGCCTCGGCCCGGCCATCGCGAAGTCCCGGTGGCTCCCGCAGTCTGAGCGCGGCGGAAATCTGACGAAAGGAACGACATGACAAACGAAGAGTTCGTCCGCCAGGCATACGCAGTAGCCGAGGCGAAGGACATCGCGGCGTGGGTCGCGTGCTTCAACCCGAGCGGAGTGTTCGTCGACCAATCGGTCGGAGTGACGTACCGCGGACCCAGCGAAGTTCAAAAGCCCGTTGAGAATTATGGGACGGCGTTCTCCGACATGCATCGCGAGCTCTACGACCTGTACGTAAGTGGTGACGTGGTCGTCGTCGAGCTGGCGCTGCAGGGCACTCACGACGGGCCGCTCTCGCTTCCTCAGGGGATCCTGCCGCCCACGGGCAACCGGATGGACGCGCCATGCTGCGATGTCTTCCGTCTCGAGAACGGGAGGATCCAGCTGTTCGACTGCTACCCGTCCGGAACGGTGATCCTGGGCCAGCTCGGCGTGCTGGGGAACCTCGAGGCCGTGCTCCAGCAGCCGGCCTCCGTCTAGCCGCTGAGGGGCGAATCATCGGAATCCGGTGATGACCACTCGCCTGGCGACCAGGGATTCTCCGGCGGTCCGTCCTCCAGATCGTCCTCACCGACCGCCTGTTGCAGCAATGAGCGTCACCGTCGACCTCCACCACCACGTCATTCCCGACTTCTATTGGGAGGCCTCGAACGAGAACGGGAATGCCGCAGGAGGCATCACTCCGCCTCGTTGGAGCCTCGACAGCGCGATCGCGTATCTCGACGAGGCGAGGATCGACGTCGCCGTCCCATCGATCAGCACGCCGGGCGTGCACTTCGGTGACGACGCGGCGTCGGGGACCCTTGCGCGCCGGGTCAATGAGTACCTGGCGGACATCAAGCGCGACCGCCCAGACCGCTTCGGAGCATTCGCGGCGCTGCCGCTGCCGGACGTCGAAGGTTCGCTCGACCAAATCGCCTACGCCCTCGACGTTCTCGAGCTCGACGGTGTGTCGATGATGACCAACGCCGGCGGCAGCTACCTGGGAGACAGCCGCTTCGATCCGATCTTCACGGAGCTTCAGCGGCGCGCCGCGGTTGTGTTCGTCCATCCCACCGCGTCGCCCGATCCGATCGCGCACAGACTCGGCCTCCCTGACGCGCTCCTCGACTACCCCGTCGACACGTCGCGCGCGATCGCGAAGCTCCACTACAGCAACACGTTCGCCCGGACGCCGGACGTCAAATATGTGTTCGCGCACGCCGGCGGCACGATCCCATTCGTCGCCTCGCGCTTTGGGATCGTCGATGAGATGAAGGTCATCCCGGGGGCGCAGGAGCGGGGAGCGTTCGCCGACACCCTCCCTCGCCTCTACTGGGACACCGCCTCGGCCTTCAGCGATCCCGTGCTCCACATGCTGCGATCGGTCACGGGGCTCGGAAACGTCGTGTTCGGCACCGACTATCCGTATCCTCGCGACGCCATCTCGATCGCTGGCCTACGTCAGGTTCAGAAGACCGCTGAGCTTGACGAGGGCGAGCGCGACGCCGTTCTGGGCGGGTCGGCCACTCGGCTGATCCCACGCCTGGCGCCCGTCTCTCCACGTGGCTCCTAGCCTCCGCCGTTCGCTCACTACGACATCCGTTGTGCAAGCTGCGTGCGGGACTTGACGTCGAGCTTGCGGAACACCTTGTGAAGGTGGTACTCGACCGTGCTTGGGCTGATGAACAGCTGGGCGGCGATCTCGCGGTTCGTGTTGCCTTGTCCCGCAAGGCGCGCGATCTGCCCCTCTTGGGGGGTGAGCTGGTCGAGCGTGTCAATGGTCCGCTTCCGTGCGCGCTCTCCCGTCGCTTCCAGCTCGATGCGCGCGCGCTCGGCAAACGCCTCCATCCCGAAGCCGCAGAAGAGCTCGTGGGCGATCCGCAGCTCGTTGCGCGCATCGGTTCGCCGCCGTTCCCGTCGCAACCATTCGCCGTAGAGGAGGTGAGCCCGCGCCAGGTCCAGGCGCAGGCGCGTCGGCTGCAGGCGGTCGATGGCCTGACGGTAAAGCGCCTCGCCGGCTTCCCCCTGACTGAGCAGAGCGCGCGACCGTGCCTCGACGCCCAGTGCCCAGGCAGTGCCACTCGCGCGCGTAGATTCGGCCAGCAGCTCGAGCGCTTCTGCGGCACGCTCGAGTCGGTCGCTGCGGGTGGCCGCTTCGATCAGCTCGACCAACGCGAAGTTCCCGAACCAGAGCTCACGCGGATCGGCGGTCGCTTGCTCGGCCGCGGCGAACGCATCGTCGTACCGTGCCATGCCGTTGTAGAGGACGGCGGTCAGCCACTGTGAGACCGTGAGTGCCATGCCCTCGCCGCGGGCGATGAAGTCCTCGGTGTCGGCTCGGAGCAATCGCGTGAGGTCATCCGCGCGGCCACGAAAGGCGGCGAGCCCGAGCGCCCCGTACGCGGGAACCATGCGGCCGTCGGTCGCTTCGGCGAGGGTGTCCGCCTCCTCGACCAGCGCCGCGGAGGCCAGCAGCTCTCCCGCGAACATGTGAACTCCGACGCGGGTGCTGAGCGCGAGCGGGAGCTGCGCAAGAGCGCCGTCCTCACGGCCGGCTCGTATCTGCCGCGTCGTCAACGAGTCCCATTCGTCGTAGTCCCAGATGAAACCCGCCGCTCGGCCAGCCAGCCACAGCCAACGCTGAGCTTCCACCGTCCCGATGTCATCGCCACCAAATGCACTCAACGCCGTTCGCAAGAGCGGCGTGCCGGCGGCGGGCCCATCGGTGATGAGTCGCGCCAATCCATCGAGCAGGAGGTCGGACGGTTGCGGAGGCGGGGTCGGCGGAGGGGCGGCACGTGCCGCCGCGGCCACCTGACGGGCATCGCATCCGCGTGCCAGGCGACCGGCGAACACGGCCGCGGTCAGCGCGTCGAGGTAGATCTCGCGCGCGAGCCGCACATCCAGGTGTTCGAGCCGCTTGGCCACCGTGAGCAAGAGGAGCGGCGCATCGCTGCCGCGATCGGTGGCGAAGGAGATGCGGGCGCGAAGCACGTCGACCTGAGCTCGTCGGAGTTCATCCAGGGGGCCCGCCGCGGCGTCCGCGGCGAGGGCGAGCGCCTCATCGAGCGCACCCGCCTCCTGCTTCGCCTCCGCTGCCGCGAGAGCCCGCTCTGCCTTGCGCGCCGGCTCAGGACTCAGCACGGAGGAGCGCTCCAGGAAGGCGGCGGCAGCGGCGAACCCTCCCCGCGCCTGGGCCCGAGCGGCGGACCGGTCGAGTTCGGCAGCGACCTCCTCGTCCGGCTTTGATGCCGCGTGCGCTCGATGCCAGGCGCGGCGATCGGGATCGACCTCTGGATCGGTTGCGTCGGCGAGAGCGCGATGGACCTCGCGCCGCTCCTTCACGCCGGCCGCCCCGTAGACCGCCGAACGAACCAGCGGATGGCGGAATACCACTCGGCCATCGAGCGTCACCAGACCCGCAGACTCGACAGCGTCCGCCGCGGATTCGGGTAGTCCGAGCTCCTCCGCGGCCCGCCAAACGAGCGCGGGATCTCCGACCGCGTCGGCTGCCGCGAGGAGCAAGAGGCGACGTGCATCGCCTGGGAGCCCCGCCAGCCGTCGCGTGAAGCTCTCCTCGATGCTGGCTGACAATGGCACGGCGGCCGGCAAGCCAAACCCGCCCGCGAGTTGGGTCGGTGTCAACCCTTGAGGCAACTCGAGCAGAGCCAGCGGATTGCCGCGTGTCTCCTCAACGATCCGGTCGATCACGCTCCCATCCAGCCGAGCCGGCAAGACCGACTCCAACAACGCCCGCGCGTCACGGTGTCCCAGTGGCTTGACGCGGACTTCCGGTAGACCCTTGAGGGCGCCGTCCGGCTCGCGCGTCCCGACGACGAGTGCGATCTTCTCCGCGACCAAGCGGCGGGCGACGAACGCGAGCGAGCGGGCTGAGGCGCGGTCGAGCCACTGGGCGTCGTCGATGACGCACAGGAGCGGCCGTTCCTCCGCGAGCTCGGACAACAGCCCGAGCACCGCCAATCCGACGAGAAAGAGATTCGGCGGCGGCCCCGCTGCGATCCCAAACGCCACTCCGAGCGCGGCGCGATGAGGCTCGGGAAGGCGTTCCGTGAGCTCGATGAACGGAGAACACAGCTGCTGCAGCGCGGCGAACGGGAGCTCCATCTCAGCTTCGACACCAGCTGTCCGAGCCACGCGACAGCCTCGCGCCGTCTCGATCGCGTACTCGAGCAACGCGCTCTTGCCAACCCCCGGCTCTCCATGCACCACCAAGACCCCGCCATGCCCGCCGCGCGCGGCCTCCAACAGCCGGTCAAGCACCTCGCGTTCGCGCTGGCGGCCGAGCAACTGGCCGCGGGGCAACCGAACCGGTGACGCTGCTCCGCTCATCTCGGTCTAAGCATGACTCACAGTCCAAGCTCGCTAGCGTGGCGACGCAGATGGGCTGACCACCGGGGCAACCGAGAGGAACCTCTATTCCGCGCCTTGGGACGGCTCGGCGCCCACGCCCGCGTGCACTTCCTTCGTCATCGCGAGCGTCTGCCGCGAGAGGTCGAGTAGCTGCTTGTTCTGGTCGCTTTCCTGCTGGATGGTGTCGCCAAAGGACCGCACCTCCTTCGTGAGGGTGAGGATCCGCTGGGAGAGATCGAGCAGCTCTCTGTTCTGGCGATCCTCCTTCTGCACGGTCATCCATTGTTGGTCGGCGAGGACCTGCCGCTTGGCATCGGCGCGGTTCTGGCTGATCATCACGAAGGTGGAGAGGAAGATCGCCTCGAGCGAGACGATCATCGTCAGCAGGCCGAACGGATAACCCTCCACGCCAAAGCCGATCCAGCATCCAAACCAGAGGATGTGGATGTAGACGAACAGCATGGACCCCGAGAACGCCGTTATGTGGTCCGCGACCTGGTTCTGAGCGCTCTCGGCGCGCGCCTCGGTGTGCTTGAGCAGTGCCGGGTTGACGGGCTTCGGAAGCCTGTTGGGAACCAGCAGCATTCCGACGCGGTGGAAGCCCGAGCGGCGCCCGTTGGAGTCGGACACCACGGCTGAGGACTTGTCTGACATTGTCGCTCCCTTCATCGGGGCTGAACCTTCGCGATGCTCCCACCGTGCCCCGAGTACGGCAAGCGGGCGTCGGCGCCGTCAGCGCCAGGCGAAGACGGGCTGCTCGAGGTGGTCGACCCGCTCGCCGGATCTGCCGAGCAAGCCGACCTGGCGCAGCTGGAAGAGGATCGCCGCGGTCGGCGCGTGGATGAGGTCGTTGCCGAGGGGCAGTTGCAGGACTGGGCGGTTGCTCTCCGGAATCGAGACGAAGCGTGGCTCGGTGTCCCTGAGGGCGTGCAGGCCGATGCGGTAGACCGCGAGCACCTCGTCGGGCGCCGGATCCAGGTGCGGATCCTTCCCGCCCCACAGCACGACCGGCGTTATGACGTAGCCCGAGCGGGTCGGGTAGTCATCGAGCCAGCCGACGACGCTGTCTGGATCAAGCCGCAAGCCGAGCTCCTCGTCGAGTTCACGCAGCGCGGCGTCCAGAGGTGTTTCACCAGCGTCGATGCGCCCGCCGGGAAGCGCCCACTGCCCTGCGTGCCGGCTCAACCGCGACGCGCGCCGGCATAACAGGAACGCGGCTCCGCCGGCGACACCGACCATTCGGCCGTCGAGCGCTCGGCGTTCAGCGGGGTCAAGCTCTCCTGGCACGACGGACATGTCGATCTCCCGAGCTGCGACCGGGTCGTCGTCATGACGCTCGGCGTCGCTGTCGACGAGCACCACCGCCACCGCCGCGTGGCGGCGCCCCTCGAGTGCGTGCTCGCACCGCTCGTGTGCGCTCAGACGCGCTCGCAGTCGCGTGCGAAGGTCGGCGTTGTAGTGGATCACGGCGGTGGCGAGAGGCTCCGGTGGTCCGGACGGCGGTCGGCGCGCCTACGAGACTCCGTTCCGACCAGCGCCCTGGCGTGGTCGCGATCGTACTCGCGCCCCCCTCGGCAAGTTCCTGCGCCAGCCGACGCCGCAGTCAGCGGTCGATGGCGGCCATGTTGCCCTCGCGGTGTCGCTGAAGCTCCTCGGGAGCTGGGCCGCCACGGCCGACCTTGTTGGTTTTGTGTGAAGCCGCCGCCTGGGCCGTAATGACGGGACGGGCTCCCGTGACGGGTGCTGTGTCCGCAACACCCGAATGAAGGAGCCCATCCCATGCGTATTTTCACGCGTTGGATCTTGGGCGGCGCAGTCGCGCTGCTCGCTGTGGCCGGACTCGGCGTCGCGACGGCTGGAGCGTCGCCCCCGTCGCCGGTTGTCGGCCACCTCTACGTCAACGACAACACCGCCGGGGCCAACACGATCGCCGGTTTCGACCGGCACGCCAACGGCAGCCTGACTCCCCTGCCCGGCTCGCCGTTCCCCGCGGGCGGCAGCGGAAGTGGAGCGGCCGTGGCCTCCCAGGGATCGCTCCAGGAGAGCGCCGACGGTCGCTTCCTGCTGGCCACCGATCAGGGGAGCAACGAGGTGTCGGTGCTCAGGATCCGACACGATGGCTCGCTCGCCATCGCCGACGTCGCGCCATCTCATGGCGTGCAGCCCGTGAGCATCGCGGTCCACCGTCGGCTGGTGTACGTGGCCAACGCAGGCACCGGAGGCAACGACTACACGGGCTTCGTGCTCGACCCGTTTGGCCGCCTGCACCACCTGCGCGGATCGACGGTCCCGCTTCCCGATGGGTCGCAGCCGGGGGACATCCTGTTCAACAGCACGGGCACGGAGGTCGCGGCAACCCGGGTGGGAACGTCGCTGATCGACAGCTTCCGCGTACGCTTCGACGGCAGGCTTGCCGCAACGGCGGGCTCACCGATTCCCGCACAGGGCCTGGGGCCGTTCGGCAGTGAGTTCCGTCCCACGAACCCGAAGCAGCTGTTCGTCTCGAACGCCCACGACGGCACCGGGAAGGGCACCGTCTCGGCGTTCTCGGTCAACGCGTTCGGCTCCCTGACGTCGATCGGCGGCTCGCCGTTCGCGGACCTGCAGACGGCTCCGTGTTGGGTCGAGATCACTCACGACGGGCGCTTCCTGTTCGCCGTGAACACCGCCGTCGCGACGATCTCGCGCTATGCGATAGCGCCAGGCGGCTCGCTGACCCTGCTGGGCAGCACTCCACTGAGCAACGCCACCGGGCTTGCTCCGGTCGACGCTCGGCTGGATCCGTCCGGCCGCACGCTGTCGGTGGTCGACGGCGGAGGCAATTCGGTCAGCACGCTCGCCGTCAACGGTGGCGACCTGACGGAGCTGTCGTCTTCGCCGACGCCGCTGCCCGCCGGTGCACACCCGGCCGGCATCGTGGTCAAGTAACGGCCATCGGCCCGCGCCGGTCGTCCCCATGACGGGGGGCCGGCCGGCGCGGCCGTGTAATGGAGACCGCGAACGCTTGGACCACGCAGTCGATGCTCGTATGGTGCTCAGCAGGAGCGGCCGCACACGAGTTCTAATGACACCGTGACGTCGATCGAGTGGTTCAGCCAGCCGCGTGACGAGCTGGCCGGGCTGTTCGCGCTGGCTGACGATTCGCCCGCGGCCGTGAGCTCCTACCGGGAGCTCGGGCGCGTGCTGGTGGCGCGGGAGGATGACGCCATCGTGGGGCACCTCCAGCTCGTGAGGGGCGAGCGGGCCGATGAGGCAGAGGTGAAGAGCCTCGCGGTCGTCGAGGAACGACAGGGCGCGGGGATCGGACGGATGCTCGTCGAGCGCGCTTTGGACAGCTGCCGCGACGAGTACGTCTCCACGCTCATCGTCGCCACCGCGGCCGCCGATACCCGGGTGCTGCGCTTCTATCAACGGCTCGGGTTCCGGCTGCTGCGGATCGAGCGGGACGCCTTCACCCCGCGCACGGGCTATCCGGAGATCGAGGTCGACGGCATCCCACTGCGCGACCGCGTCTGGTTGTCGCTCAGCCTCTAGCGCGATGACCGCGCCCACGGACACCGGCCTCTACCTGCGCGGCGCCGAGACCCTGCTCGCCTCGTGGGAGGAGTACGCGCGCGGGGCCACGGGCGCGGCGGTGCATCGCTTCCCCGGCGTCGCGACCGCGATCTTCCCCCACGAGCCCGAGCGCGCGGTCTACAACAACGCGCTGCTCGATCGTCACCTGGGCGTGAGCGAGCGCGCCCATGCCCTGAACGCCATGGAGCACGCGTACGCGACGGCCGGCGTCACGCGCTTCGCCGCCTGGGTGCACGAGAGCGACCCGCCGATGCGGACCGAGCTCGAGCGCCGCGGCTACGTACTCGACCAGACGACCCGCGCGATGGGCATGCCGCTCGACGAGACCCGCGTGCCGACGCCGGCGATTGCACTAGGGCCGCCCGATTGGGCCGAGTACCTGCGCATCGTCGGGGTGCCGCACAACTTCCTGAGCAAGGCGGACCCGGCCGCCTACCACGTGCTGATCGCACAGCTCGACGGCGAGAACGTCGCCACCGGGATGGCGTTCGACTTCAGCGGCGACTGCGGGATCTACAACGTCGGGACGCTCGAGCATGCGCGCCGGCGCGGACTCGGCACGGCTCTCACCACGCTGCTCGTGCACGACGCGCGCGAGCGCGGCTGCGAGACGGCCAGCCTGCAGTCGACCGCGATGGCGGAGGGCGTCTACGCCGCCGTCGGCTTTCGGGATCTCGGCCGCATCTTCGAGTACGTCCCGCAGGGCGCCTAAGGCTGCCATGCCTCCGGCACGAGCACGACGCGAAAGCCGTCGGGGTCCTCGAAGGTCAGGCCGTGTTCGGCCCAGTACGGGTTAGCGGACACAACAGGGCTGCCGCCCAGTCGCGCGGCCACCTCGCCCACCGCCTCGTCGGTGCCGAGGTAGAGCACGAGCAGCGATTCCGGGTGCGGCGAGGGAGCGCCACGCTCGCCGCCACTCGTGAGCTCGAGGTGGGCGCCGCTTCCGGGCACCTCGAGGAACACGCCGTCGTAACCGTCGTGGTCGCGGAATCCGCCGATCTCGGCCAACCCGATGCCGTCGCGGTAGAACGACACCACCTCGTCGAGCCGCTCCGTGTGGCGGGCAATGCGCAGCTCCATGCGCGGAGTTCAGCGTGCTGATCACGGAAACGCAAGAGCCCCCGCGGGGCAACGGGGGCTCTTGCTCTGCCGCGAGATGAGGGCCGGCGGCCTAGAAGTAGCCGCCCACCTCGTTGCTCTGCGCGGACTTCACCGTCGTGCCGCTTGCGTTCAGCAGGCTGGCGCCGGCGATGAGCTCGTCGTGGTCGTCGAAGAAGCTGTCGTCCTCGTCGAGCAGGCTGCCCTGGACCACGCGCAGGCCGGTGTACTGGATCGCGTTGCCGTCGGGCGAGACCGTGACGCTGGCCGGGTCAGGGCCGAAGAGGAAGTCGTCGGAGATCGGGTCGGATCCCCAGAGCTTCCAGGTGACGCGGTAGCCGCTGTTCAGGAGCTGCGCGGCGCCGCCGTTCGGGGACACGTTGATCAGGCCGGTGACCTGAACCGTGTAGTACGAGCCGGTGTTGCGGGTGACGCTGAGCTGTTCGCTCATCGAGCCGACGGTCGGCGGTGGCGGCGGCTGAACGGGCCTGACCGTCACCGGCGGCCTGATGTAGCCGAGGGAGGCGTTGGCGGCCGGGGTGGCGGCCAGGCCGATGGTGGTGGCGGCGGCCGCCGCTCCGAGAGCGAGGGTGGCGCGGATCCTGGGGCTGAGGTGCTTCATCGTGGCTCCTTAATGAGGGGGGCTGGGGCTGCCCCGTCATCTTCCGCAGCGGCCGCGATGGCGCCTAGGCACCCTAGGGTGAAACCCATCCCACCCCTGTCCTTACTCCGGTGGCACCGCCTCCTCGCGTCGGAGACGCTCCGCGACGGCCACCGCGTCGCATCTCGAGTGCACTCCGAGCTTGCGCAGGAGGCTTTTCACGTGGCTGTACACGGTGGACCGCGACAGAACGAGCCGGTCCGCGATGCGCTCGGTCGAGGCTCCCGCGCGGAGCAGCTCGACGATCTCCCACTCGCGCGAGGTGAGGCGGCTGCGTACGGGCCGCCAGCCCGAGTCGGGCACCTCCCTGAGGCACTCGATGGTCCGCCGCGCCAGCGTCGGCGGGATCACCGCCTCGCCGTTGGTGATGCGCACCACCACTTCGCGCAGCTCGGCCGGCTCGATCTCCTTGCTCAGATAGCCGATGGCGCCCGCGCGCAGAGCGGCGAGGGCACTGTCCTCGTCGTACTGAGCGGACAACACCGCAACCTCGGTGCCGGGCGCGATCCTCGCAATCTCGCGCGCGACCTCGGCGGCGCCCCCATCCGGGAGCGCCATGTCCACGAGCAGAAGCTCGGGGCGGAAGTGACGGCTCAGCTCCAGCGCTTCGCGCGCATCCGAGACGCCGGCGATCACGACGATCTCGTCCGCGGCCTGGAGCGCCTCCTGGATCATCCTGCGCGCGAACGGATCCGGGTCCGCGACGAGCACGCGCACGCGGTTGGGCCGGCGGGGCCGCTCCATAACGGCCGCGGCGGCCTCCACCAGCTCTGGTGTCATGAACTCAATGGTCATCTTTGCTCCTTGCGCGAATGGCCTGACGAGCGGAGCGCCGCCTCACCGGCCGGGGCCGGTGGCGTACGCCCATACCTCCGTGATCCGGTCGCTCGAACGCCTCTCGCCGGGAGCGGCGCACACGCGCACTGGTACGGACATAGCTCGCGACTGCGGTGATGAGCCCGATCAGGGCCAGGCAGCCGAAGATCAGACCCAGGGGTAGCCGCGACGGCCCGTGATGGACGGTTGGCACCCTGGGCGGATGAGCGGGGTTTGGCCGACTCCGCTGCGGTTCACGCCGGGCTCGCAGCCCAAGAGCGCCCAGGGTTCTCAGGCCCACGACGCCATCGGGAGCGAGGCGACGGCTCGCCTGGAAGCGCGTGACTGCTCGCTTGGTGAGAGGCCCGAAGCGGCCGTCGACCGGACCGCTGTCGAAGCCCAGCTTTCTCAGTCGCCGCTGAACCTCGCGGACGCGCGCCGAGCCGCTCGGGCGGCTGTAACCGGAGCCGCGTCGAACCGGACCGGCCTTCCACACGGCCGGCCAGTGCGCCCTTGCCCGCGCCCGGAGTGTCAGCAGCGTCGCGCTGCCGACCACGCCGTTGCGTGCCAGCCCGTGCTTGTACTGGAAGTCGATGACGGAGGCCTCGGTCCGCGGACCGAAGCGCCCGTCCACCGCTCCCGGCCGATAGCCGATGCGGTCGAGCAGCCGCTGCACCTCGCGTACGCGGCGGGAGCCCGCGGCGCGCGCGAAGCCGACGCCGCGCCGCACCGGGCCCGCCGACCAAGCGGCCAGCCGCGTGAGCGGCGGGGTGCCAGCGGCGGAGCGCCGCGCGGGCAACGGGTGCTCGATGGCACGCCCGTGCCAGCTTGCGCTGCGCAGCAGCGCGTGGTCGATCCGCTCACGGTGCCCCGACGCCGCCCAGGCGACGGACGGCAGCACGAGCAGTGCGACCAGGCTGAGCAGTCCGGCTGCGGACCGCGCAGCTGCTTGGGGTTGCATGACGTCTCCTCAATACGAGCGTTCGTGGCGCCGGGCATCGTTGGGGTCCCCGGCGCACGACCCTGGCTTGCGCCGCGGCGCTTAGCCAGGCCGCTCGACTTGGGTGACGAGCGTGAAGGAGCGGAAGGAGACGCCGTCTCGGATCAAGCTGATCAGCCCAACGGCGATCAGGGCCAGGACGGCGAGGAAGAGCGCGGCAGCGGCACCACTGCCACCACCAGAGGCGCCGGCGGTGGCCGGAACTCCGGATGCCGGGATCGTCAGTGGGCTCTCGGAGGCTGGCGACGGAGAATCTGGCGCGACGGCGGTGGCCGCGTGCCGCGAGCTGGATGGAGCCTGCGCGCCGACTAGCGGGCGGGCGTCAATGCTCGAGGCCGACGGGGGCGCCGGTGCGATCAGGGTGGCCCTCACCGGAGCGGGACCTCGGCTCACGGGCGCGCGCGGCGCTGGAGTTGCGGGGGCGACAGGAAGCTCCGCCGGCGGAGCGACCTGCGGGGTGGACGGGCGGCCGCTCGTCGTCGGCTGGGTCTGCGCCCTCGTGGGAGACCCGGTAGGCGCCTGCGCCTCGGGCGCCGCGCGGTTCGGCTGCGCGTCGGGCACCGGAGTGTGAGATGCGGGTTGAG
>DASXNY010000018.1:0-6401 GCA_036494715.1 Thermoleophilaceae bacterium
CGAGCGCTGGGTCCTGCTCCAGATCATCGACGAGCGCTGGCGCGAGCACCTGCACGACATGGACTACCTGCGCGAGGGCATCCACCTGCGCGGGTTCGCGCAGATCGACCCGCTCGTGGCCTACAAGAACGAGGGCTTCGAGATGTTCACCGCGCTCATGAACTCGATCTGGGAGGAGTTCGCGCGCTACATCTTCCGCGTCGAGGTGGAGATCGAGGGCGAGAACGGCCACGGCGCCGGTCAGCAGCCGCAGCAGCCGCAGCCCTGGGCGGCGGCCGCCAACACGAGCTCCACGCGCAACTTCTCCTACGCCGGTGGCACGGCCGCCGACCAGCCGAGCGCGATCGCCGCGGCGGCCGCGGCCAGCGCGGGCGCCGAGTACGCGGGCGAGCAGGAGGCGGAGTTGCTTCCGCACGTCGAGACCCGCCACGTCGACGAGCACGATCGCATCGGCCGCAACGACCCGTGCTGGTGCGGCTCAGGCAAGAAATTCAAGAAGTGCCATGGGGCCGGTTAGCGGCGCGCCCCTCCGCGACCAGCTGAAGCTGCTCGCGGACTACCTTTGACCCTGCCTCGCTGAGCGAGCGCCTCGGCGCGCTCGAGGGGGAGATGCAGACGCCGGGCTTCTGGGACGACCAGGAGCGGGCGGCGAAGGTCTCGGCGGAGCACTCGCGAGTCCAGCGCAAGCTGGACGGCTACCGCGAGCTCGAGTCCGAGCTCGACGACATCGAGGCACTCGAGGAGCTCGCCGAGGACGACGAGTCGATCACCGGGGAACTCGAGGAGCAGCGCGAGGTGTTCGCGTCGAAGCTGGCGGAGCTCGAGGAGGAGCGACTGTTCTCGGGCGAGTACGACGCGGGCGACGCGCTGGTGAGCGTCCACGCGGGCGCCGGCGGCACCGACTCGCAGGACTGGGCGGAGATGCTGTTGCGGATGGAGATGCGCTGGGCGGAGTCGCGCGGCTTCAAGGTCGAGCTGAAGGAGGCGAGCCCGGGGGAGGAAACCGGGATCAAGTCGGCCACCTTCCTCGTGCACGGCGAGAACGCCTACGGGCTGTTCTCCGCGGAGAAGGGCGTGCATAGGCTGGTGCGCATCTCGCCGTTCGACTCGCAGTCGCGGCGGCACACGTCGTTCGCGCTCGTCGAGGTGTCGCCGCTCGTGGACGAGAACGTCGACGTCGAGATCAACGACGACGACCTCCAGATCGACACCTACCGCGCGTCGGGCGCGGGCGGCCAGCACGTCAACAAGACCGACTCGGCGGTGCGCATCACCCACAAGCCGACGGGCATCGTCGTGCAGTGCCAGAACGAGCGCTCGCAGTCGTCGAACAAGGCGACCGCGATGGCGATGCTGGTGTCGCGCCTGATCGAGCTCGAGGAGCAGAACCGCCGCGAAGAGATTGCTAAGGAAAAGGGCGAGGCGCAGGACGTAGCATGGGGCTCGCAGATCCGTTCTTACGTGCTGCACCCGTACACGATGGTCAAGGACCACCGCACCGGCTACGAGATGGGAGACGCCCAGCGCGTGCTGGACGGCGACCTCGACGGCTTCGTCCGCGCCGAGCTGCTGCGCCGCGCCGGCATGGACGGCGAGCACACCGGCAACGGCAACTAGCGCCCGCAAATGACCAAGGCCGCCGCCACCGGGGGACAGTCGCGGAACCTGGTGCTGGCGGCGATGATCTTCGCCGTCTCGATGACGTTCATCGACCAGACGATCGTCTCGATCGCGGCGCCCAAGATCCAGTCCGAGCTCGGGTTGACCAACACCGGCGTGCAGTGGGCGATCAACGCCTACCTGCTGTCGCTGGCGGCCCTATTCGCGTTCGGCGGCCGCCTCGCCGACACCGTTGGGCACCGCAAGATGGTCACGGTCGGCGTGGTGGTGTTCGCGCTGGCGTCGGCGCTCTGCGGGCTCACGCCCAAAGGCAGCCTCGCCGAGGCGTGGCTCGTCACGTTCCGCGTGGTGCAGGGCGCGGGGGGCGCGATCATGTTCCCGGCGGCGCTCGCGATCGTCGTGCAGACCTTCGACCTGCGCGAGCGCGGGCGCGCGCTGGCGATCTTCTTCGGCATCGCCGGCGGCCTCACGTCGATCGGCCCGATCCTCGGCGGCTACCTCACGCAGTGGACCTGGCGCGCGATCTTCTGGGTCAACATCCCCGTCGCGATCGTCGCCCTCGTGCTGATCGCCATCTCGCACCCGGTCACGGACCACCGGCCGGCGCGGATGGATTACCGCGGCCTCGCCCTGATCGCCTCGGGCGTCGCCCTGAGCGTGTTCGGCTTCCAGGAGTCGTCGATCTGGGGCTGGGGCAACCCCGGCACCTGGTTCTGCATCATCGCCGGCGCCGCGCTCATCGTGGTCTTCTACTTCGTCGAGCTGCGCACCGAGTCGCCGCTGATCGAGGTGCGGATCTTCCGGATCAAGCCGTTCCGCGTCGAGAACCTCGTGCTGTTCATCGCGCTGATGGCGTTCATACCGGTGTTCTTCTTCGCGAGCATCTACGCACAGGTCGCGCTCGGCAAGAGCGCCTCGCAGGCCGGGCTCTACCTCCTCTACTTCTTCATCGGCTTCGTGGTGGCCGCGCAGATCGGCGGGCGGATGCTCGACCGGGCGGGGGCCAAGCGCCCCGTGGTGGTCGGCTGCGTGCTCGCGGCGCTCGGCTTCTGGCTGTGGGGAAAGAAGGTCTCCGGCCTCGACTTCAGCGCCCAGACCTGGTACGTGATCCTCGCGGGCGCTGGAATGGGGCTGATGCTCGGCCCAGCCAACACGGACGCGGTCAACCGGGCCTCGCGGCTCACCTACGGCGAGGCCACGGGCATCACGCAGACGGTGCGCAACTACGCCGCGAGCCTCGGGCTCGCGATCCTCGGCACGATTCTCGTCACGGACCTGCGCAACCGCGTCACGTCGTCGCTCGTGGCGCAGGGGCTGAGCCACCAGCGCGCCCACAGCGAGGCCTCCCGCATCGCGCAGCTGCGCGGCGGGAGCGGGGCCGGCAGCGCGATCCCGCACTTCGTCCGCCTCGACTTCGCGTACGCGACCCGCTCCGTGCTGTTCGTCATGGCGGGGATCATGGGGGCCGCCGCGGTTGTGGCTTTCGTCGGCCTGCGCGCCGGTGTGCAGCAGGAAAGCGAGGGCATGGAGGACGCGCCCTCGCTCGCCACCTGACGCACCGATCTGGAAGATTCGCCGCGCACGCGGCACACTGAGCGGCGAATGGGTCAGGCCGAGCTGCTCATCGCGGGTCTGCTGGTGGCCGTCGCCGGCTTCAGCGCGGTCGCGCGCGCCCTCTCGATCCCGTATCCGATCGTGCTCGTGATCGGCGGCGCGCTGTTCGGCTTCGTGCCCGGCATGCCGGAGGTCAAGCTCAACCCGGACGTCGTGCTCGTGGTGTTCCTGCCGCCGCTGCTCTACTCGGCGGCGTTCTTCGCCAACCTCGGCGACATCCGCCGCATGACGCGCGCGGTCGTGCTCTCCTCGGTGCTGCTCGTGCTCGTGACGATGTGCGCCGTGGCCGTGGCCGTGCACGGGCTGGTCGATGGCATCTCGTGGGCGGCGGCGTTCACGCTCGGCGCCATCGTGTCGCCCACCGATCCGCTCGCCGCCGCGGCGATCATGCGACGCGTTGGCGTGCCGCGCAGGCTCGTCAGCCTGGTGGAGGGCGAGGGGCTCTTCAACGACGCGACCGCGCTCGTCGCCTACCGCGTCGCAGTGGCGGTGGCGGTCGGCGGCAGCTTCTCGCTCGCCGACGCGAGCCTGAAGTTCGTGCTGGGCGCCGCGGGCGGCATCGCGATCGGTCTCGTCACGGGCTGGGTGATCGCCCAGATCCGCGAGCGCGTACAGGACACGCAAACGAGCGTGACGATCTCGCTGCTGAGCGGCTACGCCGCCTTCATCCCCGCCGACCTGGCCGGCGTCTCCGGCGTGCTCGCCGCGGTCACCACCGGCATCTACATGGGCATCCGCGGGCCGAGCATCATCAGCCCGCGCACGCGCCTGCAGGGCTTCTTCGTCTGGGACCTGCTCGACTTCATCATCAACGCGGCGCTGTTCGTCCTGATCGGGCTCCAGCTGCGGACGATCGTCGACGGCCTCTCGGGCCACTCCGTAGGCTCGTTGGCCGGCTACGCGCTCGCGGTCAGCGTCGTGGTGATCGCCGTGCGTCTGGCCTGGTCGCTCGGGGTCGCCTACATCCTCAGGGCGATCGACCACCGGCCGAGCCAGCGCGCGCGGCGCGCGAGCTGGCAGACGCGGCTCGTGATCGGCTGGAGCGGCATGCGCGGGGCAGTGTCGCTCGCCGCCGCGCTCGCGATTCCGCTGACCACCGACGCCGGCGGCCCGTTCCCGGACCGCGACCTGATCCTCTTCCTCACCTTCGCGGTGATCTTCGCGACGCTCGTGCTCCAGGGCCTCACGCTCCCCTGGGTCATCCGCAAGCTCGGCATCACCGACGACGGCGACGGCGAGTCCGAGGAGCTGAAGGCGCGCCTCTACGCCACGCGCGCGGCGCTCGATCGGCTCGACCAACTCGCCGAGGAGGACTGGACGCGCGACGACACGATCGAGCGCATGCGCGCCTTCTACGACTACCGCCAGCGCCGCTTCAGGGCGCGCGCGGGGAAGATCGAGGACGACGGCTACGAGGACCGTTCGCTCGTCTACCAACAGATGGTGGTGTCGGTGCTGGCCGCCGAGCGCGAGGCGCTCGTCCAGCTGCGCAACGACGGCCGCATCTCGAACGAGGTGATGAACCGGCTGCTCTACGACTTCGATCTCGAGGAGGAGCGGCTCGAGATCTAGCGGTTGCGAGCAAGTGTTCGTGCTTGCCGTCCGACGCGGGGCGTATCCCATTCGCCCCCATGTCGATCCGCGAACAGCCGCTCCGGACCGCCGAGTTCCTCGCCGTCGACGTCGAGACGAATGGCCGCGCGGGCGAGCTCTGCGAGCTCACCGAGGTCGGCGCGGTGCTGGTCGGCGGCGGCGAGCTACACGACCGCTTCGAGTCGCTCGTGCGCGTGGAGCAGCCCCTGTCGCGGGGGATCGAGCGCTTCACCGGGATCACGCAGGCGATGGTGGACGCCGCCCCCGAGCCGGCGGGCGTCCTGGAAGAGCTGGCCGAGCTCGCGCGCGACCGCGTGCTGATCGCGCACAACGCGGGCTTCGACCGGCGCGCGCTGGCGCAGGCGTTCGAGCGCGCCGGGATCGAGTGGACGAGCCCGCCGTTCATCTGCACGGTCAACCTCGCGCGGCGACTGTCGCCGTTGTCGCGGCAGCGCAAGCTCGGGCCGCTCGCGGAATCGCTCGGCATCGAGGTAGGGGGCGCGCACCGCGCGCTCGTCGACGCCGAGACCTGCGCGCGCGTGTTCTGCGCGCTGTTCCCGCGCCTCTGCACCCACGCCGCCACGGTGGCCGACGCGCTCGAGCTGGTCGGCTCGCGCCGCCGGGCGGCCAAACCGGCGCGGGTGCGCGTGCCGAAGGAGGAGCGGCCAGACCTCAGCAAGCTGCCCGACGACCCAGGCGTCTACGTCTTCCGCGACGAGCGCGGGCGGCCGTTGTACGTCGGCAAGTCGGTGTCCCTGCGCAGCCGCGCGCGCTCCCATTTCTGCGCGCCGACGGGCTGGACCGAGCGCGCGGCGGTCGTCGACTACAAGCCCACCAACTCGGAGCTCGGCGCCCTCGTGCTCGAGAACCGGCTGATCAAGGCCTGGCAGCCGCCCGGCAACAAGCAGCTCAAGCGCACCGACGGCTGGCTCTACCTGCGCTGCCGCTTCGACATCGAGTACCCGGTACTCGAGCTCGCCGAGGAGCCGGCGCCGGGGCGCGCGGTCAACATCGGGCCGCTACGTGGCAAGGGCGCGGCGGAGGAGCTGATCGGGCAGCTCGAGTCGCTCTTCCTGCTGCGCCACTGCGGCAGGCGGCTGCGGCGCCGCGAGCACGCCTCGATCTACGGTCAGATGGGCCGCTGCTCCTCGCCCTGCCTCGGCGACCTCGACCCGAACGCCTACCGCCGCAAGCTCGACGAGGCGCTGGCGCTGTTCGACGGCGCCGACGACGCGAGCACACTGTTGCTCGGCCATATCGAGGAGCGCATGCAGGAGGCGGCCACCGAGCGGCGCTATGAGCGCGCCGAGGTGCTGCGCCGCCGCCACGAGCGCCTCGCCGAGCTGCTCGCGCGCCTTGGCGGCGTGCTGCGTGCCACCCACGCCTGCTCCCGGCTCGTGCTGGCGCGCCACCCGGTCAAGCCGCGGCTCGACGCGTTCTGGGTCGTCGGCGGTCGCGTGCGCGACTGGGGGCCGCTGCCCGGGCTGGTCGAGCTGGAGGACC
Organism: Thermoleophilaceae bacterium; assembly: GCA_036494715.1. Taxonomy (GTDB): domain Bacteria; phylum Actinomycetota; class Thermoleophilia; order Solirubrobacterales; family Thermoleophilaceae; genus JAICJR01. The sequence goes on from DASXNY010000018.1 coordinate 6,331, forward strand.
GCACGGCCGAGCTGCTCGAGGGCTCGGCCCCCGGGACCGGCGCGGTGCCCGTCGAGGAGGTGGACGAGGTG
>DASXNY010000019.1:0-37087 GCA_036494715.1 Thermoleophilaceae bacterium
GTGTCGCCCTCCTCGACCTCCTGCCCCACCTCGCACTCGATCTTCCACACGGTGCCCGTGATGTGGGCCTCGACATCTGGCAACTGACCGTCCTCCTGTCCGCTGGTTTGCGGCACGATACCCGCCCGTGCCAGCGGAATTGGCGGCAGTGGTGGCCGCACACAACGAGGAGCAGCGCCTGGGCGAGACGCTTGTCGCGCTGCGCTCGGCGTTCCCGGGAGCGCGGCTGATCGTGGCCGACGACGCGTCTACCGACCGCACCCCCGAGATCGCGCGCGAGGCCGGCGCCGAGCTGGTGCGCAGCGAGCGGCGTCTGGGCAAGGGCGGGGCGAACACGCCGGCCGCCGAGAATGCCGTCTCGAGCGACCCGGTGGCGGTGCTGCTCTGCGACGGCGACCTCGGCGCATCGGCCGCACAGCTGAAGAAGCTCGTTCACCCGGTGGTGGGCGGCGAGGCGGATCTCGCCATCGCCAAGTTCGCGCGCCGCGTGGGCGGCGGCTTTGGCATCGCCGTGGGCAGCTCGCGGCGCGTCGTGGAGAAGCGGGCCGGGCTCAGGCTGGAGGCGCCCCTTTCCGGCCAGCGCGCACTGACGCCCCAGGCGCTGCGGGCGGTGCTGCCGTTCGCGCGCGGCTTCGGCATGGAGACCGCCATGGACATCGACGCCGTGCGCGCCGGGCTCAGCGTCGTCGAGATCGAGCTCGAGCTCGAGCACCGCGCCACCGGCCGCAGCGCCGCCGGCTTCGCCCACCGCGGGCGCCAGCTGCTCGATATCGGGCGCGTATACGTTTCTCGCCGGTGATCCTCGCGATCGACCAGGGCACGAGCGGCACCACCTGCATCGTCTTCGACGACGCCGGCCGCGCCCGCGGGCGCTCCTACAGCGAGTTCGAGCAGCACTTCCCGCGGCCGGGCTGGGTGGAGCACGACGCCGACGAGATCTGGCGCGTCACGCGCCGGGTGGCCAAGGAGGCGCTGAACAAGGCGGGCGTGAGCGGCACCGACCTGGCCGGCATCGGCATCACCAACCAGCGCGAGACCGTCGTGGCGTGGGACCGCGACAGCGGCGAGCCCCTCCACCACGCGCTCGTCTGGCAGGACCGCCGCACCGCCGCGCGTTGCGACGAGCTGCGCGAGGCCGGCCACGAGCGGCTCGTGCGCGAGCGCACCGGGCTCGTGATCGACCCCTACTTCTCCGGCACGAAGATCGAGTGGCTGATCCGCGAGGGCGGCGTCGACCCGGCGCGCGCCGCGTTCGGCACGATCGACTCCTGGCTCGTCCACAAGCTCACCGGCGCGCACGTGACCGACTACTCGAACGCGTCGCGCACGATGCTGTTCGACATCCGCCGGCTCGACTGGGACGGTGAGCTGTGCGAGCTGCTCGGCGTGCCGCGCGAGTCGCTGCCGGACGCGTGCCCGAGTGCCCACGTCTACGGGGCGACGAGCGAGTTCGGCGGCAGCGTCCCGGTGGCGGGCATCGCGGGCGACCAGCAGGCCGCGCTCTACGGGCAGGCCTGCCACGAGCCCGGCCTCGGCAAGAACACCTACGGCACCGGCAGCTTCGTGCTCCAGAACGCGGGCGGCGAGGCGCCCGACGCGGTGGAGGGTTTGCTCACGACGCTGGCCTGGGGCGTGGGGGAGCGGGTGGACTACGCGATCGAGGCGAGCGTGTTCGTGACGGGCGCGGCGGTGCAGTGGCTGCGGGATGGCCTCGGGATCATCCGCGTGGCCGACGAGACCGAGGAGCTCGCGCGCTCCACCGACTCGAACGAGGGCGTCTACTTCGTCCCGGCGCTCACCGGGCTGGGCTCGCCCTACTGGGATCCCTACGCGCGCGGGACCATCGTCGGCCTGACCCGCGGCAGCGGCCGCGCGCAGCTGGCGCGCGCGGCGCTCGAGTCGATCGCCTACCAGAGCTGTGACGCCGTGCGCGCCTGCGAGCAGGCGTCGGGCAAGCGGCTCGACGAGCTGCGCGCGGATGGCGGCGCGGTGGTGAACGCCTGGCTCATGAAGTTCCAGGCCGACGTGCTCGGCGTGCCGGTGGTCGTACCGAAGATCTCGGAGACCACGGCGCTCGGCGCCGCCTATCTGGCGGGCGTGGCGGTTGGGCTCTGGAGCGAGGAGGACACCCGCGCGATGTGGCAGGAGGCCGCGCGCTACGAGCCGACGATGCGGCAGGACGAGCGCGAGGAGCTCGTCGCCGGCTGGCGGCGGGCGGTCGAGCGCTCGCGCGGCTGGGCTGCCGGTAAGTAACGTGCCACACGGCCCTGGGTAAGAGAGAGCGAGGGTGAAGGAGCAGGTCTACAAGGATTCGCGTCCCCCGGAGCACTTCATGCGCTTCCACGAGCGCGCCCGGAGTCGCCGCCCGGACTGGGTCTACGACGTGGTGCGGCTGCTGCTCGTGCCGTACGTGGGGATCATCTACCGCGGCCGCTGCATCGACTCGCAGAAGGTGCCGAGCGGCGGCCCGGTGCTGCTCGCCCCCAACCACTTCTCCTTCCTCGACCACTTCTTCGTCGCCGCCTACCTGCGGCGCAAGGTCCAGTTCATGGCCAAGTCGCAGCTGTTCGCGCCACCGATGCAGTGGGTCTACACGCACGGCGGCGTGTTCCCGGTGCTGCGTGGCCGCCGCGACGAGGAGTCGTTCAAGACCGCCCACACGATCCTCGCGCGCGGCGACATGGTGCTCATGTATCTCGAGGGTGGCCGCTCCCGCACCGGCGAGCTCGGCCAGCCGCGCCCGGGCGTCGGCCGGCTCGCGCTCGAGACCGGCGTCCCGGTGGTGCCGGTGGCGATCTTCGGCTCGCAGGGGGCGCGCAACTGGAAGCGCCTCCAGTTCCCCAAGGTCACGGTGCAGTTCGGCGACCCGATCCGCTTCGAGCAGGTCGACGATCCCACGCGGGAGCAGGCGCAGGCGGCATCCGAAGTCGTGTTCGCCGACGTGGAGAGGCTCTACTACGGCCTGCGCGAGGGTGGCCGGAAGCGGGCGGTGCGAGCGGCGCGGGCCGCAAGGCGGGCCGCCGCCGAGGCTGCCGAAGCGGCTGGGCGCCGGAGCCAGCCTGCTAGTTAGGGTGCGCTCCGCTCTAGCGGGCGGGTGGCCTGGGCGCTGCCGGGTTAGCAATAAAGAGCGGCCTGAAGCGGGCTGCTCGATCTCTGAACGGTTTACCACCCTATGGCAGGAAAATCGTTCAGAGATCTAAGAAACCCGCTCGAGCCGCCCTTTATTGCTGATCCAGCAACGGCACGCACCCGGGCGCCGAACCGCGCGGCATGCACCCGCTAGTACACCCGCTCGAGTGTCCGCCACGCCCCCATGTCGTGCCCGGGAATGATCACGGCGTCGGGGGTCTGCTCGGCGTAGTGCTGGATCTCCCGCAGGGAGCGGCGGAAGAGGTGCTCGTCGGCGACGCGGTAGGGGAGGTGCCCCTCGCGCATCGTGCGCAGGGAGTAGATCGCGTCGCCGGCCACGAGTGCCTCGCGCCCCTGCAGCCGCAGCACGACGGACAGGTGCCCGAACGTGTGGCCCGGTGTCGAGACCAGGCGCACGCTGCCGTCGCCGAAGACGTCGAAGGAGCGGCCGAAGGTGGCGAACGAGTCGGCGGCGGAGGAGTCGAAGTCGACGAGCCGGTAGTCGAAGGCGTGGTCGAACTGGCGCCGTATGTACCCGCGCGGTGCGCCGCGCGGCTCGACCGCCGCCGCCCACTCGCGCCTCGACACCAGGAATGTGGCCGAGGGGAAGTCGACGATGGCGCTCGCGTGGTCGACGTGCAGGTGCGTCATCACCACGAGCTTCACGCGCCCCGGCTCGATACCGCGCGAGCGCAGCTGGTGAGAGATGGCGTCGCTCTGCGCCATCTCGATGTCCTTGAAGAAGGCGGCGTTGAGGCGGCCGAGGTTCTGCTTCGGGTCCACCGCCACCGACGCGTGGAAGCCGGTGTCGATCAGGAACGGCCCGAACTCGGGGTGCTCGACCAGGAAGGCCACCACCGGCACGTCGATCAACTGCGCCCGCGGCACGCGCACGCCGAAGGCATGCAGCGCGCCGATGCGGCCCTCCTCACGGTGGAACCACGCCGGCGGCCCCTTGCAGACCCCCGAGAGGAGCGGATACAGCTTGACCGTCGCACCCTCCCGGCCCCCCGGCAGCGGGAGGGAAGCAGGCTGCGGTTCGGCCCCGGTGCTCAAAAGACGTGGGCGCTGAGCCAGTCCGACGCGAAGTAGACGCCGAACAGCACGACGAGCCCGTACATCAGTGGGTGGATTTCGCGCCAACGGCCCTTCGAGAGCATCACGGCCGCGTAGCCGAACACGCCGAGTCCGATGCCCGCCGCGATCGAGAACGTCATCGGGATGCCGGCGATGATGAGGAAAGCGGGCAGTGCCGACTCGGGCTGGCTCCAGTCGATCCCCGGCACGAGCTGGATCATCAGGTAGCCGACCATGATCAGCGCCGGCGCGACGCCCGGGTTGATCGTGGTGCCGTGGTACTTCACCGACTGGCCGACCATGGAGATGATCGGGACGAAGAAGATCGCGAGCGCGAACAGCCCGGAGACGACAAGCGTCGACAGGCCGGTGCGCGCGCCCTCGCTCACGCCCGCGCCGCTCTCGACGTAGGTGGTCACGCTCGACACGCCCGCGGCGCCGCCCACCGCGGCGGCCGCCGAGTCGACGAGCAGCACGTTGCGGATACCCGGCAGGTGGGCGTGCTCGTCGAGCAAGTCCGCCGACCCGCCCACGGCCACCACGGTGCCGAGCGTGTCGAAGAAGTCGCTCATGAAGAGCGCGAAGATCGTCGGGATCAGCGCCACCGCGAGGGCGTCGCGGATGTTGTGCCAGGCGAGCGCGTCGCCGATCGTCGAGAACGAGCCGGCGCCCGGCCATTCGGCCACGCCGCTCGGCCCGTCGAGGACGCCGAAGATCAGGCCGAGCGCCGTGCTCGTGAGCACCCCGATCAGGATCGAGCCGCGCACGTTCCGCGCCCCGAGCACCGCCGCGGTGAGCACCCCGCCGAGGCAGATCAGCGGCGGCCCGGCGGTGAGGTCGCCGAGCGCGATGCCGGTGGCAGGGTCGTTGATCACGATGCCGCCCTCGCGCAGGCCGACGAGCGTGATGAACAGGCCGATGCCCACCCCGATCGCCAGCTTCATCGAGTGCGGGATCGCCTTCATGATCGCCTCGCGCAGGCCCAGCAGCACGAGCACGAAGGCGAGCGCGCCCTCGAGCACGATGCAGGCCATCCCAACCGGCCAGGCGAGCTTGCGGCCGAGGATGATGTCGAACGCAACGACGGCGTTCAGCCCAAGTCCTGTGGCGAGCGCGAACGGGTAGTTGGTGAACAGCGCCATCGCCAGCGTGGTGACGCAGGCGGCGAGCGCGGTGGCCACCGCCACGCCCTTGAACGGCACCCCGGCGGCGGACAGGATCGCCGGGTTGACGAACAGGATGTAGCACATCGTCAGGAACGTGCTGAGGCCGCCGAGCAGCTCAACGCGCACGCTGCTGCCGCGCTCTGCGATCCGGAAGCGGCGCTCGAGGAACGACGCCTGTCGGACGGTCGTGGCCTCCATCCGCCCGCGAATCTACCGATTCGCCCGGCGGGGTAGCCTGCCGCGCATGCCGTCCGAGATCTTCCGCCCCGGGCTGCTCGAGGACCAGGTGATCGTGGTCACCGGAGGCGGCTCGGGACTCGGGCGCGCCACCGCCGTCGAGCTGTCTGGACTTGGCGCCACCGTAGTCGTGGCGGGCCGCCGCGCCGAGCCGCTCCACGAGACGGTCGCGCTCTGCGAAGGCCGCTGCGAGGCGGTGGTCTGCGACATCCGCAAGGAGGACCAGGTGGTCGCGCTCGTGGACGGGGTGATCGAGCGCCACGGCCGCATCCACACGCTCGTGAACAACGCCGGCGGCCAGTTCATGTCGCCGGCCGAGGACATCAGTCCAAAGGGCTTCCGCGCGGTGGTGCAGCTCAACCTCGAGGGCACCTGGCTCGTGACCCACACGGTCGCCACCAGGTCGATGATCCCGAGCGGGGGAGGCAAGGTGATCAGCGTGACGCTGTCGCCGCACCACGGCCTGCCCGGCATGGCCCACTCCTCGGCGGCGCGCGCCGCGGTCGAGAACATGATGCGCGTGCTCTCGATCGAGTGGGCGCGCTTCGGCATCAAGCTGACGGCGATCGCCACCGGCCACTTCGAGACCGACGCGATCCAGAAGTACCCGGAGCAGGTGAAGGCGGGGGTGGCGCGGACGGTGCCGCTCGGGCGCATGGGACAGCCGCTCGAGCAGGCGTGGCTCGTCGCGTACCTGGCCTCGCCGGCCGGCGACTATTACTCGGGCGCGATCTTCACCCTCGACGGCGCGCGCGACAACTGGGTGGGACCGTGGCCGCCCGCCGAGCTCACCAATGAGGAGGGCAGGCCGGTGGCAGAGGAGCGCCGGCCGAAGCCGGACGCCTGAGCCACGACGGTTGCATCCGGCCGCCGCTCGCGACATGCTGGGGGCCGTGGCCAACATAATCGTCCTGGGAGGCGGGGTCTGCGGCTTGGCAGCCGGGCTGATGCTCGCCAGGGACGGCCACGACGTGACGCTGCTCGAGCGCGACCCTCAGCCGGTTCCCGCCACACCGGAGGAAGCCTGGGAGCGCTGGGAGCGCGACGGGGTCGCGCAGTTCCGCCAGGCGCACTATCTCCACGCGCGCGCGACGCACGTGATCAAGAACGAGCTGCCCGACGTCCGCGACGCGCTGTTCGACGCCGGCGCCGCGCGGCTCGACCCCGTCTGCGGGCTGCCACCGGGGATCACCGACACGAGCCGCCGCCCGGGCGACGAGCGCCTGGCCACCGCAACGGCGCGCCGCACCACGATCGAGCAGGTGCTGGCCGTCGCGGCAGACGAGCAGCCGCGCCTCGAGGTGCGCCGCGGTGTCGGCGTCACGTGGCTCCGGAAGAGCGCCCGCTCCGGGATCCCGCACTTCCACGGAGTGCGCACCGACTCGGGCGAGGAGCTCGAGGCCGACCTGATCGTGGACGCGATGGGGCGCCGCTCGACGCTGCCGAAGTGGCTCGCCGAGGCGGGCTGCGCGCCCGTCCACGAGGAGGCGGAGGACAGCGGCTTCATCTACTACTCGCGCTTCTTCCGGGGCGAGCAGCCGCCGGAGCCCATGGCCCCGCTGCTCACGCCGATCGGCTCGTTCTCGGTGCTGACACTGCCGTCCGACTCGCAGACCTGGTCGGTGACGTTGTTCACCGCCTCGGGCGACCAGCCGCTGAAGGGCCTCCGCCACCCGGAGGCGTTCGCGGCGGCCGCGCGCGCGTGCCCGCTGCACGCGCACTGGCTGGACGGCGAGCCGCTCACCGACGTCATCGCAATGGGCGGCGTGATCGACCGCTACCGGCGCTTTGTCAACGGCGGCAAGCCGGTGGCCAGCGGCGTCGTCGCGGTGGCCGACGCCTGGGCGTGCACCAACCCCTCACTCGGGCGCGGTATCGCGCTGGGGCTGGCGCACGTGGCGCGGCTGCGTGACCTCGTGCGCGAGCAGCTCGACGACCCGCTCGAGTTCGCCGAGGCCTGGGATGAGCTGACCGAGCGCGAGCTCACGCCCTGGTACCGCAGCACGGTGGCGGGCGACCGCGCGCGGCTGGCCGAGATCGAGGCCTTGCGCCACGGCTTCCAGCCGCCGGGGCCGCGCGACTTCGAGGAGGGGCTGGGCCCGGCGCTCGACGTCGCCGCCGGGTACGACCCTGACGTCTTCCGCGCCATGCTCGAGATCGCCGGCTGCCTCAGCCTGCCGGAGGAAGTGTTCGCGCGTCCCGGCATGGTCGAGCGCGTGGTGGAGCTCGCCGGGCAGCACGAGCCCGTGCGCTGGCCGGGTCCGAGCCGCGACGAGCTGCTGCAGCTCATGGCCGAGCCCGCTGGGGCCTAGGCGGCAGGCGCCGCCGCCGCGACGTCGAGGAAGCGGCCGCAGAGCGCGCGGCCGAAGTCGTTCCAGGCGGCGATCTCGCGCCAGGTGCGCTGGCGCTCGGCCTCGATGTCGAGCCCGACCTCGCGCACGTCCTCACCGTCGGCGCCGTCGTCCAGCCAGTGCTCGATCGCCGCGGAGTCCACCTCGGCGTGGAACTGGATGCCCCACGCGCGCTCGCCCACGCGGTACGCCTGGGCGCACGCCTCGCTGACCGCGAGCACGGGCGCGCCGTCGGGCGGCTCGGCCGCGTAGCTGTGCCACTGGAAGGCCGGGAAGCGCGCGGGCGCGCCGCCCAGCAGCGGGTCGGCCGGCGCGGCCGGTGTGAGCTCGACGTCGTGCCAGCCGATCTCGGAGCGCGGCAGGCGCACCACCGGCCAGCCGGCGGCGTGGGCAACGAGTTCGGCGCCCAGGCAGACGCCGAGCGTCGGCACATCGTCGGCCAGCAGCGAGCGGATCCAGTCGCCCTCCGGGCGCAGCCACGGGTGCTCGTCCTCCTGGTCCACGTGCATCGAGCCGCCGAACACCAGCGCGGCGTCGAAGGCGTCGGGCGGCGGGCCGTCCTGCGGCCACCACTCCAGCAGCTCGTGCCCGAGCTCGCGGATGAGCCGGCCGAACAACGCCGGCCCGCCGTCGTCCTGATGCACCGCGGCGATCACTCTCACGACAGCGCACCCTAACGGCGCGCGCGCCGCGTCAGTCGAAAAACAGCTCGTAGTGCTGCAGCTGGATCTCGCGGCCCCACTCGCGCTGGGGCGACGAATCGCGCTGCACGAACCCGGCGGAGCGGTAGAGATGGGCCGCGGTGGTGAGCTCGCTGAAGGTTTCGAGCTCGAGCGAGTCGTAGCGCCGGCGGGCGTACGCGAGCGCCTGCGAGAGGAGCTGGCGCCCGATGCCCTGGCCGCGCGCCCGCCGGGCCAGGAGGAACCAGCGCACGCGCCCGCGGGAGTCGGTCTTGCGCGTGACCGCGATGCAGCCGGCGAGCCCGTCCTCGTCCTTGGCCAGCCACACGCGGCCGGCCTCCGGATCGTGGATCAGCTCGAGCGCGAAGTCGGCGATGCTGCGCGCCACGTAGGCCTCGAAGCGGTAGTCGAGCCCGTACTCGTCCGAGTACTCCGTGCCGTGCAGCGCGGCCATCGCGCCGATGTCGCCGGGGTCGATTCCCGTGCGCAGATCGGAGGACGCTCTCAGCTGCATGACGGCAGTGTTGTGCCCGGTGAGCCATAAGTCAAGGACAGACTTGTTAGTCGATTCATAGCCGCTTATTATCAATCCCCATGGAGCTCAGGCAGCTTCGCTACCTAGCGGCGGTGGCTCGTCATGGCAGCTTCACGCTCGCGGCGCAGGAGCTGCACGTCGCGCAGCCCGCGGTGTCGCAGCAGGTGCGGCGGCTCGAGCAGGAGCTGGGGGTGGAGCTGCTGAGCCGCACCACACGGCGCGTCCTCGTGACCGAGGCGGGCGAGCTTGCGCTGGCGCGCGCCGGGCGCATCCTGGCCGACGCCGACGCACTGCGCGAGGAGATCGACGAACTGCACGGGCTGCTGCGCGGCACCCTCGCGCTCGGCGTGATCCCGGCCGTCGGAGCGCTCGATCCCGCGCCGCTGCTGGCGCGCTTCCGCGCCCGCCACCCGGCGGTCGACATCCGCCTGATCGAGACGACCCTGGCCGAGACGCTCGACCAGCTGCGCGCCGACCGGCTTGACGTCTGCTTCGCCTTCTGCCTACCGGAGCGGGCGGGGGAGGGCATCGCCGGCGAGCGCCTCTTCGACGAGGAGCTGGCGCTGATGGTCGCCTCGGGGCACCCGCTCGCCGCGCGCCGCCGCGTGCGGCTCGAGTCACTCGCCGGCGAGCCGCTGATCGCCCCGATCGCGGGTGCCTCGCTGCGGCTCGCGCTCGACGAGGCGCTCGAGAAGGCGGGTGCGCCGGTGCACGTGGCGTACGAGTCCAACGAGGCGGCCACCGTGCGCGCGCTCACCGCGCAGGGCCTGGGCGTGTCGGTACTGCCGCGCTCGTTCGCCGACAACCCGGGTCCCGAGCTGGTGCCGATCGCGATCGTGCCCAAGCTGCCGCGCGTGCCGGTGTCGGTGCTCTACCGCGAGGGACGCCGCCGGCCACCCGCGGTCGAGGCGTTCCTCAGCGGCGTACGCGAGGAGCTGTCGGCGGCGTGATCGCCGCGTTCTCCGCGAGCGTGGTCGCGGTGGCGACGGTGGGGGCGAGCGCCAGCACCACCTGGGTGCCGTGGGTGCTCGCCGCGGCTGCACCGCCCGGAAGCGTCCACGTGTCGCGTCCACGCTGACGGCCGCCGAGCCCCCTCGCCACGTAGCTGTCGAGGCCCGACGCCAGCGTGCTCGCGTCGCGCGCCGAGTCCGTGCGCCAGGCGAGCACGAGCGCGTCGCGCTGGCGGCAGGGGCCGGGACACTCCGGGTCGGGCAGCGGCCCGGTGCGCCAGAGCTGGTAGACGCCGCCGCGCCAGGTGGCGCCGATGTCGGCCGCGCGGTCGGCGGCCACCCCGCGCTGTAACAGCTGGCGGGTGTCGAACTCCCCGAGCGTGCCCGTGATCGACCGCCGCCAGCTGCGCGGCAGGAGCGGCCGCACCCGCAGCGTGATCGGCAGCGGCTTGACGTTGCGGGCGAAGTCGAGCGGGTGCAGGATCTGCGCGGTCGACACGGGCGGGTGCCTGAACGCGTAGTTGACGAGCGTCCAGCCCTTGCCGTAGCGGAACAGCGTGTCAACGAAGCGCTGACCCTCGAGGTAGGGGAACTCGAGCGACGACTGGATGTACGGGGGCAGCCGCGGCCCGGCCCCCGTCGTGCTCGCGAACAGCGCCCCGATCAGGTTCGAGCCGGTCATGTAACGGGTGGCGTAGCGCGTCATCACCGACGTCGCGTCGCCCTCCACGAGCGCGGTATAGGCGTCGGCGCTGTCGTTCGTGCCCGCCGGCTGGTCGCGGATGCCGAAGCGCTGGTCGTCGAGCGCATGCGTGAGCTCGTGCGCGAGCGTGATCTCGCCCACCGACTCGTCCTGAGCGCCCGCGTCCTCGACGAGCGCGAGGCGCTTCGTGTCCGGGTCGTAGTAGCCGGCCACCTGGTCCTGGAACACCTCCGCCTGGATGTTGCGCAGGTTGGACCCCGGCGGGATCAGGCCGACCAGCTTGAGCAGCTCGTCGTCCGCCGCCTGCACCGGCACCGTGGTCTCGCGGTTGAGCTCGAGCAGCCCCTGCCGCCGCACGTCCGCGCCGCTGACGAGCACCGGCAGCGGGCGGCGCGTGAACTGCTCGCGGCGGATGTTCTCCACCCGCCGCTCGATCAGGAGCAGCCTGCTCTCCAACGCCGCGAGCGTGGCCGACGCGCCGTTGCCGCTGCGCGCGCTGTGGCGCCCGCCGAGGACGAGCGCGCCAACGACCAGCGCCACGAGAAGCGTGGCGATTACTGCGAAGAGAGTGCGGTTAGAGGACGTTGTGCCGGGTCAACCGGTCATGCCACCGAACTGGCCACCGGTGATGTGGAGAACCTGACCGTGAATGTAATTGGCCCAAGGTGTGCAGAGGATGAAGATGCCTCCGGCGGCCTCTGCCGGCGTGGCCCCGCGCCCGAGCGGAATCATCATCGCGGCCATCTGGCGCATCTGCTCGGGGATGCCGAGCTGGATCTCCTGTCCGCCGCGCTCGATCGTCTCCGAGCTGTCCTTGGCGGCGGTCAGACGCGTCTCGACGAAGCCAAACGCGACCGCGTTCACGTTGATCTTGAACTGGCCCCACTCCTTGGCCAGCGTCTTGGTCAGGCCGATCACGCCCGACTTGGCGGCCGAGTAGTTGGCCTGACCGGCGTTGCCCATCGTGCCGGAGATCGAGCTGACGTTGACGATCTTGCGGAAGACCTCCTCGCCCGCCTCCTTCTCCTTCTTGGCGGTCTCGCGCAGGTAGGGAGCTGCGGCCCGCACGATCCGGAACGGCACGACAGTGTGGATGTCGAGCATCGCCTGGAACTGCTCGTCGCTCATCTTGTGGACGACGCCGTCCCAGGTGTAGCCCGCGTTGTTGACGATGATGTCGAGCTGGCCGAAGTCGTCGAGCGCCTTCTTCACTAGCTCATCCGGAACGCCGGGCTTGGTGAGGTCGCCGGCGAACACGGCGGTCTCGCCCTGGATCTCGGAGGCGGCCTGCTCGGCGACGTCGCCGTCGAGGTCGTTGATCAGCACCTTCGCGCCCTGCTCGGCGAAGAGCTCCGCCGTCGCTCTGCCGATTCCGCGGGCCGATCCGGTGACGATCGCCGCTTTTCCGTCAAGTACGCCCACTCGTGTCATCTCCTTGTTAACCGAAATTCCGAGGCCGGGATCATGACGCAGCCTGCTGGGCCGTGAGCAGTCACGTGACGGCCGACCGTCTCCAGTCCACGCTGACGGTCACATTCCTGGGCCCCCAAATTGCTTGCATCGCAGCCACGACAAATGGCTCCCTGACTGCATTCTTCGGTCAAGCCCGGGGGCCTAGATGTCGATCAATGGAGCATGGCCTCGCGCGCGCGTGCACGGATGCCCAAATTTGGTGTTCTGGCGGAACTCTTCGGCCGTCGCGCGCAGCCCTATCAGGGCGCCGACATCGAGACTGCGCGCAAGCTCGTCGGCATGCTCTGGGGTCTCAGCGCGGCCCTCGCCGCGGCCTTCCTGGCACTCGCTCCGCCCGACGTCTCGCTCGGTCCGGCCGGCTGGCCCGCCGCCATCCTGATCGTCGCGCTGTCGGCCGCGGGGGCGCGCTGGGTGTTCGTCGGCAAGCTCGGCTTCGGCGAGCTGCTGATGGTGAGCTACCTCGGGCTCGCCCAGACGGCTTCGCTCCAGTGGCTGGCGGGAGGCGCCTCGCCCTACCGCGCGCTGTTCCTGCTCTGGCTCGGCTCCGGCGTGGGCGTGCACAACGCCCGCCGCGGCGCGCTCTTCATCCCGGCCGTCGTCGGCTTCGGCGCCCTGCCGCTCTTCTACAGCAGCACGCCGCACACCGGCATCGGCATCCTCACCGACGCGATGCTGTGGGTGGCGATCGGCACCGCGCTGTTGTTCCTCATCGAGCGCGTGCGCACCCAGCGCGCCGCCATGCAGAGCATCGAGCGCGACGCTCGCGAACGCGCCGAGGAGGCGGTGAAGAAGGTGCGCGGCCTCGAGGCGGTGGCCGACGCAGCGCTCGCGCACCTGCCCTTCGACGAGCTCCTGTCCGAACTGCTCGCCCGCGTGAGCCACGTGCTCGAGGTCGAGCGCGCCGCCATCCTGCTGAAGGACGAGGAGCGCGAGTGCCTCACCGTTGCCGCGGCGCGCGGCCCGGGCTCCGAGTTCGCGCAGTCCCGCCGCATCCCGCTCGGTGCCGGCATCGCCGGGCGCGTGGCCGCCGAGAAGCGCCCCGTCTTTGTCGAGGACGTCGACTCCGACACGCTCGGCCTGTCAGTGGTGTGGGAGGACCGGGTGCGCTCGGTGCTCGCCGTGCCGCTGCTCGTGCAGGGCGCCCGCGCCATCGGCGTGCTGCAGGTGGGGACGAGCGAGGACCGCCGCTTCTCGGACGACGACACCCAGCTGCTCCAGCTCGCCGCCGACCGCCTGGCCGTGGCGATCGACCGCGCCCGCCTCAACGAGCAGGCCCACCACATCGCGGCCACGCTGCAGCGCAGCCTGCTGCCGAGCAGCACGCCCCAGGTGGCCGGCCTCGAGCTTGCCACCCGCTACCAGCCCGGCGCCGACGGCACGCAGGTGGGCGGCGACCTCTACGACGTCGTCCCCTACAGCGACGGGCGCGTCGGACTCGCCATCGGCGACGTTGTGGGCCGCGGCATCGAGGCCGCCTCGTTGATGGGCCAGATCCGCAACTCGCTGCGTGCCTACGCGATGGAGGACGACCGGCCCGAGCACGTGATCGAGCGCCTCAATCTGCTCATGCACCACTGGCAGCAGGACCGCATCGCCACGCTTAGCTATCTGGTGCTCGACCCGGCCAGCGGCCACGTGACCTTCGCCACCGCCGGCCACCTGCCGCCGCTCGTGCTCGGCCCCGACGGCAACGCGTCCTATCTCGAGGGCGGCGAGTTCGTGCCGCTCGGCGTCTTGCCGTTCGGCGGCTACACCGCCGGCTACGCCGTGATCAAGCCCGGCTCGACCGTCCTGCTCTACACGGACGGGCTCGTGGAGGAGCGCGGAATGTCGATCGACGACGGGCTCGAGCGCCTGCGCCAGGCGATCCAGCGCGCGCCGGGCGACCCCGACGCGATGTGCGACTTCCTGCTCGCCGAGGTGCCGCCAAACGGCGCCGCGGGCGACGACGTCGCGGTGCTCGCCACCCGCCTCGTGCCGGTCGACGTCACACGGCTCGACCTCAAGCTGCCCGCCGAGCCCGAGTCGCTCGCGCTGATGCGCCGCGAGGTGGAGCGCTGGCTGTCCTCGATCGGCGTGCCCGAGGAGATCGCCTACGAGCTGAAGGTGGCCTGCGGCGAGGCCTGCATGAACGCCGTCGAGCACGCTTACCCGCCGGGCGACTCGGTGTTCGAGGTCCACGCCGTGAACCTCGGCGAACGGGTTGAGATCGTCGTGCGCGACTTCGGCTTCTGGCGCCCGCCGCGCGCCGGCAGCGACCGCGGCCGTGGCCTCGAGCTGATGAAGCGCCTCACCGACTCGATGAAGGTGGTGCCCGGCTCCGAGGGCACGACCGTCCACCTGCTGAAGAGCGTCCGCCAGGAGGCGTTCGTATGAGCCCGCTCGCGCGGATGGAGATGCGCAGCGAGGCCGGCGCGATCGTGGCGACCGTCGTCGGCGAGGTGGACATCTCGAACGCGGCCGACCTCGGCTCGGCGCTCGAGGGCGCGGTGCCGCAGCGAGCGCTCGGCATGGTGCTCGACCTCACCGCGGCCTCCTACATAGACAGCGCGGGCATCCACCTGCTGTTCCGTCTCGGCGGGCGGCTCACGCGGCGGCGCCAGCAGCTGCGCGTGGTCGTGCCGGACGACGCGCCGATCCGGAAGATCATCAATCTCGCCGGCCTCGGCTGGACGGTGCCGCACGACAAGAGCGTGCCGGAGGCGCTCGTGCAGCTCCGTGCGGAGGTCACGCCCCAGCTGGGCGAAGAGGCCTGGGTCAGCGCCCCGGACTCCCCTCACTACTACTAGGGGGGTTCCTGGGGTGCGGAGGGGTCGACACGGCCCTGTGTCAACCCCTCCGCGGGCTCGCGTACCGGTGCGACAGACGCGGCCACGACCCAGGGGGTTCCGGTACTCGAATACTTAGACGCGCCTGCCGGGCGAAAACTTCCCGTTTCGGCTTCCGGGTCCCGGGAAAGGGCTTCAGGCGATGCGGCTGCGGTCCATCTTCCTGTTGATCGCCGTCCTCTCGGCCGCGCTGGTGACCGCCCTGGGAGGCGCGCCGGCGGTTGCGCAGCAGAGCTCGACGCCCACCGCGGTCGGCACCGGCGGCGCCGCCGCGAGCGTGGACCGGGACGCCACTCGCACCGCCATCCAGGTGCTGCGCCACGGCGGCAACGCGATCGACGCGGCCGTGGCGGCCAACGCCACCCTCGGCGTCACCGAGCCCTACGTGGCTGGCATCGGCGGCGGCGGCTTCATGGTCGTCTACCTCGCCCACCAGCACAAGGTCGTGACGATCGACGGCCGCGAGACCGCGCCCCAGACCTTCCCGAAGGACGCCTTCATCGACCCGCAGACGGGCCAGCCAATCCCGTTCACGCCCCAGCGCGTGACGAGCGGCATGGCCGTGGGCGTGCCCGGCACGCTCGCCACCTGGGCCACGGCCGAGAAGCGCTTCGGCACGATCTCGCTGTCCAAGCTGCTGCGGCCCGCGATCCAGATCGCGCGCCACGGCTTCGTTGTCGACCAGACCTTCCACGACCAGACCGAGCAGAACCTCGCCCGCCTGGGGGCGTTCAGCTCGAGCCGCGCGCTCTTCCTGACACCCGACGGCCAGCCGCTGCCGGTGGGCTCCGTGATGCGCAACCCGGAGCTCGCCGACACCTACCGGCAGATCCAGCGCCACGGCCCGGCGGCCTTCTACCACGGCCCGATCGGCGCGGCCGTGGCCGACACGGTGCAGCACCCGCCGGAGTCGCCGCAGAACTCGCTCGGCTTCCACATCCGGCCCGGCCTGATGACGCCGGACGACATCGCGCGCTACACGTCGCCGCTCGGCGACCCCACGCACGTGACCTACCGCGGGCTCGACGTCTACGGGATGCAGCCCCCGTCGAGCGGCGGTTCCACCATCGGCGAGGCGCTCAACATCCTGCAGGGCTTCGACATGTCCACGCCGGACCGCGCGCTCGCCCTGCACCGCTACATCGAGGCCAGCAAGCTCGCATACGCCGACCGCAACCGCTGGGTGGGCGACCCGAACTTCGTCGACGTGCCGCTCGACGGCCTGCTCTCGCCAGGCTACGCGGGCGAGCGCCGCTGCCTGATCGGGCCCACCGCGGCGACGGCGCCGGTGTCGCCCGGCGATCCCACGGCCAGTCCTTTCTCGACCGCCTGCGCGGCCGACCCGGGCAGCCCGCCCGCCGGCCAGGAGGGCACCTCCACCAACCACCTCACCGTGGTGGACCGGCAGGGCAACATCGTGGCCTTCACGAGCACGATCGAGCAGATCGCGGGCAGCGGCATGGCCGTGCCCGGCTACGGCTTCCTGCTCAACAACGAGCTCACCGACTTCGATCCGGCGCCGCCCGCGGATGGCTCGCCCGACCCGAACCTGCCGGCAGGCGGCAAGCGCCCGCGCTCGAGCATGGCGCCGACGATCGTGATGCGCCGGGGCAAGCCGTACTTCACGGTCGGCAGCCCGGGCGGCGCGACGATCATCACCACCGTGCTGCAGACGCTGCTGAACCGGATCGACTTCGGCATGTCGTTGCCGGACGCGATTGCCGCATCGCGCGCCTCCAACACCAATTCGGCCACCACCACGGCCGAGCCCGCCTTCATCTCGCAGTACGGCAGTGAGCTCCAGAGCCGCTTCGGCCAGCAATTCACCTCCACGGCCGGCACTTCCACGCCCGAGATCGGCGCTGCCACGGGTGTGGAATTCCTGCCGAACGGCAAGCTCGAGGCGGCCGCCGAGCCCGTCCGCCGCGGCGGCGGCGACGCCGAAGTGGTTCACCCCTAGGCGCGCCTCCCCTCGCAGGTGGGGCCTACACCCTTGAGCCGGGCGCCGGCTCATGACACCGTGAAACCGGTTTGGCGTTTCGCGGGAAGATCCTGACACTCGCGGCGGTGGCCGCCGCGGCGGCGGCGATGGGCGCAGCTTCGCCCGCCCCCGCCGCTGTGGCGCGCTGCAAGTCGTCGTTCACCGTGTTGCACAAGGATCGTGTGGGCGCGCTCGCGATCCCCAAGGGCCAGTACCACCTGACCCCGGTGGGAATGAACTGCGTGACCGCATCCCAGTTGTTCACGCGCTTCCTGGACGACTTCGACGGCGTGTTGCCAGGCGGCTGGACCGTCGAGGCCGCGAACTCCAGCTTCGTCAACCCCGTCACCAACCAGTCGATCGCGATCGGGTCGCCGCTGCCACCCGCGCCGTCCGCGCGCGGCGTGTGTCCTGGCACCTTCACCGTCGAGCACAACGACCGCATCGACGGCTTGTCGGTGCGCGCCGGGCGCTACCAGATCAGCACGAAGGGGCTTTCGTGCAGCAGCGCCTCGTCCCAATTCGCATTCTTCCTGTTCCACGACTTCGCGGGCACGCTCCCAAAGCCGTGGAAGCTCAATCTCGCCGCCAAGCGCTTCAGTAGGGGCAAGACCTCGTTCAGCGTCAAGTTCGTCGATCGCAGCGGGACCTCCGGCGGCGGCGGGGTTCATCCCAATCTCGCGATCACCTGTCCCAACACGATCTCGCTTGCGGGCCCCACGACACTCGAGGGGCTGATCATCCCCGCCGGCTCGTACTACGTGAACGTGTTCAGCAACCTCTCGTGCACCACGGCCACGGCGCTCTTCAAGCAGTTCGTCACGGCCGGGTCGTTGCCGGCCCAGTGGACCCTTCAGGCCGACACCGGCACCTTCCTGCGCGGCAACGAGGGCTTCCAGATCGAGTCCACCGCCTGAGGAGGAGCGATGTCCGAGGAGACAATGCTGCGGCTCGTCCAGGATGCGCTGGTGGCGCGCGGCATCGACGACGAACTGATCGCGGTCGGCCAGTTCAACCCGCGCGGCCACACCGGCGGGATGTTTGCCGGCGGGCTCGGCGGGGGCGAGCTTGGGGGCCTGGCGGGCGAGGCGGCCGAAGGCGTGGGCCTGGCGGCCGGGAGCGTGGCGGGAATGCACGCGGTCGACGCGGCCTCGGGCCTGCCGGGATCGATGCTGATCGGCGTCTCCGCCGGCAACGTCTACGGCTTCGCCGCAGCCACCCGGCACAGCGAACCCAGTGAGCTCGCGTTTCAGCTTCCCCGCGCGCGCCTCGAGGTGAAGGTGCACCAGCGGGTCAACGTGCGCGTGCTCGAAGTGATCGACGAGGAGAGCGGGTCGAGCATCGAGCTCGAGGGCAACCGGCTACCGGTCACGCATTCGAAGGACGTGATCGACGCGCTCCGCGGTAGTCAGTAGGGCTAGCCGCACCCGGTCCCTCTGCGGCATTCCGCACCGGAGAAAGCCTGACACCCGTACGGTCGCGGGCGTTATGGGGAGCGATGCTGATCATCCGTCCCCATGCCCCGAAAGGACCGCACGCAATGACCCCCGCCTACCACCGCTTCCCCGAGCTCCAGACCGAGGAAGAGGTCCGCGCCCTCTACCGCGCAGGCCGCTCGCCCGTCAACTACAAGCACCGCAACTGGCGCTGGCAGATCAACGGCGGCACCCGCCCGTCCGGCGTCTGGGCCAAGAGCGACCCGAAGGTCTAGTCGCAGCTACCGAGTGGCGGTGACCGGCCGCCGCGGCTCGGGGCCCGGCCGCGCGCGCGTGAAGCCGGGCAGCGCGAGCGAGAACACCGAGCCCGCGTCCGAGCTGCTGACGCGGCAGCGCCCCTCGTGGGCGCGGGCGATCGCGTCGACGATCGCTAGTCCCAGCCCGACGCCGCCGCGCTGTCGGCTGCGGGCGCTATCCGCGCGCGCGAAGCGCTCGAAGATCCGTCCCACCGCCTCCGGCGGGATCCCCGGCCCGTCGTCGCGCACCCGTATCTCCACCTCGTCGCCGAACGAGTGCACCGAGAGCTCGATCGTGTTGCTCGCCTCGGTGTTGTCGACTGCGTTCTCGAGCAGGGCGTCGAGTGCGATCCGCAACGCGTGCGGGTCGGCCATCAGCGTGCCTGCCGACACAGGCCCGAGCCGCCAGTTGCGCGGCGCTCCGTAGGACCAGCGCATGAAGACGTCCTCGAGGTAGGGCTCAAGCTCGATGGGGGCGAGCGCGGCGAAGTCGGGCCGCTCCGCCTTGGCGAGCAGCAACAGGCGGTCGACGATGTAGGCGATCCGGTCGAGCTCGTCCACCGCCACGGCCAGCTCCGGGGCCGAGTCGCCGTTGCCGCGCTGGAGCGTCTCAAGGTGCCCGCGCGCGATCGTCACCGGCGTGCGCAGCTCGTGCGAGACATCGTGGAGCAGGCGCTCCTGGCGGTCGAGCAGCGAGGCTCGCTCGGCGGCCACGAGCTCGGTCTCCTGGAGCGCGGTCTGCCTGCGCCTCGCGTGCCACACCATCGCCAGGAACATGCCCGACATGAGCGGCACCTCGAACAGCTCGCCCCAGAGCTGGGAGCCATCGAACGCATCGTTGAGGATCACGACGCCAGTCGTGGCCGCCACCAGGCCGAGGATGATCGAGGTGGCGCGCAGGCCCCAGACGCGGAAGCCGTAGAGGATCGTGAGGCTGACCCAGATGAAGTGAAACGGGATCGTCTCCCAATCCGGCGTGAGCAGCATCGCGATCAGGTTGGCCACCGCGAAGGCGACCCACGCGATCTCGACGTTTCTAGCCCGCAGCCAGCCGGTACCCGACATTTCGCACCGTCTCAATCGGGGCCTCGGGGCCCAGCTTGTGCCGCAGCCGGCGGATCGACACGTCCACTACGTTCGAGCGCGGATCGAAGTCGTAGCCCCAGACCTGCGACAGGAGCTGCTCCCGACTGCTCACCTCGCCGGCGTGATCGAGGAGGAAGTGGAGCAGCCGGAACTCGCCGTCGGTGAGCTCGCACACGCGTTCGCCGATGCGCGCCTCGCGCGTCGCGAGGTCGAGCAGCAGCGGCCCGGCGTGCACCAGCGAGCCCACGGTCGGCGGCTGGCGCCGCCGCAGGTGGACGCGCACGCGCGCAAGCAGTTCGCTCAGCGAGAACGGCTTGACGAGGTAGTCGTCCGCGCCCAGCTTGAAGCCGCGCAGCTTGGTCTCGAGGTCGCTGCGCGCGGACAGGATCAGCACCGGCAGGTCGGGCTTCCACTGGCGCAGCTCGCGCAGCACGTCGAGGCCGTCCATCCCCGGCAGCAGGAGGTCGAGGATGACCAGGTCGTAGGGGCCGCTGAGCGCCGCCGAGAGCCCTTCGGAGCCGCTCTCGGCGAGGCCCACCGTCCAGCCCTCAGCCCTGAGGGCACGAGCCACGAAAGCAAGGATCCGCGCCTCGTCTTCGACGATCAGGATCTGCATACCGGATTCCCACAGTCGTTCATACCACTCGGCGGATGACACGTAAATGACTGGCAGATGACAAGTTGGTCACTTTCGCGGCGCGCCAGCCTGCCGGGGCGATACTGGGCGGGCTCGGCAGTGGAGTGCGATCCGGAGGGAGTCGGCTCTTGTCCGTTGGGGCGAAGGTCCTCGCAATTGCGTTCACGACGGCGCTCGCGGTGGCGCTCGTGGTGCTCTACGTCGTCGACTTCCTCGCCGCGACGCCGAGCACGGTCCGCGCCGCGCAGGCTCCGGGTGGCGCCCGGCTGACGCTGCAGACCGTCGCCGCGTACGGCCACAAGCCGCACCCCGACTGGGTCTCCTACCTGGTGCAGGACGGCTCCGGCAAGTGGCACCACACGACGGCCTTCCAGGTGCCGGCGCACGCGCTGGTGCACGTGACCATCTACCAGTACGACACCGCCACGGGGCTGCGCAACCCGTTCTGGTCCCAGGTGCGCGGCACGGCGGGCGGAGTGATGAACGTGGACGGCAAGCGGATGAACGCGCTGCCGCCGGACGACGCGTCGCACACCTGGGCCGTCCCGGACCTCGGGATCTCCGTGCCGCTCAAGGGCGTGGCGGACGACGCCAAGAACCAGTGCAGCGTCGCGCCATGCCCGCTGTCCCAGGCGCACACCACGATCACGTTCACGTTCCGCACCGGCAAGCCCGGCAAGTACCGCTGGCAGTGCTTCGTGCCGTGCGCGGCGAGCTTCATCTTCGGCAACGGCGGGCCGATGCAGTCACCCGGTTGGATGGACGGCTACCTGATGGTGGTTTGAGGGCATGACGAGCGATGTCGCGCCCTCGGGGGCAGCGTCCGAACGGCCGCACGGACTTCGGCTGATCGTCATATGGGCCGTACTGACGATCGTCGCGGTGCCGCTGATCGTGTTCCTCATCGGGCCGCACATGCCGCCCGGCAACTTCAGTGTCGAGGCTCGCGACCAGCGCCACATCAACATCCTGCTCGCCGCGCTGGCCGCGCCCGTGCTGCTGGGCGTGTGGATCTGCCTCGTCTACATCGTGTCGACGTTCCGCCAGCGCGACACGGAGCCGCGCGACGGCCCGCCGCTACGCGGTGACGCGCGGCTCCAGATCGCCTGGGTACTAGCCACCGCGGTGATCGTGCTCGCGCTGGGCGCGTTCGGCACCTCCGAGCTGCTCGGCAGCGCGAAGGGCGCCGGCGGCGGCCAGGGTCCCGATCCGCTGGCGGTCCCCGCGGGCGCCAAGACCGGGCTGCAGGTGCAGGTGATCGGGCAGCAGTGGGCGTGGACGTTCCGCTACCCGGGCTACGGCGGAGTGGAGACCCCGCAGCTCGCCCTGCCCGCCGGGCACGTGACGGAGCTGCACGTGACCTCGCTCGACGTGAACCACTCGTTCTGGGCGATCCAGCTCGGGGTGAAGGCGGACGCGATCCCCGGCAACGACAACGTCACCTTCGTGCGGCCGCGTCACACCGGCACGTTCGAGATCCGCTGCGCCGAGCTCTGCGGCCTCTGGCACGGACACATGCACAACACCGGAGTGGTGCTGAGCCCGGCGGCATTCACCGCGTGGATCCGGCGGGAACAGGTCGCGAACGCGCCCGACACCAAGGTGCTGCCGCCCTACTCCACCCACTACTTCCCCGATCCGCTGAGGAGGGCGGGCTGAGATGCGCTGGCGACGGCTGATCGGGCTCAACCTGCCGTCAGCCTTCGTCCTCGGCGTCGGCGGCTACTTCCTAGGCCACTGGGTCGGCACGCGCATCACGGTCGGCATGGACTCCCAGCTCGGCACCGACCAGAACGACCTCGCGCTCTTCATGGGCTTCTTCTTCGCGCTGCTCGGCTGGCTGATCGGGCTCGGCTTCTTCAACTACCCGCTCGCCCGCATGATCGGCCGTCCGCCATCGCTCCGGGAGAAGGAGGAGGCGGGGCCCGGGCGCTACTTCCGGCTGTGCACCGACCACAAGGTCGTCGGCATCCAGTACTTCGTCACGGTCCTGTTCTTCTTCCTGATCGCGGGCCTCAACGCGATGTTCATCCGCGCCGAGCTGCTCACGCCGAACGAGAACCTCTGGAACGCCAACCAGTACCTATCCCTAGTCAGCCTCCACGGCACGATGATGCTGATGATGATGTCGGCGGCCATCCTCGGGCCGTTCGCGAACTACTTCGTCCCGATCATGATCGGCGCCCGGCGGATGGCCTTCCCACGCCTCGAGTCGCTCTCGTTCTGGCTCGTCCCGCCGGCGGGGATCA
This sequence comes from Thermoleophilaceae bacterium, assembly GCA_036494715.1. Classification (GTDB taxonomy): domain Bacteria; phylum Actinomycetota; class Thermoleophilia; order Solirubrobacterales; family Thermoleophilaceae; genus JAICJR01. The sequence continues at coordinate 22,815 of DASXNY010000019.1, forward strand.
TCATGCTCTCGGCCGTCGCGCTCGGTGGCTTCCCCACCGGCTGGACCGGCTACGCGCCGCTCGCCAACGAGGCCCGCGCAGGTATGGACGCCTACCTGTTCGCGTTCGGGCTGATCGGCCTGTCGATGACGATCGTCGGCACGAACATGATCGCCACCGTGCTCACCATGCGCGCGCCCGGGCTCACCTGGAGCCGGCTGCCGATCTTCGTGTGGGGCGTGATCTGCACGTCGATCCTGATGGTGCTGGCGGCGCCCGTGCTGTTCGCCACGCTGTCGATGGTCACGCTCGACCGCACCGCCGACACGTCGTTCTTCCTCGCCAGCGCCGGCGGCAGCCCGTTTCTCTACGACAACCTGTTCTGGTTCTTCGGGCACCCGGAGGTGTACATCCTGGCGCTGCCCGGCTTCGGCGTCGTGCTCGAGATCCTGCCCGTGTTCTCGCGGAAGCCGCTCTGGGGCTACCGGCTGGCCGTCGCGGGCATGGTGGGCGTGACGCTCTTGAGCTTCATGGTCTGGCAGCACCACCTGTTCGTGAGCGGGATCAACGCCGACCTGCGGCCCTTCTACATGCTCACCACAGAACTGATCTCGATCCCGACGGGCTTCATCTTCCTCAACGGGCTGGCGACGCTCTGGCGCGGGCAGATCCGCTTCAGCGTGCCGATGCTGTTCGCGCTCGCGTTCTTCTCGAACTTCCTGATCGGCGGCCTGTCGGGCGTCTTCCTGTCGGACGTGCCGAGCGACGTGAGCACGCACGGCAGCTACTTCGTGATGGCCCACTTCCACTACACGATCATGGGCGGACTGGTGTTCGCGCTGTTCGCGGCCACCTACTACTGGCTGCCGAAGATGACCGGGCTGAAGTTCAACGAGACGCTGGCCAAGGTCCATTTCTGGGGCATGTTCGTGTTCTTCAACCTCACGTTCGCCCCGCTGTTCGCGGCCGGGATGCTGGGCATGCCGCGGCGCGTCTCGACCTATGCGCCGCACCTACAGGGGATCAACATCTTCGTGTCGATCTCGGCCTTCCTACTCGGGCTCTCGATGCTCGTGTTCCTCGTCAACCTCGTCTACTCGATGGTGATCGCCCGCGTGCCCGCCGAGGCCAACCCGTGGCACTCGCGCGGGCTCGAGTTCCAGCTGCCGACGCCCGTGCCCGTGACGAACTTCGAGGCCACGCCGGTGATCCAGTCGGACCCGTATGACTACGGCGTGCCCGACGCGGTGCCCGTGGCGCTGTTGAAGGCACCCGCGCCGGTGACTGGAGGCGGGCCGTGAGCTCGTCCGACGCGCCCGTCGTCGCCCCGTTTGCCGAGCTCGAGCCGCCGGAGATACTCGCGCGCAACCTCCAGGTGGGTGCGCGCATGATGGCGGCGGCGCAGGCGTTCGCGCTGCTCGCCTTCGTGTTCGCGTACTTCTACCTGCGCACGCTCAACAGCAACGGCGACTGGCGCCCCAAGCACGTCGACCCGTCGAGCGGCGTGGGCGCAGCGGTGCTGGTCTGTCTCGTGGGCTGCGCGCTCGCCTACTTCTACGGCGTGAAGCGCCTCGGCGACGGCACCGAGCACAGCTGGCGCGCGGCCGCGATCGCGTCGCTCGTGCTGGGGCTCGCCGCGTTCGTCCTGATGATCGTCCAGCTCGCGTCGATCTCCTTCGGGCCGACGAGCGGCGGCTACGCCAGCGTGTTCATCGGCTGGCACGCCTTCTACGGAATCAATCTGCTGCTCGTGCTCGGGTGGCTCGAGACGCTGGTGGCGCAGTCGCTCCACGCCCACACCCAGGAGGTGGCGCCGGAGACGGGTGACATCGCCGCGCCGTTCGAGGTGATCCGCCCGGCCGGAGACGCGTTCGCGGTCGTGCTCTACACCGCGGTGCTGTTCGGGATCATCGGCTACGTCCTCCTGTTCGTTGTATGACCGCGCGACCGCGACTCGAGCTCGAGCTGCGTCCCGGCGACGCGCCCGGACCGTGGCTGCGCCTCGCCGGGCTCGGCGCCGCGCTCGCCACCGCGCTCGCCGTCGTCAGCGGCACGCTTCACCTCGGGCTCGCCCATCGCCTGCTCGTGTTCACCGCGTTCCCGCCGCTCGTCGCGCTGGTGCTGGCCGGGCGGTTCGCCTACCCGCGCCTGCTGCGGCCGGCGGGCTTGGCGCTCGGACTCGTCGCGCTCGACAGCGCGCTGGGCGGCGCGGTAGCCGTAGCTGGGCGCACGGACTGGGCCGTGGGCCTTCACCTCGCCGTTGCGGCGCTCGCGTTCGGGGCAGGGCTCCTGGCCGCCGCGGCCTGCTACCGGGGTGAGGCCCTGCCCGCCGCGCCGTGGCGCGACTACGTGACCCTCACGAAGCCGCGGATCATGAGCCTGCTGCTGCTCACCGCGGCCGCGGGCATGTTCGCCGGTGCGCGCGGGGTGCCGGACCTAGGCAAGCTCGCCGCGCTGCTCGCGGGCGGCGCGCTCGCCTCGGGCGGGGCGAGCGCCCTCAACCACCTGCTCGACCGCGACCTCGACGCCCGCATGGGTGAGCGCACCGCCGCGCGGCCGGTGGCGGCGGGACGCGTGGCGCCGCCGCGGGCGCTCGAGTTCGGGCTGGTGCTGTCGGCGCTGTCCTTCGTGCTGCTCGCCAGCGTGATCAACGTGCTCACCGCGCTGCTCGCGCTGGTGGGCAACCTCGGCTATGTGCTCGTCTACACGGGCTGGCTCAAGCGCTCGACGCCGCAGAACATCGTGATCGGCGGGGCCGCGGGCGCGATCCCGCCGCTCGTGGGCTGGGCCGCCGCGCGCGGCGACCTGACCCTGCCCGCGCTGTTCCTGTTCCTGATCGTGTTCTTCTGGACGCCGCCGCACTTCTGGGCGCTGGCGCTTCTGATCAAGCGCGACTACGCCGCGGCCGGGATCCCGATGCTGCCGGTGGTGCGCGGCGATCGCGAGACCGCGCGCCAGATCCTGCGTTACTCGCTGGTGCTCGCGGGCGTCACCGCGCTGCCCTTCATCTGGCAGAGCGAGGGCGGCTTCTACCTCGGCACCGCACTGTTCTTAGACGCCTGCCTGATCGGGCTCGCGCTCGACCTGCGCCGGCATCTCACGCCCGCCCGCGCCGGACGCCTTTTCCACTTCTCGCTGCTCTACCTCGCGCTGCTGTTCGTGGCGCTGGCGATCGATCCGCTGCTCGGGTAGCCGATGGCCGCGCTCGCCACAATCGTGATCGCCGATGTGAGCGGCAGCGGGGCGGCCAGCCACGTGACCTCCGGCGCCGTCCTGACCCTCGTGCTCCCGCTCGCGCTGCTGGCGATCGTGTTGGTGTGGTGGTGGCTGGCGGCCAGGCGTGGATGGCCGCCGCTCCCCACCACCCGGCATCCCGCGCCGCCGCGTCACCGCTGGCACATGCGTCACCGGGATGAGCACTAGCGCGGGCTCGCCCGCCTCCTCCTGGTGGCCGCTCGGCGCGGCGTCGACCGTGCTGCTCGTGACCACGTGCCTGTGCTTGGGAGCGGGCGGCGCGCTCGCCCTGCGTTCGCTGCGCGGCGGCCAGGACGCGGCCCCGGTCGCGCTCCAGCCCGTGCGCCCCGCGCTGGCGGGCGACGCGGTTTGGAAGGCCGGCAAGCGGCCCGCCCCGGGGTTCTCGCTACGCGATCAGGACGGCCGGCTCGTGTCGCTGGCGAGTCAGCGCGGCAGCGTCGTGCTCCTCGCCTTCATGGATTCCCACTGCAGACTGCTCTGCACTCTCGAGGGCCCCACGATCCACCGCGCGCTCGGCAAGCTCGGCGCCGCAGCGCCCGACGTGCGGCTGCTCGTGGTGAGCGTGAACCCGTGGCAGGACACGGTGGCGAGCAGCCGCCGGGCCGGCGCGCACTGGGGCTTCAGCGGGCGCTGGGTGTGGCTGCGCGGGCCGCCCAGCCAGCTCGAGACGGTATGGCGCAACTACCGCATCGACGTGCAGCAGGCCTTCGGCGACGTGAACCACAGCAGCGCGGTGTATCTGATCGACCGCGAGGGCAACGAGCGCGCGGGCTTCAACTACCCGTTCCCCGCGAACGCGGTGGCGCGCGACCTGCGCAAGCTCGCGGCGGCGCACACCTGATGCCCTCACCGCTCGCTCCTCCGTTCCTGCTGGGGGTGCTGGTGGCGCTGCTCTATGTGCGCGGGCGGCGGCGGCACATGCGGGTCGTCGCGCCCGGTCACCGTGCGGGCCTCGGCTGGCGTGCGGTCGCGTTCTGGTCCGGGCTGGTGACGCTTGTCCTCGCGCTCGACTCGGTGATCGACGACGAGGCGGACCGGCTCTTCTGGGTCCACATGGTCCAGCACGCGCTGCTGATGATGGTGGCGGCCCCACTGCTCGTGCTCGCCGCGCCCTGGATCCCGATCTGGAAGGGGCTGCCGCTCAGCACCCGCCGCGGACTCGGGGCCGCGTACATGCGTTCGCCGGGCTGGCGGGCGGCGCGCGCGGTGGGGCGCCGGCTCGCGGCGCCGGTGGCGGTCTGGGTCCTCTTCAGCCTGGACCTCGCCGTCTGGCACGTCCCGGTCCTGTACGGCGCGACGCTGCGTCACCAATGGATCCATGACCTCGAGCACGTCTCTTTCCTCGTCCTCGCGGTGCTGTTCTGGGCGCAGGTGATCGAGTCGCCGCCGCTCAAGGCGCGGCTGCCGGAGGCCTGGCGGGTCGCCTACGTCACGCTCGAGGCGACCGTCTGCTGGGTGCTCGCGATGGTGCTGGCGTTCGCGCCCTCGCCGCTCTACTCCGGCTACAGCGAGCTCGGCTCGCGACCGGGCGGCCTGTCCGCGCTGGCCGACCAGCAACTCGCGGCCGGAATCATGTGGGGCCCGGGCTCGATCCCCTTCGCGATCTTCGTGTTCGTCGCGCTCTACCGCTGGCTGGGCGGTCGCTCTACAGAGCCGCCGTGGCCGCAGTCCGGCGTTCGGGACGCGACGGCCGACCCTCCTCGAAGGGCCGCCGTCGGTTCCCTCGCTCCCCGGTCCTGATGGCCCAGGCGGCCAGGCCGGAGATGCCCGTGAAAGCAGCGAGGCCAAGAACGGTGTTGACGATCAGCGCCGCGGTCATGTCCATTTTGGAACTGAACTCCTAGTCGGGTTCGCGTGACCCCACACGGTTCCCGAGGAACCTGAGCCCGCTGCGAGCGGGGCCTGAGAGGTCGCTGAGCGCTCCTACCCAGCGTTACCGGTTTCAACCGGCCGGCTTGCCCGCGGCGGGAGACTGGATCCGGTGGTCGAGCTGCTGCCAGGCATGCCACCCGGCCCGCTCGGCTTTCGGGTCACTGACGACGTCGCTCAGAGGCCGAGCAGCTTCCCGAGGATCTCCTTCATGATCTCGTCGGTGCCGCCGCCGATGGGGCCGAGGCGTGCGTCGCGCGCGGCGCGCTCCACCTCGTACTCGCGCATGTAGCCGGCGCCGCCGTGGATCTGAAGGGCGTCGTCGGCGACGTCGAAGGCGTCGCGCTGCGTCTTCAGCTTGGCCATCGTCACCTCGCGGATCGCGTCTTGGCCGTCGGCGAACAGGCGCAGGGCGTGGTAGGTGAGCGCCCGCCCGGTCTCCACCTTCACCGCCATCTCGGCGAGCTTGTGCCGGATCGCCTGGTGCTTTCCGATCGGCCTGCCGAACGTCTCGCGCTCCTTCGCGAACGTGAGCGCGCGGTCGAGCGTCACCTGCATCCCGCCCACAGAGCCGAGCGCCATCACGAGCCGCTCCCACTGGAAGTTGGCCATGATCAGGTAGAAGCCCTTGTTCTCGTCGCCCAGCAGGTTCTCGTCCGGCACGAAGACGTCGTCGAAGGCGAGCTCACCGGTATCGGAGGCGTGCCAGCCGAGCTTCTCGAGCTTGCGCGACACGCTGAAGCCGTCCATGCCCTTCTCGATCACGAGGAACGAGATGCCGCGGTGGCCGCCCTCCTCGGTCGTCTTCACGGCTGTGACCACGAAGTCGGCGCGCACGCCGTTCGTGATGAACGTCTTCGAGCCGTTGACGAGGTAGCCGCCGTCCACCTTCTTCGCGCGCGTGCGCAGGCCGGCGACGTCCGAGCCCGCGTCGGCCTCGGTGATCCCGAGCGCGGCGATCTTCTCGCCGGCGATCGCGGGAGCGAGCCAGCGCCGCTTCTGCTCCTCCGAGCCGAACTTCCAGATCGGCGGCGTCGCGATCGAGATGTGCGCCCCGATTCCGGCGGCCAGCCCGCCGCTGCCGCAGCGCGCCAGCTCCTCGGCGAGCACGGCGTCGTGGAGGTAGTCGCCGCCCTGGCCGCCGTGCTCCTCGGGGTACTTCAGCCCGAGGAAGCCGAGCTCGGCCATGCGTGTGAAGACATGGTTCGGGAACCACTGCGCCTCCTCCCACTCGCGCGCGTGTGGGCGCAGCTCCGTCTCCACGAAGCGCCTGATCGACTCGCGCAGTTCCTCGTGCTCGTCGCCGAACGGTGGCAGCGGGCGACGTGCGCTGGTGGCCGTGGTGGTGGAAAAGGTCATGCGCCGGCCGCGGCCAGCGCCGCACGTTCGGACATGAACGCCCGCATCACGGCCACCTTCCCATCGCGTACCTGAAACAGCTGGAAGATGAGCATCTCGACGGCGATCCCGTCGCGCCCGCGGGCCTCGACCCTCGCGGGGAGGAGCACCCAGCCGCCGAGGTCTCGGTACTCGAGCATGTGAGGGACGTAGCTCTCCCACAGCCCGGCCCACTCCGGCCAGAACAAGGCGAACTCGTCGAGGCCGCGCGCGCACCCGAACATCCCGCCCGCGTCCCAGACGATCTCTGGGTGCAGGTGCTGCCAGCTCGGAGTCTGAGCGATGAAGCCCCGCATCGCTTCGAGCATGGCTTCGGCGTCGTTCTCGTCGACGGCAGCGAGCTGATCCCGCAGCTCCGCGGCCACGTCCCGCCCGCTCCAGGGCTCGTTCATGGCCTGCACCACCTCGACGTCGTCGGCCGACACGGCGCAAGTATCTACAAGCCGTACGACCGCCCGATCACGTCGAGCATGATCTCGTCCGTGCCGGCGCCGATGCGGTTGAGGCGGGCGTCGCGCCAGGCGCGCTCGATCCCGACCTCCTTCATGTAGCCGGCGCCGCCGTGGATCTGGATGCACTCGTCGGCGACCTCCACCGCAACGCGCGCGGCGTACAGCTTGGCAATCGAGATCTCGCGCACGGGATACTCGCCGTTCTGGAAGCGCCAGGCGGTGGTGTAGACCATCTGCCGCGCGGTCTCGATCTTCACCGCCATCTCGGCGAACTTGTGGCGGATCGCCTGGAAATGGCCGATCTCGCGGCCGAATGCCTTGCGCTCGAGCGCGTACTTCATCGTCTTGTCGAAGCTCCGCTGGGCGCCCGCGACGCAGCCCGCCGCGCCGATCAGCCGCTCGCCCTGGAGCTCCCACATGATGTGGTAGAAGCCCTTGCCGATCTCGCCCAGCACCGCGTCTGCCGGCACGCGCACGTCCTGGAAGGCGAGCAGCGCCGTGTCCGAGGAGTGCATGCCGAGCTTCTCGAGCCGCTTCTCGCGGATCACGCCCTCCGAGTCCATGTCGACGAGGAAGAGCGTAAACCCGTCGTAGCCGGCGTCGGGGTCGGTCTTCGTCACGAGCACGATGAAGTCGGCGCGGTGGCCGTTCGTGATGAACGTCTTCGACCCGTTGATGACGTACTCGTCGCCGTCGCGCACCGCGCGCGTCTTGATGCCCGATACGTCCGAGCCCGCGTCGGGCTCGGTGATGCCGAGGCAGGAGATCTTCTCGCCCTTGATGCTCGGCACGAGGTAGCGCTGCTTCTGCTCCTCCGTGCCGAACAGGAACACCGGCGGCGTCGCCATGTCCGTGTGCACCGCGACCCCCATCGCGACCCCGCCCGAGTTGCATCCCGCCATCTCCTCGGCCAGGACGATGTTGCAGTAGTAGTCACCGCCCTGCCCGCCGTACTCCTCGGGATACGAGAGACCGAGGAAGCCCAGCTCGCCCATGCGCGGGAAGATCGAGTCCGGGAACGTCGTCTCCTCCCACTCCTCCGCGTGCGGCGCCAGCTCCTTCTCGACGAAGCGCCCGATCGATTCCCGGAGCCGGTCGTGCTCCTCGGTGAAGATGAAGTGCCTCTTGCGGCTCGTGAAGTCCGGCTTCAGGACATTTGCGGCGGTTGCCATGACGCGACGGCTCCTCCTCGGATCGGACGGGGTGGCGGCAGGCTAACTCACAGCGCCGCCAAAGTAAACAGTGGCACTTCTTACTATCTAGTTGTCCGGTTCTCGGTTCTCGGTTCTCGGTTCTTAGTTCTTAGTTCTTAGTTCTTGGGCTTGGGGGCGAGTCTCATTTCCTCGGGGCCTTATAGATGTGTGTTCCGCGCGTTCAACGAGCTCGTCGTATATCAGCGGGCTGGCTCGTTTGCCGACGATATCCATACCTGCGTCAAGCGATGGGATCCGCTCGATGCGTGGAGTGCTGGCATCCAGTTGATTCGAGCAGCCGATTCCGTTGCTGCGAACATCGCCGAAGGGACCGGGCGACGTACGTTCCGGGAGCAGCTCCGCTTCTATGTCATGGCCCGCGGCTCGCTCCACGAGCTACGTCACTGGATCACGCGAGCAACAGCCCGCGGGCTCTTCCTTCCCCACGACATACACACCAGAGCCGACGAAGTCGGCCGCATGCTGAACGGGCTGATCAACACAACCCGGACCCGAGCAAACCAACAACCAAGAACCAAGAACCAAGAACCAACAACTAATTCGCCTCCCGCGCCCGCATCTCCGCCAGCACCGCCCGCTTCCTCGCCGCCACGAATTGCTTGAGCCGTTGCCGGTCCTCGGCGCGGATCGATGAGTAGCGGATGGCCGTGCCGCCGCCCACGTTGCGCACGATGTGCGCCTCGCCGATGATCGGCGGGCCATCGTCCGGCACCGTCAGCTCCATCCGGAAGGTCAGCTCGGACGGGGAGATGAGCTCCTCGACGAGCACGCCGTCGGCGCTCAGGTCGCGCGAAACGGTGTCGATCGGAGCCCCGCCGTCGGGTGTGAGCTTGACCGGCAGGGCAACGTCCACGCGGGCGTAGCGGCGCCGCTGCGGCACCGTCACGCGGTCGGTGACACTAAAGCGCAGGTCGTCCGAGATGTCGTCGCGGCGGGCGGTCCCGCGCAGCGAGATCAACTGCGAGCGGTACTCGAATGTGAGCAGCGCCGAGGCGCCCTGGGTCGGCACGGTGAGCAGCTGGTTCACCTGCACCGGCTCGAGCGTGGCCTCGCCGCCGTCGATCGCGAGGACCAGGCATTCGATGCTGGCGTTGGGCCTGTCGACTTCGACCGTTACGAACTGGTGCTCACGCAGGCGTCGCACGCGCCCCCTCGGGCTCGACTACCGCAAATGTATGGTGCGGGCGCAACGAGTTGACGCCGGCACCGAACATTGCGTCAATGTAAGGAGTAGAACTTCCCACTTCCAACGGGAGCTTTCTTGACCTACGACACGATCCTCTACGACGTCTCGGACACCGGCGTCGCGACGATCACGCTCAACCAGCCCGATACCCGGAACGCGCTATCTGCCGAACTGCTCGGCGAGCTGATTGCCGCGCTCGAGGCCGCCCGCGACGACGACGCCGTGCGCTGCGTCGTGCTCGCCTCCTCACACGAGAAGATCTGGTCCTCGGGTGCCAACCTCGCCGGCTTCGACGCCGACGTCCCGCTCGTACACAAACACCTGGGCTCGGACCGCTTCATCCAGGTCTTCCGGCTGCTCGGTGAGCTCGGCAAGCCCTCGATCTGCGCGGCGAGCGGTCACGTGATCGCTGGAGCGTTCGGCATCGCGCTCGCCTGCGACCTCGTGGTCGCGAAGGACGGCGTCACGTTCAGCACTCCCGAGATCAACGTGGGCGTCTTCCCGTTCATGATCATGGCCCTGATCTACCGCAACGTCCCGCGCAAGAAGACGAACGAGCTGCTGCTGCTCGGCGAGCGGGTCGAAGCGAAGCACGCGCTGGCCGCCGGCATCGTGAACAGGGTCGTGCCGGCAGAGGAGTTCGACGCCGCGGTGGAGGAGTGGGCGAACAAGCTCGCGTCGAAGTCGCCGCTGATCATGCGCCTCGGCAAGGACGCGATGTTCCGGCAGCAGGACATGGCGTTCCTCGACGCACTCGACTACCTGCGCTCGCAGCTCACGGTCGCGCTCTCCACCGACGACGTCACCGAGGGCGTGACGGCCTTCTTCGAGAAGCGCGACCCGCAGTGGACGGGCCGATGAGCGGCGTCTCGCTGATCGCGCACCGCTGCCGGACCTCGGACCGCACGCCCGGCGCCGCACGCGGCGTCGAGGCGCTGGCCCCGCTGCTCGCCAAGCGCCTCGGCCAGGAGGCGCGCGACATCGGCACGCCGTCCTCGCCCAAGGTGGGCGACTGGCGCGAGGACCTAGCGAGCTCGCGCGGCTGCCTGCTCGAGGCGGGCGGGCAGGTGGACGACGCGCTCTCCGGCGGCAACGCCCCCGTGCTGCTCGCTGGCGAGTGCTCGATCGCCATCACCACGCTCAAGGCGGCGCTCAAGAGCCGCCCCGACGCCAAGGTGCTCTGGCTCGACGCGCACGGCGACTACAACACGCCCGAGACCTCCGGCAGCGGCTACCTCGGCGGGATGTGCCTGGCCGGCGCCTGCGGCGTCTGGGACACGGGGCTGGCCGATCCGATCGACCCGGCGCGCGTGGTCCTCGCCGGCGTGCGCGATCTCGACGCGCCCGAGCGAGAGCTGCTCGAGAAGAGCCCGGCGACGGTGATCGGCGCCTCGCTCGAGACGCTCGTCTTCACCCAGAACGCGCTCGACCGCGCGCCGATCTTCGTGCACCTCGACCTCGACGTGCTCGACCCGGACGCGTTCCCGGCGACGATGGTGCCGGCGCCGGGCGGCCTTCAGCCGGACAAGCTCTACGACCTGCTCGAGGCGGTGGCCGGCGAGTGCGAGGTGGTGGGCTTCGAGGTCACCGCCTTCGATGCCCCGGAGGACGAGCTCGAGCGCCAGGAGGCGGCCTCGGTCGCCATCCACGTGCTCGACCCGTTGCTCGACGCCGTCGAGAGAGGTGCCCGTGTCGCAAACTGAGGCCGGCGCCCCGCGCGCGGGCGCCGGCGAGCTCGTCGCGCGCCCGCCGCTGCGCTCGCTCGTCGACGACCTGCATGAGCGGCGCGAGCAGGCCAAGCTCGGCGGCGGCCCCGAGAAGATCGAGCGCCAGCACGCCGACGACAAGTTCACCGCGCGCGAGCGGCTCGCCCTCCTGATCGACGACGGCACCTTCAGCGAGCTCGGCATCCACGGCCGCCCGCACTTCTCCCAGCGCGCGATGGAGGGCAAGGACGCACCGGCCGACGGCGTCATCACGGGCTACGGCAGGGTCGACGGGCGGCTCGTGGCCGTCTGCGCCTACGACTTCACGGTGATGGCCGGCTCCATGGGCATGACCGGCGAGCTCAAGGTCGCGCGCCTGCGCGAGCTGGCGCTGCAGAAGCGGATCCCGTTCATCTGGCTGCTCGACTCCGCCGGCGCGCGCATCCAGGAGGCGGCGGGCTCGCTGTTCGCCGGCTCGGGCCACCTCTTCCGCGAGGAGGTCGTGATGAGCGGCGTGATCCCGCAGATCGCCGCGCTGATGGGTCCGTGCGCTGCGGGCACCGCGTACATCCCCGGGCTTGCCGACTTCGTGCCGATGGTCAAGGGCAGGGGCTCGATGGCGCTCGCCGGCCCGTACCTGACCAAGGCGGTCACGGGCGAGGACGTGACGCAGGAGGAGCTCGGCGGCTCGAAGGTGCACACGCGGATCTCCGGCGTCGGCGACCTGGAGGTCGGCTCCGACGAGGAGTGCGTCGCCGCGATCAAGGAGTACCTGTCGTTCTTCCCGCAGAACTGCGAGGAGGCCCCGCCGCTCCGCCGGCCGGTTACCGACCCGATCGAGCGCATGGACGAGGAGCTGCTCGACGTGCTGCCCGACTCGCCGCGCAAGCCCTACGACATGTACGACGTGATCCGCCGCATCGTCGACGACGGGGCCTGGTTCGACCTCAAGCCGCGCTGGGCGCGCACGATCATCACCTGCCTCGCGCGCATGGGCGGCCGGCCCGTCGGCATAGTCGCCAACCAGCCGAGGCACCTCGGCGGCATCCTCGAGAACGACTCCGCCGACAAGGCCGCGCGCTTCATCAACCTCTGCGACGCGTTCGGCATTCCGCTCGTCTTCCTTCAGGACGTGCCGGGCTTCATGGTCGGCACGAAGGTCGAGCAGGCCGGGATCATCCGGCACGGCGCGAAGATGCTGTACGCGGTGTCGCGCGCCACCGTGCCGAAGGTCACCGTGGTGATCCGCAAGGCGTATGGCGCCGGCTACTACGTGATGTGCGGCAAGGCCTACGAGCCCGACCTGATCGTTGCCTGGCCGAGCGCCGAGATCTCCGTGATGGGACCGGAGGGCGCGGTCAACATCATCTTCCGCAAGCAGATCGAGGCCTCCGAGGACCCCGACGCGACGCGCGCCCAGATGATCGAGGGAATCCGCAAGACGATCGACCCCTACATCGCGGCGGGCAACGCGATGATCGACGACGTGATCGATCCGAGAGAAACAAGACCGACGGTCATCAGGGCTCTTGAAATGGCACAGACGAAGCGCGTCGAGCGGCCATGGAAGAAGCACGGCGTAATGCCCGTGTAGGTGATTGGTAATTGGTGATTGGTGATTGGTACTTAGACGCGGGCGCTCTTGAGGCTCTCGATGAGGCCGTTGAGCATTCGGCCGACCCGATCTGCACGCGCTCTCGCCGTTGGCGGGCAAGGAAGGTCTCGAGCTTGGGCGCGCGCAACCCAGTGCTGAAGCTCAAGTGTGGATCCACGAGCGATGAACAAAAACCGGATTTGATCTGGCCGGGATCCGCGGCCTATCGCCTCAGCGATGTTGGCTCCTATCGAATCTGCGGCGCGCATGGTCTGCATCCCGCTGGCCCAGAGATCCACCTTCTCCCACCGCCTGACCGCAGCGTGGATCTCGTCCGACAGCTGCGCGGCAAGGCGGTACACGTCGAGTTGCTCGAAACCCTGGGTTTGCACACCTCCATAAGTGCAGCCGTCGAACATTTCGTCCCTCCACACGGCGACGAGCAAAAGCCCAATCACCAATCACCAATCACCAATCACCCGAGCAAGCGGTCGATTTGAGCGTCAGCGACCCCGCGATAATCACCAACTCAATAAGCGGCGTTGTTGCCAACCGCGACCAGTGCCCCGGCATCCCCTACACGCCCGAGGAGTACGCCGCCGAGGCTAAGCGGGCCGTCGACGAGGGCGCGGCGATGATCCATATCCACGCCCGCAAGCCGGATGGGTCGCCGAGCTTCGAGGTCGAGGACTTCCGGAACATCACCGAGGCGATCCTCGGCGCGGTCGACGACGTGATCGTCAACTACTCGACCGGTGCGATCGGCATCCCGATCGAGAAGCGGCTCGAGTACCTGCGCGAGCTGGTGCCCGACGTCGCCGCGCTGAACATGGGCTCGATGAACTACGCGAAGTACTCGAAGCGGCGCAAGGACTTCGTCTTCACGACCGTGTTCGAGAACAGCTTCGAAACGATCCGGACCTTCCTCACGACGATGGTCGAGCTCGGCATCCGGCCCGAGCACGAGTGCTTCGACACCGGCCACCTCGCCAACCTCGACCCCTTCCTCGACATGGGCTTGCTCAAGGAGCCGCTGCAGATTTCCCTGGTAATGGGGGTAAATGGCGGCATCCGGCCTACCGCCAAGAACCTCGGGCACATGGCCAGCGAGGTGCCCGGCGGCGCCGACGGTCCCAACAACTGGGGCGTGATCGGCATCTCGCGCGACCAGTGGGGACTGATCGCCGCGGCGCTCTCGCTCGGCGGCAATGTGCGCGCCGGCTTCGAGGACAACTTCTACCTGCCGAACGGCGAGATGGCCCGCTCGAACGGCGACCTGATCGCGCAGGCGCGCAAGATGGTCGAGGACGTCGGCCGCCGCCCCGCCACGGTGGCCGAGACGCGTGAGCTGCTCGGCACGCCGAAGCGAGCGGCCGCGTGAGCAAGCCGCTCGAAGACGTCCGCGTGCTCGACCTCTCCCGGCTCCTGCCCGGCGGCTTCTGCTCGCTCCTGCTCGCAGACTTCGGCGCGGAGGTGCTCAAGGTCGAGGACACCGGCATGGGCGACTACATCCGCTGGTCGCCGCCGTACTACGACGGCGCGGAGGACTCGGCCAAGTCCGCGCTCTACCTCGCGCTCAACCGCGGCAAGCGCTCGATCCGGCTCAACCTCAAGGAGGAG
>DASXNY010000020.1:0-15285 GCA_036494715.1 Thermoleophilaceae bacterium
GCGACCTGGAGCACGGCCGAGACCGCCTGCGGCGTCTCGAAGCCGAAGCTGCATCCGACCGTGAGGGAGAGCCGCTCTTTGTCGTCGACGGGAACGACCATAGGCTAGCCCGCCGCGAGCCAGCGCGCCGCACCGTCTGGCCTTACTTCTGGTCGGCGCGCTTCGCCCTCGAGGACGTCAATCGAGCGGGTCAGGCGTGCTCTCACCAGGCCGGCGAGCCGAGGCGACGAAGCGCGCACAGGAGATCGACACCGGCACAGCCGCTCCGCCCGGCACCACACCAACCGACTGATGTCACCTGGCGGGCGGGTGGGAAGCAGTACCCATTCGGTCGGGGCCCAGCCAGCAATGCACCGTAGGATTGCGGCCGTGCCGTTCACACTCAGGAACCTCAAGGAGGACCTGGAGGACGTCGGGTCCAGGTTCGACGGCGCGCCGGATCTGGAGTTCCGCTTGGCGACCGAGGCGCTCGAGCTCGAGCAATCCGGCCTGAGCTATCAGCGCGTTCCTCCCGGCTATCGCTTTCCGTACGGCCACACGCACAAGAAGCAGGAGGAGGTGTACGTGGTCGTGCGCGGCAGCGGGCGGATGAAACTCGACGCCGAGATCGTCGACCTCATCGAGTGGGACGTGGTGCGTGTCCCGCCCGGGACTTGGCGAGGCTACGAAGCCGGGCCGGAGGGCCTCGAGATCCTCGTCATCGGCGCGCCCAATCTCGGCCAGGCTCCGCGCGAAGATGTCGAGGGCCAGCGCGACTGGTGGGCTGACTAGGCCATCCGGCTGAGCCACCGGGTTGCCTCGTGAGGCAGCGCAAGGAATTCATGATGACTTCGGAAGTGGCTGGTCTCGTAGTGCGAGTAGCGGGGGCGGCCGACGCGGCCGCGATCGCGGCGTTGCGTGCACTCTGCAGCGACGGCGCTGGGCAGGACGCAGATTTCGAGAGACGCATCGCTGACTGGCTTGCGGAGGAGGGTGACCGGCGCACGAGTTGGCTTGCCAGGCTTGACGGCTCGCCGGTCGGCATGGCCTCTGTGCTCGAGTACCGACGGATGCCTCGCCCAGGACAGCCGGACTCCCGTTGGGGCTACGTCGGCAATGTGTTCGTACGGGCAGACGTACGCAACCGGGGCATCGGCTCGGCGCTCCTGACTGCGATTATCACCGCCGCCGATGAGCGTCGCTATGCGCGCCTGGTGCTGTCGCCCAGCGTGCGCGCGTTGCCGTTTTTCCAACGGTCGGGATTTATCGTTGCCGACGAGATGGCTGGCGCCGATCGTTTGCTCGTGCGGCAGCTGGTGGCCAACGACCTGTTCGGGTCCAGCCAGAACGTCAAGCCGTCGGCCGGTCAGATCGATCGGTAGCGGCTGGATCGCCGACTGGACCCGCGGGCCCTCCAGCGGTTAGGGTCGCTCGATGCCCCCATCAAACCGGCGCGCCCTGATATTGGTCCTTGCTGTTGTCGCGATGGCGGTGGGTGTGACAGCCGCCTCTGCGGCGCCCGGAGACCTCGACCCGAGCTTCAACGGAACTGGGAAGCTGACCACGCTCCCCGGCGGGTTGCAGATCGCCGTCGCCGACACCGCGATCCAAACGGACGGGAAGATCGTGCTGGTTGGCACGGCGAATGACGACTTCGCGGTCGCTCGCCTGAACCCCGACGGCTCACCCGACACGGGCTTCGGCAACGGCGGCGCCGCGGTCGTGAACGCGGTCACCTCCGGCGCCAACTCGCAGGATCTCGCCAACGCGGTCGCGATCCAGCCCGACGGCAAGATCGTGGTCGCGGGAGGCAGCACCATTCCGAACAGCGAGAGCTTCGCGACGTTCCTTCGCCTCAATCCAAACGGCACGCCGGATGCCTCGTTCGACCCGGCGAGCGGCGCCGGCCCGGTGCACGAGAGCGTCGGCATCGCGCGGGCCCATGCAGGCCAGGCCTTCGACCTCGCCCTCGATCCGGCGGGCAGGATCGTTTACGCGGGCACCAACAGCTTCGCGGGCGATCCCACCTCCTTCGTCGACCGGCTGAACGCCGACGGCACGCACGACGACTCCTGGGGCAACGGTACGGGCGACCTGTTCGCCGTCAACGGCAACGAGTCCGTGGCGCGGCTGGCGCTGCAGCCTGACGGGAAGGTCGTGGTCGACGGTTTCGTCGGCGACGGCACCGGCGCGGATGTGGCGGTGGCCCGGACGCTCGCGAACGGCAGCGGCATGGACCCGGCCTTCGGCAACGGCGGGCGGCTGACCTTCGGCTACGGTGCCAACACGGACGACGAGGCCGTCGACGTCGCGGTGCAGCCGGATGGGAAGGTCGACGTCGGCGCCTTCGGCGGCCCCGGCACAGACTTCGCGCTCACGCGGCTCACCTCCTCCGGGGTCATCGATTCGACCTTCGGCGGCGGCAGCGTTTTCGCGGATTTCGGCGACAGCAACTTCGCGAGCGCGATGGGCCTGCAGGCAAACGGGAAGATCGTGCTGGGCGGATCGGCGACGGGGACCGCCTTCGGCGCGGCCCGCTTCCAGCCGGCCGGCGCGCTCGACTCCACGTTCGGGAACGGCGGGAAGGTGACGGTCGACTTCCCCGCCGCATCGCAGCCGAGCGCGATGGCGATCCAGCCTGACGGGAAGATCGTCCTGGCCGGGAACAACGCCCTCGGGCAGACGGTCGTCGTGCGGCTGCTGGGAGACCTGCCCGGGAGCGGGGGCGGGCCCGGCGGGCCGGGCGGCCCGGGCGCAACGGTCGTGCGCTGTGGCGGCAAGAAGGCGACGATCGTGGGCACGAAGGGCCGCGACACGCTCAAGGGCACGCGCAAGTCCGACGTCATCGTGGGGCTCGGCGGCAACGACAAGATCACCGGCCTGTCCGGGAGCGACGTGATCTGCGGCGGGTCGGGGAACGACCGGATTTCGGGCGGGAATGGCAACGACAAGCTCTACGGCCAGAACGGCAAGGACACGATCTCCGGAGGGGCCGGCAAGGACACCGAGTCGGGCGGCGCGGGCAAGGACACCGAATCGGGCGGCCCGGGCAAAGACAAGCTCTCCGGCGGCGCGGGCGCCGACAAGCTCTCCGGCGGCTCCGGGAACGACAAGCTCTCCGGCGGTGGCGGCAACGACAAGGACAGCGGGGGCGGGGGCAACGACTCGTGCTCCGGGACGGACAAGAAGAGCAGCTGCTGACGGGCCGCGCATCGCCTGCAGGAGGTAGCGGGCTCTTCGCGGTCTTCGGCTCGTCCGAGTGGGAGCATGTCCCAGATGGAGCCGTCCAACCCGGTCGTCAGACGGTTCGCCGCGGCGCTCAATGCCGGCGACAAGCAAGCGTTCTTCGCCGTGCTGGCTTCTGACGCGACGATGTCGGACGATGGGTCGGAACGCGACCTCGGAGAGTGGACGGAGCGCGAGATCTTCTCCTCGAACGGGCACATGGACGTGGAATCCGAGGCGGAAGATGGGCTCTCGCTGATCGCCAGGTACTCGAACTCGACCTGGGGCGAGATGCGCACCAGATGGAGGTTCGAGCTGGCTGGCGACCAGATCGCCCGCTTCGAGACCGGCCAGGCGTAGCCGTCCCTATGCTGGCGAGTGTGGGTGGAGCGGAAGTCGGTCTAAAGGTCGAGCAGGAACGCTGGGGCGACGATCCGAGGCTCGTCGGAGTCCTCGGCCGGCCCGGCGCGGAGGGCTTTCGCGCGGTGCTCGACGGCTTCCCTGAGCTCGTGGGGGTGCTGTGGGCGATCCGCGACGATGAGGGGCGGATCGTCGACTTCGCATTCGGCTATGGGAACCCGGCGATTCTGCGCAGCTTTCGTCTTCCCGCGGCCACGCCGGACCGGTACACGCTGCTCCAGGCGCTGCCGCAGATGCGCGACAGCACGGCCTTCCGTGCGTACACGCGCGTAGTCGACTTCGGCGAGCCGTGGGTGCAGGAGATCACCTACGACACGCCGTTTGGCGACGGCTACATGCTCGGCACGTTCGTCGAGCGGACGATGAAGCTCGGGGACGGGCTGGTGACCTTCCTCACCGACGTGACCGAGCAGCGCCGGATGGAGGCCGAGCTGCGGAGTTACGCCGAGGTCGTGGCGCACGATCTGCGCGAGCCGATCATGGCGATGGCTCTGCTCGTGACGCTGCTCGAGCGGCATGCCTCGGAGCCGCCACCGCCCGAAGTGCTCGAACAGCTCCACGCGAGCAACGCGCGCGCCCGCGAGCTGATCGACTGCGTGCTCGCCTACGCGCGGGTGGGGATCCTGCAGATCGAGCCGGTCGCCCTCAGCGCCCTCATGCACGAGGTCGAGCAGGATCTGCGCGCGCGCCTCGACGAGGAGCGGGCGACGATCGAGGCCGGCGACCTCCCCGAGATCGAGGGCGATCCGCAGCAGCTCCGCCGGGTGCTGCAGAACCTCGTTGCCAACTCGCTCAAGTTCAGGACGGACGCGCCGCCGCACGTCGAGGTCTCGGCGCAGCGCGGCAGCCGGGAATGGATTGTGAGCGTGCGCGACAACGGCATCGGCGTCGAGCCCTCAGACGCCAGCCGGATCTTCGGGCTCTTCTCGCGCGGGAGCCACAGCGGAGCCGACGGCATCGGCATCGGCCTCGCCATGTGCCGGCGGATCGTCGAGGCCCATGGCGGCCGGATCTGGGTGGAGCCGGCGGAAGGGGGCGGCAGCGCGTTCCGCTTCACGCTCCCGCACACGCGAGCGAAGTGACGTCGCCTACGCTGCCGCGACTGGCGCGTTAGCCCAAGCTCTCGCCGGGGTACCGAACCAGTGGTGCTAGGCGCAAGCTGGGTTGCGCCTTTGCCAGCGGCGCGGCCGCCCCGGATGCGCGGCCGCGCCGCAGCTAAGCGGCTACTGCTCGTGGATCACGATCACGCTGGTTCTGCCCGTGCAGCCCCACTGGGTCGCCTTGCAGGTCTTCGAAATCTGGCTGCACTCGACGGCCACGTTGCTGTCGGGCGCGCAGGTCGGCTGGAGGCACTGGGCTCCGCCGACCACGTCGCCTTGTGACCCGGCCGGTGCCTCGAGGTCCTCGATCGGCTCCTCGGCGCCTTCTTGACTGCGTTCCTCGTCGGTCATCGCTTCGCTCCTGGTTCGAGGAAAAGGTCAGGGAACGTCAACCGTAAACAGCGGGTGCGGCGCGTGCACCGGGTGCTGCCACCCCAACTTTGGGGCCGCGTACCTACGTTCGGCCGCTTGCGGACTGCGCAAGGGATCGCTTAGGCTCGGCGAAGCCACTCAACGCTTTGCTCGCGAGGCTCCAATCGAGGCCCACGGTTGTTCGAATGCACCTCCGACCCCCTGGTGTAGCGGCTCGCCATGACAGCCGGCCCGTTTGAAGGGTGGTCGGCGCTCGTCCAGCGCGAGGACGAGCGCGAGGTGATCGACTACGCGCTGGCCGCCGCCGAGAACGGCCGCGGCCGCTTCGTGATCGTCTACGGCCAGGCCGGAATCGGGCTGTCGAGTCTGCTGCGGGCGTCGGTGCTCGAGGCCAAGTCGAAGGGGATCGCCGTGCTCGAGGCCTGCGGCAGCGAGCTCGAGCGAGGTTATGGCTTCGGGGTCGTGCGGCAGCTGCTGGAGGCGCGGCTCGCGGAGCTGCCTCCCTACCAGCGCCGGTCGGTGCTGAGCGACGGCGGCCCGGCGGCGGAGTCGGCGCTCGGGATCGGGCCGCCCGAGCCACGCGCCTCGGGCGCGGGCTTCGACCAGATCGAGGGCGTGCAGCGGCTGGTCACGCGGCTCGCGACCACCAGCCCGCTGCTGGTCGCCGTCGACGAGCTGCAGTGGTGCGACCGTCCGTCGCTCGACTTCCTCTGCTTCCTCGGCCACCGGGCCAGCCAGCTGCCAGTGACGATCATCGCCGCCTGGCGCCGCGGCGAGCCGGGCGTGCGGGCGGGACGCCTGCAGGCGCTGGCGGGCAAGCCCGAGACGTTCTTCCTCACCCCCTCGCCGCTCAGCCCGGCCGGGATCCGCGAGCTACTGCGGCGCGCGACCGGCACGCAGCCCCACGACGACGCCGTGAAGGCCGTCCACGCGCAGACCGGTGGCCAGCCCTTCCTCGTCACCGAGCTCGTGGCCGGGCTGCAGTTGCGCGCCGTGCCGGTGGGCCCGCGTTGCGGCGAGGCGATCGCCGCCGTTACGCCCGAGTCGGTCCGGAGGAAGGTCGTGGCCCGGTTGGGGCGCCACCCCGAGACGGTTCAGCAGTTCGCGCGCACCGCGGCGGTGCTGGGCGACGCGTCGCTGGCCCAGGCCACCGCGCTCGCCGGCGTCGACCAGGACGCGGCGCGCGACGCCGCCGACGCCCTCGTCCGGGCGGGCTTTCTGCGCGACGACGCGAGCGTGGGCTACGCCGACCCGATCGTGCGGAAGGCGCTGTACGACACGCTCTCCTCGCGCGAGAGGGCCGAGCTCCACCAGCAGGCGGCGGCGCTGCTGTGCGGCGGAGCGACCGGTCCGGACCCTCGGGACCGCGAGCTGGCTGCCGGACACCTCCTCAGTTGCGAGCCGGCCGGCGACCCCAGCCTGGGCGACGTGCTGAGACAGGCCGCGGGCCGCGCCGTCGACCAGGGCGCCCCGACGCGCGCGCGCCGCTTCCTCGCGCGCGCTCTCGGCGAGCTCGACGAAGCCGGGGCCCGCAGCGCGGTGCTGGTCCAGCTCGCCGAGCTCGAGCTCGACTCGGGTTACGCCGAGTCGGCGGTCGAGCACGCCCGCGCGGCGCTCGAGTCAGCCCCCACGCCCGCCGACCGCGTGGACGCCACCCTCGCCTACGCGCAGGCCCTCGCCGCCACCGCCGATTGGGACGCGGCTCTCGAGCTCCTCGACGGTGAAGCGCTGAGCGCGCCCCCGGGCGAGCCGGACCTCAAGCTGCGCCTCCCCGCCGCGGCCGCGCTGCTGCGCGTGTGCAGGGGCGCGCCGCAGCCGGAGCTCGAGGGCCTGGGCGCGTCGATCGAGCGCCTGACGGGCGACACGGCTCCGGAGCGCGTGCTGCTGGCCGTGTACGCGTCGGAGCTGGCGCTGACGGGAGCTGCCGACGCGCGGCACGTGGCCGAGCTCTGCGGGCGCGCAATCGGCGACGGCTCACCTCACGCTCGAGGCGACTTCGCCGACGCTGCCGACTACCTCGCAGCGCGCGCCGCCCTACTGGCCGACGCGGGTCATCTGACCGAGACCGTGATCGGCCGCCACGCTCCCGGGCTCGTGGCCCACGCGCTGCAGGCTCAGCTCGCGCTCGCGCGCGGGATGCTGGACGTGGCGCACGCCGACGCGCTTGCGGCGCTTGGCCTGCTCGCCGACCTGCCACTCACCGTACTGCGGCGACGGATCCGCTCGGACCTGCTCACGGCGCTGGTGGTGACAGAGACCGCGCGCGACTGCGGCGAGGCGGTGGACGAGGCGCTGGCGGAGCTGCGCGACGACGGCGAGACTACGGCGCCGACGCTCGCTTGCTTGAAGCTCGCCGTCGCGCTGGCGCGGTCCGAGCCGGTGGAGCCCGCCGGCGAGGCGGAGAACGCACCGCTGGGCGCGATCGCCCCAGGCTGCTGCCGGCGCTCCTTGGCGGCGCTCGCTCACCACGCCGCCGGCGACACGGAGCGGGCGCTCCAGCTCGCCACCGAGCACCTGGCGTTCGCGCGCAAGTGGGGCGGCGCCTCGCTCCTGGGCCAGGCGCTGGTGGTGCGCGGCGTGGTCGACCCGGGCGCCGAGCGCCTGCGCTTCATCGAGGAGGCGGTCGCGGTGCTCGAGGGCGGACCGTCGGAGCTCGAGTTGGCGCGCGCGGCGATCGAGCTCGGCACGGCGCTGCGCCGCGCCCGGCGGCGGCGCGAATCGCGCGAGCAGCTCGTGCACGGCGCGGACCTGGCGCACCGCTGCGGCGCTCTGGCCCTGGCGGCTCGCGCGCGAGCGGAACTGGTATCGGCGGGTGCGCGGCCGCGCCGCACCGCATTCACGGGCATCGGCTCGCTCACCGTGAGTGAGCTGCGCGTGGCGCGCCTGGCCGCCACCGGCCTCACCAACCGCGAGATCGCGCAGGAGCTGATCGTGAGCGCAAAGACCGTGTCCGGACAGCTCAGTGCCGTCTACCGCAAGCTCGACGTGCACGACCGGGCCGCCCTCGCCCTGGCCATGGAGGCGGACGACTCGGACGGCGTCGAGCCTGAGCCGGAGCCCGAGCCGGAGCCGGTGCCATGACCACCGACTGGCAGGCCGCGGGGGCCGAGCTGCCGCTGCGCGGCTTCGAGCTCGACCGCTTCACGGTGACCGCGCCGATCGCACACGGCCGGCATGCGCTGGTGGTGCAGGCGCGCGACGAGGACGGCTCGTTCGTGGCGCTCAAGCTCGCGTCGACGCGGCTCGGAAGCGAGCTCGTGGAGCGCGAGGCGAAACTGCTCGAAGGCCTCGGCGCCGACGTCGGACCGGCACCACGCCTGGTCGCCACCGGCGTGACGGACGACCGCAGCTACAACGCGCTGAGCTGGACCTCGGGCGCGGACCCCCGCTCGGCAACCAAGGAGCTACGGGCGGACTCTCTGCGAGGCGAGCTGCTCGACCTCGCCGCGGGTGTCGCGCGCGCCTACGCGGACCTGCACGCGCGCGGGATCGTGCACGGCCAGGTGCACCCGCGCCATCTGCTCGTCGACCGCGACGCGAGCTCCGGCGTGCTCGACCTGTCGCTGGCGCTGGTGGGCGCCGACGCCCCGCCGGCCCCCCTGCCCACCGCGCGCTTCAACTCCCTTAGCGCGCCCGAACACGCCCAGGCAATCCTGAGCGGAGCCGACGTGGCGCTCACCGCGGCGGCCGAGCAGTACTCGGTGGGCGCCCTCCTCTACCTGCTCGTGACAGGGCGCATGTACGCGCCGCTCGAGCTCGAGCGCGAAGCCCTGGCGCGCGACATCCTGGCGAGCGTGCCGCGCCGCTTCGCCGATCAGGGGGCGCCCGCCTGGCCCGAGCTCGAGGACGTGCTCGCCCGCGCCCTGCACAAGGACCCCGCCAGGCGCTATCCGTCGCTCGCCGATCTCGAGGACGCGCTGCGCTACCTGGCGCGCAAGGCGAACAGGTCCGATGCCACAGCCAGCGTCGTTCCGCCGGTTCGCTCCGCGCTCGGCCGCCTGCTCGCGGACTTTCGCCGCGACACGAGCTCCGCGGAGGCGGTCGAGAACATCGACCCGCCCACCTGCTCGGTGAACTTCGGCGCGGCGGGCGTGGCCTTCGCGCTGACCCGGCTCGGGCGGATCACGGGCGACCCGACCGCCTTCGAGCAGGCCGAGCGCTGGCTTGCCCGGGCCGACCGCGGGCTTGACGAGGCCGACGCGTTCGACGACGGCGACGAGCTCACGGCGCAGACCGTCGGAGTCGTTTCCCCGTTCCACAACGCGAGCGGCGTCGCGGCGGTGCGCGCCTTCCTGGGCGAGGCCACCGGCGACAGCGCGCGCCATCAGGCCGCGCTCGACGAGTACCAAGCCGCCACGTCACAGCCCTGTCTGGGCCTCGACCTCACGCTCGGCCGCTCGTCCGTGCTCCTCGTCGCCGCGCTTTTATACGCGCGCGCGAACGCGGACTGGCCCGCCGCCCAGCGGCTCGCCGACTACGGCGACGCGCTCTGCGACGAGATCTGGCGCGACGCCGGCACGACGACGCTCGGCTACAACGGGATCGCTCACGGCTGGGCGGGCATCGCCTACGCGGCGCTGATGTGGGCGCAGGCGCGCGGCGCCGAGCCGCACCCGGCGGCGCGTCCGGTGCTCGACCACCTCGCGCAGGTTTCCGAGCCGTGCGAGCGCGGCGTCCACTGGCCGCTCAGCCCGGCCGGCATGGGCTCGGATGACCAGTTCTGGCCCGGCTGGTGCCACGGCAACGCGGGCTACGTCTTCCTCTGGAACCTGGCGGCCTCAACCTACGACGACGCCCGCTTCGCCGAGCTCGCCGAGCGCGCGGCGTGGCTCGCCCGTGGCACGTCAGGAGTGAGCAGCCTCTGCTGCGGCACCGCCGGGCAGGCATACGCGGCGCTCAACCAGTACCGGGCGACGGGCGACGATCGCTGGCTCTCCGTTGCCGCGCGGCTGGCCGAGCGCGGCGCAACGCACGACCTGCTCGCGGAGGACGCGACCACCCCGCTCAGCCTCTACAAGGGACACGTCGGCCTGGCCCTGCTCAGCGCCGAGCTCGAGCGCCCGGAGCTGGCGTCAATGCCGCTCTTCGAGTTCGAAACATAGGGCCGTCCGCCAGCAAAGTTGGGGTGGTCTCACCCGGTGCGCGCGCTCTCCGCGTCGGCTTACGGTGGCTCCCACTGTCGAGTCACCACCAACACAGGAGCCAGCGAAGTGACTGACGAAGAACGGAAAGAAGAGGGCACCGGCGAGTCGATCGAAGACCTCGAAGCGCCGGCGGACAAGCAGGACGACGTGGCCGGTGGCAAGTGCCCCAGCAACTCCATGCTCTGCCAGCGCCCCACCTGCTGGGACACCCAGGTGAACATGTGCAAGGGCAAGGCCACCTACATCGTCGTGCACGAGGAGTAAGCGCCAATGACTGACGAAGAGCGCCACGAGGAAGCCGCCGAGGAGCAGATCGAGGACCTCGAGGCCCCGGCCGACCAGCAGGAGGACGTCGCGGGCGGGGGCAAGCTCTGCGGCCCGCACAGCTGCGGCAACCCTTCGATGATCTGCCTCAGCCCCACGTGCGATATGTCGCACGTCGGCTGCCAGAAGATGAGCAAACAGGTCGTGGTCTACGAGGCCTAGCCGGCAAGGAGAAGAGCGACATGACAGACGAGGAACGCCGGGACGAGGCCGCCGAGGAGCAGATCGAGGACCTCGACGCGCCGGCCGAGCAGCTCGAAGACGTGGCCGGCGGGGGCAAGCTCTGCGGCCCCAAGAGCTGCGGCAACCCATCGATGATCTGCATCGGCCCCACCTGCCACGCGAGCGGTGTGGCGTGCACGAACCTGAGTCACAAGGTCGAGGTCTACGAGGTATGACCGACGAGGAACGCCAGGACGAGGCCGCCGAGGAGGAAATCGAGGACCTCGAGGCACCCGCCGCGGCGCAGGAAGACGTGGCCGGCGGTGCCAACGAGTGCATCTTCCCGAGCTGCCACAACCCCAACACCAGGCTCGTCGTCATGTGCCGGCCGCCGAGCTGCAGCGACACGACGAACGACTGCCTCCAGAACTCGCACGCCCTGATCGTCCACGAGATGTAGCAACCAACAACCAACCCCGAGGTGAAGACATGATCGACGAAGAACGCAAAGACGAAGGCAACGAGGAGGAGATCGAAGATCTCGAGGCCCCGGCCGACCAGCAGGAAGACGTGGCCGGCGGCAACATCTGCGCCAAGCCGACGACGTTCTGCGTCCCTCCGACCTGTATCGACACGAAGGTCGACTGCATCCGCCTCAGCCTGCAGAAGGTCGAGCGCCTGCAATGACGGATGGGGAACGCAGGGAGGAGGCCAGCGAGCGAGGCTCCGGCGTTGACGCAGGACGACGGGCCGGCGGCATCCCCTGCCCCGGCAAGCCGTCGATGGCGTGCGCGCCGCCGACGTGCACGTCCACCAAGGCGTTCTGCCGGACCAAGGGCGTGTCCCACGACATCGTGGTGTACGAGCAATGACGTCCGCCGCCAAGGAGCGTCGCTGAAGCCGCCGCCCGCCGCCCGCGCCGCGGCGCAAGCCGACTTCTTCGTCCTTCGGGCGCCGCTGCTGGCGCTCGAGACCCTGTCCCGGTGGACGGAGGGAGTTGGCGCGGCGGCGGCGTGCGCAGGCGGCGACGACCGCGGTCTCGAGGAGGCTCTGGCGGGCGACCGCGCGCTGCTGCGCGGGCGGCTCGCTCGCTTGATGGGCGACGAGCAGATCGCCCACGGGCTCGAGCTGGCGTCGCCCGACCTCGCGGATGGGCTCGAGCGCTGGGCTCGTGACCCCGACGGCAAGCGCGCGCGCTCGGCGGAGCGCTCGCTCGTCCGCTACCTCACGCGCCTGGCCTCGCGGCCCGACCTGTTCGGCGTGGCCGGCGCCTATTCGCTCGGTGAGTTCGCGGATGCCGCCGATCTCGAGCTTGGCCCACGCTCGGAGCTCGACGTGCGCACGCGCGTGGACAGCGGCCTGCTGCGGGACATCGTCCGCCGGGCCGCGAGCGAGGCCGCCGACGACCCCGCGCTGATGGTGAAGCGTAACCCGGCCGTGTATCGCGTGGGCGGGCGCCTGCGGGTGGCAGCACGCAAGCCGGGCGCGACGAGCCACCGGTTGGTGGAGATCCGCCCGACCGCCGCGATCGAGCTGGCACTCGAGAGGGCGGCGGACGGCGCGCCGATCAGCGCGCTGGTGGCCACGCTGGCCGCCGCCGGCACGCCGGAGGATCACGCGCCCGAGGTGATCCGGCGGTTGCTCCGGAGCGACCTGCTGATGCCCGTGGCAGACGTGACCGTGACCGGGCCCGAGCCCACCGACCAAGCCGGAAGTGCACTCGCGTCGCTGCCCGGAGCGGGCGCTTATGCGGCCGCGGTGGAGAGCGCGGTGGAGGCCGTGGCCGGCGCGCCGACAGTGGGGCGCGAGCTGATCGACGCGGTATCGGAGGTGCTCGCGCCGACCGGCGTGGAGGTCAAGCGCCGGCACTGCCTGCAGGTGGACTCCTCGCGTCCGCGGCGAGTCCGCCTCCCGCAGCGCGCGCTCGGCGAGCTGCGGCGCAGCGTCAACCTGCTCGCCAGCGTCACCCCCGCGACGGCGAACGCGCTCGACGCGTTCAAGCAGACCTTCGAGCGTCGCTTCGCCACGCGCAGCGTGCCGCTGCTCGAGGCGCTCGATCCAGACTTCGGGATCCGGCTCGCATCGGACGGCGGCGAGGTGGAGGAGGCCAGTGAGAGCGTGCGCGACGCCGGCCGCCGGCGCGTGCTGCTCGAGCTCATGGAGCGCGGCCGCCGCGAGGGCGCGATCGAGCTGACCGACGCCGACGTCGCGGCCCTCTCACCCGAGCGGTCGCACGTGCTGCCGGCAAGCTTCAGCATGCTCACCAGCCTGATCGGCGGCGGCGACGCGGCCGTCGCCGCGGGGGACTTCCAGATCGTCGAGCCCACAGTGGTCGGGCCGTCGGGCGCCCGGCTGCTGGGCCGGCTCTGCCGCGGCGATGTGGAGCTCGAGCGCCTCGTGCGCACCCATCTGAGCCTGGACGCCGCGCACGACCCCGACGCGATCTACGCCGAGCTCTCGCTCGCGCCTGAGACCGAGGCCGGCCTCAACATCACGCAGCGCCCGCTGCTGCGCGACTGGGAGATCGACTACGGCGGCGGTTCCGGCGCCCCCGCCGACCGCCGGCTCGCGCCATCGGACCTGGTGGTGTCCGTCGAGGATGACGACATCGTCCTGCGCTCCGCCACGCTCGGGCGGCGGGTGGTCCCGTCCTGCAGCACCGCGATGAACCCGATGTGGGTGTCGCTCCCGGCCGCGCGCTTCCTGCTGTCGATCGCCCAGCAGCGGATCACCGGCTACTACGGCTGGAGCTGGGACGAGCTGGACGACGCGCCCGAGCTGCCGCGCGTCAGCCACGGCCGCACGATCCTGTACCTGCGCCGCTGGAACGCGCCGGCCGGCGAGTTCGCCGAGGTGCGCGCCGGTACGGACGCGGCCGGCTTCCGGCGCCTGCGGGAGTGGCGCGTGAGGCGCGGCCTCCCCCGGCTGGTGAGCTTCGACCACCCCAAGAACCGCCTCGTCGTGGACTTCGACAACGTGCTCAGCGTCGATGCCTTCCTGGCCAGCACGGGCGGCATCGATCTCCTGCGCTTCATCGAGACGACCGCGGGCGAGCCGAGCCCGGTGCACGCTCCCGACGGCCGCTACGCGCACGAGCTGATCGTGCCCTTCACGCTCGCCCCGGATCCGGCGGCCCAGCCGCGTCGGCGGCGCGCGGCGACCAGGCCGGTGAGCGAGCAGCGCCGCCGCTTCCAGCCGGGCAGCGAGTGGCTGTACGCGAATCTCTACGGCCCGGTCGGCGCCGCCGACCGCGTGCTCGTGGAGCACGTGGCCCCGCTCGCCCGGGCGCTGCACGAGGCGGGTCTCGTGGATCGCTGGTTCTTCATCCGCTACGCCGATCCGGGCCGGCACCTGCGCGTGCGCTTCCACGGCAACCCGCGCGAGCTGCTAACGGAGGCGCTGCCGGCGCTGAACGAGGCCACTGCTCCTGCGCTCGCCGACGGCCTCCTCTACCGCATCTCGCTCGACACCTACGAGCGCGAAGTGGAGCGCTACGGCGGCATCGAGGGCGTCGAGCTGATGGAACAGGCCGCCGCGGCCGATTCTGAGGCGGTCGTGCGGATCCTCGAGCAGCGGGTGGGCGCGCTCGAGCGCCGCCACCTGGCGGTGGCGAGCCTGGCGGCGCTGTACGAGGACTCGGGGCTGCCGCTCGAGGCCAGGTGCGCCTGCTGCGTCGGGCTGCGCAACAGCTGGGCTCCCCCGGGCATCCCGCTCGGCACCCTGCTCGGGTCGAGGGAGCGGTCCGAGCGAGCGCAGGTGGCGCAAGCAGTCGCTGACCTCGAGCGCGAGGACGCGGCGCCCGTGATCCTTGCTCTTCGCGAGCGCTCGGCCGCGCTGGCCCCGGTGCTCGAGCGCCTGAGCGCGCTCGAGGCGGAGGGCGTCCTCGAGCGCTCGTTCCAGGACATCATGTGCTCGCTCGCGCACATGAGCGTGAACCGGCTGCTCCGGCGCGGCGCCAATCTCGACGAGGTGAGGGTGCACGACGCGCTCGCTCGGCTTTACGAAGGGCAGATCGCGCGCGAGCGCTCGAGCCCGGTGCCGGCGTCGTGAGCGGCGTGCTCGAAGCCGGCACTGACATCGGCGGCTACCGCATCCGCTCGCTGCTCGGGGAGGGCAGGATGGGCAACGTCTACCTCGCCGAAGGCTCCGACGGGAGGGTGTGCGCGCTGAAGGTGCTGTCCGAGCGCGCGAGCGACGACCCCGACGCCGGCGCCCGCTTCAAGCGCGAGGCCGAGTACGCCGCGGCGCTCGCGCACCCGAACATCGTCGAGCTGTACGAGGCGGGGCAGACTGCCGAGGGCACGGCGTTCTTCGCGATGCGGTACGTCGACGGGCCGGACCTCGGTGCCCTCATCGCACGCGAGGGCGCGCTGAATCCAGCGCGGGCCCTGGCGATCCTCGGCCAGATCGGCGACGCGCTCGACGCCGCGCACGGCAAGGGCCTCGTGCACCGCGACGTGAAGCCCGGGAACATCCTCGTAGAGGAGCGCGCGGGCGAGCCGTACGCGTACCTCACCGACTTCGGCCTCAGCAAGAACCCCAACGAGGACTCGCTCGCG
>DASXNY010000021.1:0-8389 GCA_036494715.1 Thermoleophilaceae bacterium
AAGGTGCAACGTCCGGGCCGCTTCGAGGGCAGCCATCTCGGCGAGGCGGACCTCATCCTCGGGCTCATCGCGACCATCGTGCTCACGCTCACCCTGTGGCACGCGACGCGGATCGCGCTGGCACTGAACGAATGGCCGGCCTCGTGGTCGCCGCTGTCGAATGCGCTCTCCCACCTCTTCGCCAACAACGAGGCCACGCGCGTGCTCGAGCGCGTGTTCGTGTGGGCACACGTGCTCACGATCCTGGGCTTCCTCGCCTATCTGCCGTACTCGAAGCACCTCCACATCCTCACCGCGCCACTCAACGTGTGGTCCGCGCGCACCGGGGCCGGCGGCCGCCTCGAGCCCCTGTCCTTCGACGAGGCGACCGACGAGGAGGACCTGCGCTTCGGCTCGGGCACGGCTGCGGATCTCACGCGCAAGGAGGTGCTCGACGCGCTCACGTGCACGGAGTGCGGGCGCTGCCAGGACGTCTGCCCGGCCTTCGCCACCGGCAAGCTGCTGTCCCCCAAACTCGTGATCATGGGCCTGCGCGACCAACTGCTGGCGGCTCAGGACTCGGCGCTCGTGCCGAACGCGGTGCCGGAGGAGAGCGTGTGGGACTGCGTGACGTGCGGCGCCTGTGTGGAGGCCTGCCCGGTTTCGATCGAGCACGTCGACCAGATCGTCGACCTGAGGCGCCATCTCGTGATGGTCGACTCGAACTTCCCGGCCGAGTCGGAGCCGATGCTGCGCGACATCGAGCGGGCGTCTAACCCGTGGGGCAAGCCGCAGGCCGAACGGGCGGAGTGGGCGGCAGACCTCGGCGTGCGCATACTCGAGCCCGGCGATCCAGTTCCCGAGTACCTCTATTGGGTTGGCTGCGCGTCCTCGTTCGACGAGCGCGCACGCCGCACCGCCGAATCCGTCGCGAAGCTGCTGAAGGCGGCGGGGATCGACTTCGCGATTCTCGGCCCGCGGGAGAGCTGCACAGGCGATCCCGCGCGGCGAATCGGCAACGAGTACGTCTTCCAGGCGTTCGCCGAGCAGAACGTCGCCACCCTCGACGAGGCCGGGGTGACCAAGATCGTGGCCAGCTGCCCGCACTGCTTCAACACGCTCGCCAATGAGTACCCGGACTTTGGCGGGCACTACGAGGTGATGCACCACACGGAGCTGCTGTCGCGGCTGGTGCGCGATGGCCGGCTCTCGCCCAAGCGCTCGGACGAGCTCTCGATCACCTACCACGACTCCTGCTACCTGGCCCGCCACAACGACGTGCTCGCCCCGCCGCGAGAGCTGGTCTCTGCGGTCGGGTCGCCGATCGAGATGGAGCGCAGTGGCAAGAGCACGTTCTGCTGCGGGGCCGGCGGAGCTCACATGTGGATGGAAGAACGTGGCCGGGGGATCAACGAGGAACGGGTCCGCGAGGCGGCCGAGACCGGAGCCGAGACGCTCGCGGTGGCCTGCCCGTTCTGCACGGTGATGCTGGACGACGGCGTGCAGGCTTCGGAGGCAGAATTGCGCGTGATCGACGTAGCCACGCTGCTGGCTGAGGCGATCGAGGACTAGCCCACCAGCTCGGCGAGCTGCTGCGCGAGCCCCTCGTCGCCGACCTCGCGGATCTCGAGCGGCAGGCCGAGCCGCTCGGCCGCCCTGCGTGCGGCGCGCTCCGTCGCCGGGGTGCGGCGCTGGGCCAGCCAGAGCACCCGCGTGTAGTGGCCGAAGTAGTCGTCGCGCAGCTCCGGGTAGCGGTCGAGGCCGAGCTCGCGGATCACGGTGTGCTCGAACGTGCGCGCGAGGAAGTCGGTGAGGAAGTAGGTGCCGGGCTCCTCGTGCAGCGCGTCCTGCACCTCCTCGCGGCCGAAGACGTCGTAGCAGTGGTCGCCACGCAACCGCTCGAGCCCGAGCTGGTCGAGCGCGCCGTAGGTGCCGCAGTCGGCGTATGCGGTGACCACGCAGTCGTGGCTCTCGCGCAGCCGCTCGGCCAGGCGCTCCACCGCCGGCGCGATCTGCTCCGGCCGGTTGTGCAGTGTGGCGGGCACGGGGAAGACCTCGACGTCGAGGCCGTTGCGGCGCGCGATGTTGCGCACGTGCACGGCCAGCGCTCCACATGCGATCACCGCGACGCTCATCCCGGGAACGCCAGCTGGTCGATGAACGCGTCGTTGAAGTCGGTGCGCCCGGACAGCTCGATGTACTCGATCTCGCGCACGATCGAGCGCGCCTCGGCGCGCTCGCGGTGGCTGAGCGCCGCGATCTTCGCGCCCTCGCCGGCCACGTTGCCCGCGGACACGATGCGCGGCAGCGCGAGCGGCGGCACGAGGCCGATGCGCACGGCGCTGGCGGGGGAGAGGTAGGCGCCGAAGCTGCCGCCGAGCAGCACCTGCTGGATGTCCTTCGCCTCGATGCCGAGCTCGCCCAGCAGGATGTTCCAGCCGGTGGCGATCGACGCCTTGGCGAACTGGAGTTCGCGCACGTCGCGCTGCGACAGGTAGATGTCGTCGCCGTGGAGCATGAACACGCGCTCCTGGCCGACCTTGGTGAGCCGCTCGCCGAGCGCGGGCGGGAGCGTCTCGATCTCCTCCTCGGGCAGGAAGCGGCCGGAGTGGTCGAGCAGGCCGGCCCGCACCATCTCGGCCACGCAGTCCACGAGGCCGGAGCCGCAGATGCCCGCCGGCTCGACGTCGCCGATCACCTGCAGCGTCACGTCGTCCTCGATCTTCACGCCCTCGATCGCGCCCCCGGCGGCGCGCATCCCGCAGCGGATCTGCGCGGCCTCGAAGGCCGGCCCGGCCGGGGCGGCGGTGGCGAGCACGCGCTCGTTCGAGCCGAGCGCGATCTCGCTGTTGGTGCCGACGTCGATGAACAGGCGCATGCGCTGGTCGCGCGTCAGGCCCGTGGCGAGCAGTCCGGCCACGATGTCGCCCCCCACGTAGGCGCCGACCGAGGGGAACACGAACGCGGGCGCGCGCTCGTGCACGTGCGCGCCGAAGTCCGAGGCCAGTGTCGGCGGCAGCTCGTGCGTCGCCACCACGAACGGGGCCATCGACAGCGGCTCGGGATCGATGCCGAGCGCGAGCTGCATCATCGTCACGTTGCCGCACACCGAGATCTCGTAGATCTCCTCGGGCGCGACACCCGCCTCCTCGCAGGCCTCGGCGGCGATCTCGGCCACCGTCGCGTGTGCGCGCTTGCGCAGCTCGCCCAAGGCTTCGGGGTCCAGCATCGTGGCGGAGATGCGCGAGATCACGTCGCCGCCGAACGGCTGCTGCGAGTTGAGCATCGAACGCACCGCCACCGGCTGCCCCGCCTCGAGGTCGAGCAGGGTGACCACCACCGTGGTCGTGCCGATGTCGAAGGCGGCGGCGAAGCGGCGCCCGGTGGTGTCGCCGGGCTCGACATCGATCAGCTCCTCGTCCACGATCACGGCCGTGACGGCGAAGCCCGACGAGCGCAGCACACCGCCGAGCTTGCGCACGACGGGTAGCGGCACGTGCGGCTCGAGGTCGTCGATGCCGTCGAGCAGGCGCTGCACGTCGGAGCGCTGGTCCTCGAGCGACGGCTCGGCCAGCTCGACGAAGCGCTTCTGCACGGCGGGACGCAGGATCACGTGACGGCCGACGCCCACTAGCGCCGCCTTCGGCCGCGTCTGGAGTGGCGGCACGTGCACGGCGAGGTCCTCGCGGGCGGGCGCGCGGCAGGCGAGCCGCCAGCCGTCGTGCAGCTCCTGCGGGCTGAACGCGCGCGGGTCGACGCTGCTCACGGGCACGTCGCCCTTCAGCACCTGCACCTTGCATTTGCGGCAGGTGCCGTGGCCGCCGCAGGTGGAGTCGATCGCCACGCCGTTCCAGCTCGCGGCGTCGAAGATCGGCGTGCCGCTCGGCACGCGCACCTCGGTGCCGTCCGGGAGGAAGCGCACGAGCACGCGCTCGGCGCCGTCGCTCTGTACGAGCTCGTCGACCCGGGCGTCCGGGTCCGGAACCGGTTGCGGAGTGGCCGTCACGACCCCGCCGCGGCCTGAGCCGCCTCGGCTGCCTGGCGCTGACGATGGGCGGCGATCCAGCGGGCGCCCCACTCGTCGTGGCCGAGCAGCAGATCGGCCGCGCGCACCGACTCGACCACCTGCGGCGCACAGCTCATGATCGCGCTCGTGAGTCCCGCCGCCATGGCCATCGGCAGGAACGCGGAGCCGAGTGCGTGCCGCTGCGGGAGCCCGAACGAGACGTTGGACGCGCCGAGGGACATGTTCACGCCGAGCTCGGCGCGGATCAGGCGGATCGCATCGAGCGTCACGTTCACCGCGGTGGTGTCGGCGCCCACGGTCATTGCGAGCGGGTCGATCACCACGTCCTCCGGCGGGATCCCGTGGTCGCCCGCGGCGGACACGATCTTGCGTGCGATGTCGAGCCGTTGCTGCGGGGTCTCGGGGATGCCGGTCTCGTCGTTGGCGAGCCCGATCACCGCGGCGCCGTGCTTCGCCACCAGCGGCAGGATCTCGTCGAGCCGCTCGTCCTCGCCGGTCACCGAGTTCACGAGCGCCTTGCCCTCGTAGACGGACAGCCCGGCCTCGAGCGCCTCGATCACCGACGAGTCGATGCAGATCGGCACGTCGCTCGAGTCCTGCACCGCGCGCAGCATGTCCTTCAGCAGCTCTGACTCGTCCACCAGCGGGATGCCGGCGTTCACGTCGAGCATGTCGGCGCCGGCCTCCACCTGCGCGAGCGTGTCGACGCGCACGGTGGAGAGGTCGCCGCCGCGCAGTTCCTCGGCGAAGGCCTTGCGGCCCGTGGGGTTGATGCGTTCGCCGATCACGCAGAACGGCTGGTCGTGTCCGATGGTGACGGCCTTAGACCGCGACTCGAGAACCGTGTGCATGCTCGAGCGTCTCCTCTCTCTCGACTCTTGGCGGGATCCCGAGACGCGTGCAGAGCTTGGCTATGCCCGCGTCCTTCCGGAAGGAGATGAAGTGAAGGCCTGCGACGCCCGGCAGCGCGAGCGCGTGCGACGCCTGCTGGTAGGCGAGCTCGAAGCAGGCCTCGTGCTGATCGTCGGCGCGCTCGACGCGGTCGATCACCGCGGCGGGCACCTCGATGCCGGGCACCTTGTCGTTGATGAAGCGCAGCGCGCGCGCCGAGCGCAGGATCGTGATCGAGGGGATCAGCGCGACGTGCTCGTGCAGCCCACACTCGACCGCGCCGGCCACAAAGCGCTCGAGCCGCTCCGGCTCGAAGCCGATCTGCAGCTGCAGAAAGCGCGCGCCAGCGCCGGCCTTCATCAGCGCGCGCTCGACGCGGTACTCGTACGGCGGCGCGCCCGGGTTCTCGACGGCGCCGAGGAAGAGCTTCGGCGCGGGCTCGAGCGCGCGACCGGACAGATAGCGACCGCCCGCGAGCGTGCCGGCGACGGCGAGCAGTTGCGGTGCGTCGAGGTCGAACACGCGGCGCGCCTCGGGCTCGTCGCCGGCGGTCACGTCGTCACCGGTGAGGCAGCAGATGTTCTCCACCCCGTGCATCGCCGCGCCGACGATGTCCGACTCGAGCGCGAGCCGGTTGCGGTCGCGGCAGACAAGCTGCATCACCGGCTCGACCCCGCACTGCAGGAGCCCGATCCCGACGGCCAGGGGCGAGGCGTGCGCGTGCGCCGCGGTGTTGTCGGTGGCGTTGACGGCGTCGAGCCACTGGCGCATCGGCGCGAGCTGGCGCTGGAGCTCGGGCAGCCCGCCGCCGTCGATCACGGGCATCTCCGCCGTGATCACCAGGCGCCCGGCGCGCAGCGCTTCCTCAAGCCTCGACATGCCAACCGGGTGGGGTCTGCTTGTCGCGCCCCGTGACGAGGTTCTTCCACGACGAGCTGCCGTGCAGCGAGTTGTCCACAGGCGGGCGCAGCTCATTGAAGTGGTCGCGCCAGAGCGGCAGCTTGCGCGAACGCTCGTAGGCCTTCAGCCACACGCAGCGCATCTCCGGCTTGACCTCGCAGCTGCCGTCCGCCCTCACGCCGCCGCAGGGCCCGTTGCGCAGCGTCTTGGGGCAGGTCATCGGGCAGGTGAGCCCGGTCTCGTGCAGCACGCACTGGCCACACATCTGACACCCGAACACCGGCCCCTTCACGGCGTGCTCGATGCGCTCCAGCGCGCTCATGGCTAAACGGCCAGCGGAGCCCGGCGCTGCTCGATCAGTTGCTTTGCCTTCTTGACCGCCGACGAGGCGTCCGCCGAGTAGCCGTCGGCGCCGACGGCATCCGCGTACTCCTGCGTCACCGGCGCGCCGCCCACCATCACGATCACCTGGTCGCGCAGGCCGGCCTTCTCGATCGCGTTGATGTTGGCCTTGAACATCGGCATCGTCGTGGTGAGGAAGGCCGAGAAGCCGACGATGTCCGGTTTGACGGCCTCGATCTCCTGGACGAACTTCTCGGGCGGCACGTTCACGCCCAGGTCGATGACGGTGAAGCCGGCGCCCTCGAGCATGATGTTGCAGAGGTTCTTGCCGATGTCGTGGACGTCGCCCTTCACGGTCCCCATCAGGAAGGTGCCGGTGGTGGCCACGCCGGTCTCGGCGAGAAGCGGACGCAGGATGTCGAGCGCACCCTGCATCGCCCGCGCGGCAATCAGCATCTCGGGCACGAAGTAGTCGCCGCGCTCAAAGCGCGCGCCCACCTCCTCGAGCGACGGGATGAGCGCGTCGTAGAGCATGCGTTCGGGCTCGAGCCCGTCTTCCAACCCGCTCTCGACGTTCTCCCGGACCGCGGGGGCGTTGCCCACGAGCGTGTCGTCGAATAGGGCCTGAAGGATCTCGTCGTGGGTCATGCGGCTCGGTCCTCCTTCTTCGATTTGCCTAGGCGCCGGCTGAGCTCGCGCGCCTCGTTGTCGAGAACGGGTCGAAGGCCGGCGATGCGCGACGGCGTGAGGCGCATCGTCGGGCCGGAAAGGCTCAGGGCGGCGATCACGTCGCCGGTCGGTCCGCGCACCGGCGAGGCCATGGCGCTCAGGCCGACCTCGAGCTCGTCGATCGCGGTGGCGAACTCGTCCGCCCGGATCTGCTCGAGCTCGGTCTCGAGCTGCTCGCGGTCGACGACGGTGTGCGGCGTGAGCCGGGCGAGGCGGCCGGGCGGCAGCTCGGCCGCGCCGAAGGCCAGGAAGATCTTGCCGTTGGCGGTGCAGTGGTAGTCCACGCGCCGGTCCACCCACTGACCGGTGCCGAGGAAGTGGCGCGCGTCGGCCTGCGCGAGGTGCTCGACCCCGAACGCGGTCGGCACGGCGAGGTTGACGGTCTCGCCGCTCTCGTCCGACAGCGCCTGCAGCGACGGCTCGGACAGCTCGACGAGGTTGCGGTCGACGGCGCCGCGGTGGGCGAAGCGCATGATCGCGGGGCCGGGCTCGAAGGTGCCGCGCTGGCCCGTCTGGTGCACGAGGCCGTGGCGCTCGAGCGTGCTGAGCAGGCGCGAGGTCGTGCTCTTCGGCAGGTCCGCGGCCTCGGTGAGCTCGGCGAGCGTGGTCGGGCCCTCGTTGTCGAGCAGGTGCACCAGCAGCGTGGCGGCGCGGTCGATCGATTGGGGAGTGGTGGCGGTCTTGCTCATGACTGGAACTGTAGTTCCACCTATGGGTATGATTGCGCTCCCTGGACCGATCGTCAAGGAGGAGGGCTCCGATGTTCGTGAACTCGCTGCCGCGCTACGAGATCCTCAGCGAGGATGCGATGGCCGTGCTCGACCGCGGCTGGCGCCGGATCGTCAGCGAGATCGGGGTCGAGTTCCTGCTCGAGGACGCGCTCGAGGAGTTCCGCAAGGCCGGGCAGAAGGTCGAGGGCGACAAGGTCATCCTCGATCCCGACTTCCTGCTCGAGCAGGTGGCCAAGGCGCCGACCGAATTCGACCTCCAGGCGCGCAACCCGGCCAACAGCGCGCACATCGGCGGCGACCACATGGTGTTCGCGTCGGTCTACGGCTGCCCGTTCGTACGCCAGGGCGACACGCGCCGCGAGGCCACGATGGATGACTTCGAGAACCTGGTGCGCCTGTCGCAGGCGTTCCCCGAGCTCGACTCGCCGGGCGGCACGATCTGCGAGCCCAACGACCGCCCGCTCGACTCGCGCCACCTCGACATGGTCTACGCGCTGCAGACGCTGTCGGACAAGCCATACATGGGCTCTGTCACGAGCGGCCCGAACGCGGCGGACACAATTCGCATGGGGGAGATCCTGTTCGGTGGGCGCGAGGCGATCGAGCAGACGCCGGCGTCGATCTCGCTGATCAACGTCAACTCGCCGTTGCGCTACGACGACCGCATGCTGAGCGCGCTCGTCGAGTACGCGCGCGCGGGCCAGGCGGTGATCATCACGCCGTTCCTGCTGATGGGCGCGATGTCGCCCGTGTCGATCCCGGCCACGCTCGCGCAGCAGATGGCGGAGGC
>DASXNY010000022.1:0-16110 GCA_036494715.1 Thermoleophilaceae bacterium
AGGCCGGCGTGATGGAGATCCCGGACATCATCGTGGTGAACAAGGCCGACCACCCGCTTACGGACACGATGGTGCGCGAGATCCGCGGTGTGCTCTCGCTCGGCCCGAAGACCGACTGGCGCGTGCCGATCCTGCAGACCGAAGCCTCGCGCGGCGAAGGCGTGGTCGAGGTGGCCGAGAAGATCGCGGAACACCACGAGCACATCAAGGAGCAGGGCACGCTCGAGGAGCGGCGCCGTAGGAACCTGATGAACGAGGTGATGGCGCTGGCCGCGGTCAGGCTGCGGCGGAAGCTCGAGGAGTCGGTCCGCGAGGACGATTCGGTGCAGGACCTGCTCGACCAGGTGGTGTCGCGCAAGCTCGACCCCGCCAGCGCAGCGGCGAAGCTGCTCGAGCGCGAGCTCTAGTGAACTAGCGCTTCACCGCCGCCGGCCAGCTGAGGCCCATCATCCGCCGCCACTGGCGCGTGTCGCGCCAGCCGACGAGCAGGATCAGCACGCCGGCCGCGATCGCGACCACCGTGGGATAGGCGGAGCCGTCGAAGCGCGGGAACGCCTTCACGAGCGGCCCCCAGGGCGCGTCCGGCCTGCCGGCGGCCAGGCCGCCACTGCCGAAGCGCACGTCCACGAACAGCCAGGCCGAGGCAGCGAAGGTGAGCAGTGCGAGCACGGCGCCGAAGCGCGGCAGGTGGCGCAGCCCCCAGGCACACAGCGGAATGGCGAGCGGCAGCACCGCGATCAGCTGCCGTCCGGGGAACCACGGCCCGGCGATCACCGGCGCAGCGAATGCGGCCACCAGCAGCTGTGCCCCGATCGCGGCCGCGCACAGCCCCGCGGCCGACGCCATCGTGCGGTAGCCGGGCACCGCCTGGCCGAGCCGCTCACGCCGCCCGCGCCACAAGAGCCACAGGCCGACGAAGCCGAGCAGCAGCACGGGCGCCCAGCGCAGCAGTCCCACCTCCCGGTCGAGGAACAGGCCGGCCAGCCGCGGTGCGCGATCGGCATAGCCGTGGAACGAGTCGGCCCCGGTGGCGTGCACACCCGCGGGCAGCGCCGCGTACGGCGTGATCCCGCCGTAGAAGCCCTCGTTGACACCCACGAACAGCGCCGCGCTGAAGCCCGCCACCTCGGCGCCCATCAAGGCCATCAGCCCGTGCCGCCGGCGCCTCAGCCACGCGATCACGAACACGGCCACCACGAGCGCCGCCGGCACGAGCCGCACCGACATCCACGGCACGAGCGCCAGCAGCAGGAACGAGCCGAACACGCGGGCCCGGGTGGGGTGCTCAGCCGCGCTCAGGCCGAGCAGGGCCGCGCCGGCGAGAAGCGCGCCGCCCGCGAGCTCCGGATAGACCGTCGTGCTGTAGGCGAGCAGGGGAGGGGACACGCCGACGGCCAGCGTCGCGCCGAGCGCCCACGGATCGGGCACCACGCGCAACGCGAGCAGGTAGGCGAGCGCCACCGCAAGCGCCGCCAGCGCAGCCAGGAACAGCTCCACCCCATGCGTCCCGCCCACGAGATACGCCGGCGTGAGCAGCAGCGGGAAGCCCAGCCCGCCCGGCTCGTACAGCGTGCGCTGCACACGATCCGGCGCGCCTGCGCTCGAAAGCTTGTGCTTGTAGAAGCTCCGGTAGGCGTTCGACCGGTACTCGTCGAATACGTTCACATCGCCGCTGTGCGCGAGCGACCGGGTGGTGAGCAGGAAGCGCGGCTCGTCCCCGGCGTAAGCCGAGTGATCGAAGGCCCGCATCCCCAGCGTGGCCGCATAAACACCGAACAAAACGGCCCAGATCACGAGTGCGCGGCGGCTCACGCGCACCATCTCTTGCAGGGCGCCATAAGCACGCAGACTAAGAGGACTGGCGGCTGGCGGTGAGAAGGCGGTCGGGATGGACAAGTCCCCGACAGACGCCCACGGGAGGCCGTCTTGACGACCAAACGCCTGTTTCTTGCCTCTGCGATCGGTGCGCTGGCACTCGCCGCGCCTGCACATGCGGCGGTGATCCATACGGTCCAGCCGGGCGAGACCCTGTGGTCGATTGCCGCCCAGGACAACCTCTCAACCCATGCCCTGGCGGTTGCGAACGGTCTCTCCGACGACAGCCAGGTGGTGCTCGGCTCGGAGCTGCAGATCCCCTCGGAGGGGGAGGCCGCCCAGGCGCTGTCGACCGGCACGCCGCTCACGAGCAGCTCGAGCAGCTCGAGCGGCACAAGCTCGGCGAGCTCCGGCGCTCCACCCGCCGGCGCGTACGCCGTCCGGCCGGGGGACACCCTCACCTCGATCGCCGCCGCAAGCGGTGTGCCGATGATCGCCGTCGCGGACATGAACGGCGTCGATCCGGCCAAGCCGCTGCTCATCGGCACGGTGCTCAAGCTGCCCACCGGCGCGCAGATCAACACCTCCAGTCCGGCGCCGTCGAACACCGTGGTGCCGAACGCGCCGCCGTTCCCCACGCCCGAGCGAGTGAGCTCGTCGACGATCTCCGAGATCGCGGCCGCGAACGGCGTGCCGGCCTCGCTCGCGAGCGCGATCGGCTGGCAGGAGAGCGGCTTCAACAACGACCTCGTGTCGAGCGCCAACGCGCGCGGCGTGATGCAGATCCTGCCGGGCACCTGGTCGTGGATCAACAGCAACCTCGCGCAGGCGCCGCTGAACTCGAGCTCGGCCTCCGACAACGTGCACGCCGGCGTGCTCTACCTGGGCCAGCTGCTTCGTGACACGGGTGATGACATCCCGACGACGATCGCGGCCTACTACCAGGGCCTCGAGTCGGTGCGCCAGGAGGGCATGCTGCCCGCCACGCGCGAGTACGTGAACAGCGTGATGGCGCTGCAAGGCAGATTCGGCGGTTAACACGACGGATACTGGAAATGGGGGGTCCTGCCGATAAACATGGGCAGGATCCCCGAACCGCCTCGTTGTGATCGCACCGTCTCTGCTCTGTCTCGTCTCGCCGTTCGCCACCGGCGCCCTGCTCGGTTCGTGGCCGCGTGCGCGCAGGCTCGCCGCGCGGCACTACCCGCTGCTCGTCCTCTTCGGCGTGACCGGCCTCGCACTCGTGGTGCTCGGCGCCTTCGTGCTCGCGCGGCCGCTGTCGCTTGTGGCCCTCAGCGTGGGCGGACCGCTGTCCGGCCTCAGCTTCTGGGCACGCCGCGGCGACGGTGACGACGACGGGCCCGGCGGCGATGACGACGACGATCCCGAGCCGCCGCCGCCCAGCGACGACTGGGAGCGCATCGTGCGCGAGTTCGAGCGCCACGTGGAGCGCCACAGCGGTCCCACCTCGCCAGGCCGTGACAGCTCGCCCGAGCGGCCGGCGCCCGCCAGTCCCGCACTCGTCTAGCGCTGAGCGCCGCCGCCTCGGTGGGGGGCGCCGTCAGGCGCCGAGGGCGCGGGCGATCACCATCTGCTGCACCTCGTCCGTGCCCTCGCCGATCGTGAGGATCTTGGCGTCGCGGTAGAAGCGGCACACGGGGTATTCCTCGATGTAGCCGTAGCCGCCGTGGATCTGCACGGCCTCCTCGCTGGCGCGCACGGCCAGGCGTCCGGTCTTGAGCTTGGCCTGTGCGGCGGTGAGGCTGAAGTTCCTGCCCGCGTCCTTGAGGAGGGCCGCTTTGTATGTGATCAGGCGCGCGGCCTCGATCTCCGTGGCCATGTCGGCGAGCTTGGCCTGGATCGCCTGGAACTTGGCGATCGGCTTGCCGAATGCCACGCGCTCCTTGGCGTAGGCGAGCGCCTCGTCGAGCGCGCCCTGGGCGAGGCCGACGCCCATCGCGGCCACGCCGATGCGCCCGCCGTCGAGCGTCTGGAGGAACTGCTTGAAGCCCATCCCGCGCGGGCCGAGCAGGTTCTCCTCGGGCACGCGACAGTCGGCGAACGCGAGCGGGCGCGTGTCGGAGGCGTTCCAGCCCATCTTGCGGTAGGGCGGCTCGATGTCGTAGCCCGGCGTGCCGTTCGCGACGATGATGTTCGAGATCTCGTCCTCGCCGGTGCGCGCCGTGATCGTCACGCAGCCCGAGATCTCGGTGCCCGCATTGGTGATGAACTGCTTGGCGCCGTCGATCACCCAGTCGCCGCCGTCGAGGCCGGCGCGCGTACGGGTGTTGCCGGCGTCCGACCCCGCCTCGGGCTCGGTGAGCCCGAACGACGCGAGCTTGCGGCCGCTGCAGAGCCCGGGCAGCCAGTCGGCCTTCTGGGCGTCGGAGCCGAAGGTGTAGATCGGCCACGTGCCGAGCGACGTGTGCGCGGCCATCGTGATCGCCACCGACGAGTCCACCCGCGCGAGCTCCTCGATCGCGATCGCGTACGAGAGGTTGTCGGCGCCGCCGCCGCCGAACTCCTCGGGGTAGGGCATGCCCATCAGCCCGAGCCCGCCCAGCTTCTCGACGATCTCGTACGGGAAGCGGTGCTCCCGATCGAGCTCCTCCGCGACCGGCCGCACCTCCTGGTCGGCGAAGTCGCGGACGAGGCGCTGGATGGCGAGTTGCTCGTCGGTGAGGTCGAAGTTCAAGTCAGTTCGCAGTTCGCCGTTGGCAGTTGGCAGAAATACTCAGAGCGGCCGCTTGATCATGCCATTCAGCAGTCTTGCTATCTCCGCTAGCCGCTCAGCCGAACCACGAGGGAGCAGGCCCCGAGTCTCCGCCAGGCCCATCCAGTGCTCGGTCTCATAGAGCGATCCCTATCTCATTCGCGAGCTCCACCGACGGTCGATAGACCCGCAGCTTCCAAAAACCGCTGGGCACACCAAGGAAAGGCGAAACGCCCTGAGTTTCGCCCCCGCCAACTGCCAACCGCGAACCGCGAACATGGTTTGGCCGGACGGCCAAACCACATTAGGATCGCTCCAGCCAACGAGGAGAGGGGACCGATGGCAGTCATGGCAAGCGGCGTGCTCAGCGAGAGCCGCCGGAGCACGCTCGAGGCGCTGTGCGACACGTTCATCCCGTCCGTCGAGTACGACGGGAGCGACGAGACGGTGCGTGCCTTCATGGCCCGCTCTGCCACCGACATGGGGGTTCCGGCCCAGATCGAGGGGTTGATGGCGCAGGCGATGCTGCCCGAGGAGATCGAGGGCTTCGGCATGCTGCTCGACGGGCTCGGCGACTTCGGCGGCATGCCCCTCGAGACGCGCACGCAGGCGCTTCAGCAGATCAGCGCCGCCTCGCCCGAGGCCAAGCTTGGATTGAGGATCTTCAAGGGGCTCAGCTTTCTCTTCTTCTACGCGCTGCCTGACGCGCAGGGCCGCAACCCCAACTGGGAGGCCATCGGCTATCCCGGCCCGATCTCCCCGCCGCCGGGCGAGGCCGAGGCGCCAAAGACGATCGGGGTCGAGCAGCTGAGCGGCGCCGAGGCCACCCTGACCGCCGATGTGTGTGTGGTCGGCTCCGGCGCGGGCGGCGGCGTGCTTGCCGCCGAGCTGGCGAAGGGTGGCAAGTCGGTCGTCGTCCTCGAGCAGGGCGGCTATCGCAACGAGCAGGACTTCAAGCAGCTCGAGCTGGCGGGCTCGCTCGAGCTCTACCTGGGCGGCGGGCTCCTGTCCTCGGAGGACGGGTCGATCTCGGTGCTCGCGGGCGCGACCCTGGGTGGCGGCACGGTCGTCAACTACATGAACTGCATCCGCACACCCGAGCACATCCGCAAGGAGTGGGCCGAGCACGGAGTGGAGGGCATCGACCGGCTCGACTACGACCAGCACATCGACGCCATCTGGGAGCGCCTCCAGGTGAACAGCGAGGCGACCTCCCAGAACCGGCCGCACCGCAAGCTGATCGTCGGGCTCGAGTCCCGGGGCTTCCCCTGGAAGCCGATCACCCGCAACGCCGACAAGGCCTGCGACGACCCGCGTGTGTGCGGCTACTGCTACGCCGGCTGCCAGCGCGGCTGCAAGCTGTCGACGCTCAAGACCTATCTGCAGGACGCCTCCGACGCGGGCGCGAGGTTCGTGGTCGGGGCGCGCGCGGACCGCATCACCACGGACGGCGGACGCGCCGGCGGCGTCGAGGCCACCGTGACGAACGCCGACGGTTCGACCACCAAGCTCACGGTCGAGGCGCCGACGGTGGTGGTGGCGGCGGGCTCGCTCGAGTCGCCGGCGCTGCTTCTGCGCAGCGGCATCGGCGGC
Organism: Thermoleophilaceae bacterium; assembly: GCA_036494715.1. Lineage (GTDB taxonomy): Bacteria > Actinomycetota > Thermoleophilia > Solirubrobacterales > Thermoleophilaceae > JAICJR01. The sequence goes on from DASXNY010000022.1 coordinate 6,122, forward strand.
CCGTCCGCCGGCAAGCACCTGCGGCTCCATCCCGCCGCGAGCGTGCAGGGCGTCTACGAGGAGCCCATCGAGGGCTGGATCGGCCAGACGCAGTCGGCGGTCTCGTACCAGTTTGCGGAGCTCGAGGGCGAGTGGGGCTTCCTGATCGAGAGCGCGGCCACGGCGCCCGGGCTGGTGGCGGCCAATTGGCCGTTCGAGAGCGGCGAGCAGCACAAGCGCCACTTCGCGGGCAGCTTCAAGTACACGGCGCCGTTCATCACCGTCGCGCGCGACCACGGCGAGGGCGAGGTCGCGATCGACGCGTACGGCCGCGCCGTGCTGCGCTGGTCGCTCAGCGACGAGGTCGACCGCCGCATCTTCGTGCGCGGGAACCAGGAGCTGGCCAAGCTGCACAAGGCGGCCGGGGCGAAGGAGATCTTCACGCTCCACCGCGAGCCCACCAGATGGCGTGAGGGCGAGGACTTCCACGCCTTCCTCGACAAGATCGAGAATGCCTCCTACGAGCCGAACGACGTGACGATCTTCACGGCGCACCAGCTCTGCTCGTGCCGTATGGGGGCGGACCCGGGGACGTCGGTTGCCGACGCCCGCGGCGAGCTGCACGACACGAAGGGCGTCTGGGTCGGCGACGCGTCCGCATTCCCGACCGCTCCCGGCGTGAATCCGATGATCTCGATCATGTCGCTCGCCCACCGCACCGCGGGAGAGATCCTCAAGGGCTAGCTACTAGGCTGCCGGTCCCCACGAGATCGAGAACGGAGGGCTAGGTGGCCAAGGTCGTTTACACAGCGGAGGCGAGCGTGCAGGGCGGTCGTGCCGAGGGGCACGGGAAGACCAGCGACGGGCAGCTCGAGGTCACGCTGCGGCTCCCCAAGGAGATGGGCGGCGACGGCGGCGGCACCAACCCGGAACAGCTCTTCGCCGTCGGCTACGCGGCGTGCTTCGAGGGCGCGCTCGGCGCTGTCGGCCGGCGCGAGAAACTCGAGCTCGGCGATGCCTCGATCGACAGCAAGGTGAGCCTGATCACCACCGAGGAGCGCGGCTTCAACGTGGCGGTGGAGCTGGACGTGACGCTGCCCTCGATCGACGATGCCGACGAGGCGGCGCGGCTCGTGGCCGCGGCGCACCAGGTGTGCCCGTACTCCAACGCCACGCGCGGCAACGTCGAGGTGAAGCTCACCGCCAACGGCAAGAGCGTCGACTAGCGCGAATGCGACCGTGATTTCGCCGGCTCTGGGCGTGTTCCACGTTCGGAGTCAACGAAAGGAAATGGTCGTATGGCAAGGATTGTCCGGCTGGTAACGGTTGTCGGCGTGATGGTCGCGGCGGTCGCGGTCTACGCGGGCGTGGCCACGGGCCACAACGGCGGCGGCAGCGGCAGCAGCGGGCGGGGCGGCAACGACGACGCCGTCCAGCACGAAGACCACCACAACGGAGACCGGCACGATCGCAACGGAGACCGGCACGGCCGCAATGGTGATCGGCACGGCGGCAAGCACCGCGGCAACGCGGTGATCGAGGCAACGCTCGCGCCATCGCAGCCCACGGATCCGACGTTTCACGGCGTCGCGCCGGGCGGCGTGCCGTGGGTGCTGACGAGCGGCAGCGTCGAGCTGAAGCAGAAGGGCAAGCTCGAGCTGCGCGTGCGCGGCCTCGTGATCCCGCCGCCGTCCGGCACCGGCACGGCCGGCCCCGTGACGAGCATCAGCGCGTCGCTCTACTGCGGCGCCGACTCCGACACCACCGCGGCGGACACCACCGCCACGGTGCCGCTCTCCCAGAGCGGAAACGCGCGCATCGAGGACAAGTCGTTCGCGGTCCCCTCGACCTGTCTCGCGCCCGTGATCCTCGTTCACCCGAACGGTGACGCGACCCACTACATCGCCGCTGAGGGCTGGCGTATGTAGCTCTCGCGCCCGCGAGGAGCGAAGTGGAGCGGCCGCCCGGCGACGGGCGGCCGCTCCCGTTTTGCGGCCCGAGGGTCAGGGGCCGTTGTGAACGTGGATCGTCACCGTCGCCGTGCTCGTCGCGGCGGACAGCTTGCCGGTGTCGATCTCGAGGTACTCGCCGTCGTCCTGCTTGTGGGTCGCGGGGCTGATCTTGGCCTGGAGCGTCCACGGCGCGGCGGTGTTCGTCACGCCCGAGATCCCGAAGTCGCTGTCGTTCGAGATCACGATCTTCTTCCCGCCGTCGATGGCGGCGACGCCCTCGAGCTTGTCGTGTGAGAAGAAGCGCCCCTGCGGGTCGAGCGACAGGAGCAGCGAGTCGACGTCCAGGAACAGCGACTCGCTCACCGGCGCGATGCCCGCACCCGACAGCGTCGTGGCTGCCTGGGCGGTGGTCTGACCGTTGGTCAGCGCCTCGATCGTCTTGCCGCCCACCAGCAGGCCGCCGTTCGCCGGGTCGTAGCTGGCGGCCGCCACGTGCCCGCTCGGGCCGACGTCCGTGGCGTGGCTGATGTCGACCTTCCAGAGCTGCTTGAAGCCACCGGCGGCCGGGAAGTTCCCGTCGCGCTCGTCCATCAGGAACGACGTGTTCGAGAGCGCCGTGATCTCGCTCACGGCGGTGCCGGTGGTCTTCGGGTCGTGCAGCAGGTAGAGGTACTCGTGTAGCTGGTGGTTCTTCAGCCCGTAGGTGACGATCCTGATCGGGACGAGCTTCTTCGCGTCGGCACCGTTCAGGTCGGTCTGCTGGAGGGCCGACTGCATCGTGCCCACGAGCGTCTTGCCGTCCGGCGTGATCGTCAGCCCCTCCATGCCGCGGTTGGGTACGCGCTTCTGCAGCTCCTTGGGGAGCGAGCCGTCGATCGGCGAAAGGCGCTGGATCGCCCGCCCGTCCGAGCGGAAGTGCGTGATGAACGGGCCGTACTCGTCCGAGACCCAGAACGTGCCGTCCGGGAGTGCCACGAGGCCCTCGGGGTCGTAGCCGTTCGGGTCGTTGGCGAGCACGTGGCCGTTCAGGTCCTCCACCGTCTCGCCGGTCGTGTTGTCCGTGTTCACGAGGCCGGAGTAGGGGTGCCCGCTCGCGTCCTCGAGCGGAACCGTCTTCAGCGGCTCGGCCTTGCCGTCCTTGAAGCGGAACTTGGCGATCGCCGGGTCGTAGCTCGGGATCGGCAGCACGTCGTGGCCGTTCGGGGCGCTGACGTTCGGGCCCCGGTCCTCGAGCCCGTAGAACTCTTCGGCATGCCCGGGCACCGGGTAGAGCGAGGAGCCGAAGGCGCCGCCGGTGAGCGTCACGCCGCCGAAGAAGCCGAGCGGCGGGAGGTTGGTCTTGAACAGCTGCACGGCGTTCGAGATCGTGTAGCTGAAGCTGTCGTCGCCCGTGAAGCCGCTCTGCGGGACGTAGTTGAACGAGCCGTCGGGGTTGAGCGTGAGCGAGCCGTTCGACGGCTCGCTGTGGCTGACGAGCTGCAGGTTGCGGCCGCCGTCGTTCGCGAGCACGCCGTGGCCCGTGCCGACCGCGAGCGTGCCGACGTTGCCGGTGCTGTAGCTGTCGGGGTTGGCATGGGCGGATGGGTCACCGGCGCCCGCCGAGGCCTGGCCGACGATGACGACGAGTGCGATCGCGACCGCGATCAGAGGCCCGCCAACTACGAGCGAGCGGCGGCGGCCCGGGCGAGACAGGGAACGGCGTACTGCATGCGGCGGCTTTGACATAGCCCCTCCGTGGATAGAACGCGCGAGTGCAAATCGGTACGGCGGCGCGACGCTATTGACGGCACGGCGGGCGCTTGTGTCCGTGCTGTTACGAAGTGGTGATGACGGCGTCACTTCAGAACTTCTTCGCCTTCTCTTACGGGCAGTTAAAGCCGCGCCGATAGGAAGTCCTTATGGATTTGGGCGTGTTCCGGGGCCCGCCCAGATGGTGGGCGCTCGTGCTCTGTCTGGCCTGTGCGGGGGCCATCGTGGCCGCGGTGCTCGTCATCGGCCAGGGCAGCTCCCCGGCCGCGCAGCAGCGGATCGTCACGGCCGCGCGCGGCACCGTCCAGTCCACGGTCTCGGGCAGCGGCAGCCTCGACGCGCCGGAGACCGACGTGAACTTCTCCTCGAGCGGCCGCCTGACCGACGTCTACGTCCATGCGGGCGAGCACGTGGTGGAGGGCCAGAAGCTCGCGGCGATCGATTCGAGCGACGCCCAGATCCAGCTTGAGGAGGCCGAGGCCAACCTGCGTTCTGCGCAGGCGAAGCTCGAGCAGGCCGAGGCTGGCGATACGTCGGATGCGGCGTCGGGCAACCAGGGTGCGACCGCCGCCGCCGTCGACCAGACGCCGCCGAGCGGCGGCGGGAACGGCAACGCCAAGAAGAAGCAGAGCAGCTCGAACCAGAGCAGCGGCAGCTCGAACCAGAGCAGCGGCAACTCGAGCCAGAGCAGCGCCGAGTCGGCGGCCACCAAGGCGGCCAACATCGCTTCGGCTCAGGCGGGCGTCGACAGCGCGCAGCTCGCGGTCGACAGCGCCAACAACGCGGTCTCCGCAACGACGCTGACCGCGCCCGCCTCGGGCACCGTGGCCTCGGTCAACGGCTCGGTCGGCGATCTCGTGAGCGGCGGCACGGGCAGCTCGAGCAGCGGTTCGAACGGGTCCAGCGGATCCAGCGGATCCAGCGGGTCGAGCGGCTCGAGCGGCTCGAACGGCTCGAACGGCTCGAACGGCTCGAGCTCCGGCTCCAGCAGCAGCTCCTCCTCGGCCTTCATCGTGATCGTCGACCGCAGCAAGATGGAGCTGCAGATCCCGTTCAGCGAGTCGGACATCCACAAGATCAAGAAGCACCAGCCGGCGACGGTCACGGTCAACGCGCTGCCCGGCCTCGAGCTCGCCGCGCACGTGACCTCGATCGACACGCTGCCCACGAGCAACAACAGCGTCGTCAGCTACAACGTCACCTTCGCGCTCGACCAGCACAGCTCGTCGCTCAAGCCGGGCATGACCGCGACGGCCGAGGTGGTGGTCACGCGCGTCAACGACGCGATCAACGTGCCCACGAGCGCGATCTCCCGCCGCGGCGGCGGCGCCACGGTCGACATCTGGAAGAACGGCAAGTCGACGACCCAGGCGGTGGTCACCGGGCTCGCCGGCGACAGCACCATCCAGGTGATCAGCGGGCTCAAGGCCGGCGACCAGGTGGCTATCCCGATCTCGACCAACCTCGGCTCCTCGAGCTCGTCGAGCGGTTTCGGCAACCGGACGGGCAGCGGCACGCTCGGCGCGGGCGGCGCAGGCGGCGCGGGCGGTGCCGGCGGCGGCGCGCTATTCGGCGGCGCGGGTGGCGGAACCCGCCGCTTCGGGGGCGGTGGCGCCGGCCCGTGACCAGCGTTCGCATACAGGCCAAGCGGCTCCTCGGCACGAACGGGTCCGGGGAGCCCGTGCGTTCGCACCCGGCCCGCAACGGGCGCGTGATCGACGTCCGCGACCTCCAGAAGACCTACGAGCTCGGCGACATCCAGGTGCCTGCGCTGCGCGGCGTCTCGTTCTCGATCCAGCGCGGCGAGTTCGTCGCCGTGATGGGCAGCTCGGGCAGTGGCAAGTCCACGCTGCTCGCGATCCTCGGCTGCCTCGACGCGGCCACCGGCGGGCGCTACCTGCTCGACGGCGTCGACGTCCAGAACTTCGACGACGACGACCTTGCGGACATCCGCAACCGCAAGATCGGCTTCGTCTTCCAGAGCTTCAACCTCGTGCCGCGCACGAGCGTGCTGACCAACGTCGAGCTGCCGCTCGCCTACGCGGGCCTGGGCCGCGAGCAGCGCCGTGAGCGCGCCCTGCGCGCGCTCGACGCGGTCGGTCTCGGCGACCGCACCCACCACCTCCCGTCGGAGCTCTCGGGCGGCCAGCAGCAGCGCGCGGCGATGGCGCGCGCGGTGGTCACGGCGCCCGCGCTCGTGCTCGCCGACGAGCCCACCGGCAACCTCGACTCGCAGTCCTCGGGCGAGGTGCTCGAGATCTTCCGCCTGCTCAACGAGCAGGGCAGCACGATCGTCCTGATCACGCACGAGGCGCACGTTGCCGCACGCGCGCGGCGCGTGATCCGCATCGCCGACGGGCTGATCGTCGCCGACGAGGCGGGCGGCGACGGCGCACCCCAGGGAGCGGCGGCGTGATCCGCGTCGAGACGCTCGGGATCGCGCTCCGCGGCGTGCTCGCCAACAAGCTGCGCTCGAGCCTGACGATCCTCGGGCTGACGATCGGCGTGGCGTCCGTGATCGTCCTGATCGCGGTCGGCAACGGTTCGTCGAAGGCGGTGCAGAGCCGCATCGAGGCGCTCGGCTCCAACGTCCTGCTCGTCACGCCCGGCTTCACGCTCGGCGGCTCGGGCGCGAGCAACGCCGCCCAGCAGCCGCTCACGCAGCAGGACGCCAGCGCGCTGGCGGACAAGAACCAGGCGCCGGAGGTGAAGTCGTCCGCCCCGGTGGTCAACGCCAGCCCGACGCTCGTCGACGGCGGGGTGAGCTACTCGCCGCAGCAGTTCGTCGGCACCACGCCGTCGTACGCCGCGGCCCGCGACTACCAGATCGCCGCGGGCAGCATGTTCACGAGCCAGGACGTGAAGCAGCACCACCGCGTGGTGGTGATCGGGCCCACCGTGGTGAGCAACCTGTTTCCCGGGCAGGATCCGATCGGCCAGACGATCCAGGCCGGCGGCGTGCAGTACCAGGTGGTGGGCGTGACCGCGCCCAAGGGCTCGAACGGCATCCAGGACCAGGACGACGTCGCGATGGCCCCGATCACCGCGGTGCAGGACACGCTCAGCGGCTACGGCGACATCGACCAGATCGTGGTCCAGGCCAAGTCGCGCGGCTCACTCGACGCGGCCGAGGCCGAGGTCACCTCGATCCTCGACCAGCGCCACAAGATCACCAACACGGCGGACGCCGACTTCCGCGTGATCAACCAGGGCTCGATCCTGCAGGCGTCGTCCTCCACGAGCAGCGTCTTCACCACCCTGCTCGGCGAGGTGGCCGCGATCTCGCTGCTCGTAGGCGGGATCGGCGTGATGAACATCATGCTCGTCAGCGTCAGCGAGCGCACGCGCGAGATCGGGATCCGCAAGGCGATCGGCGCGCGCCGCTCGGACGTGCTCGCGCAGTTCCTCTCGGAGGCGGTGCTGCTGTCGCTGATCGGCGGCCTGTCGGGGGTCGTGGTCGGGATCGTCGGCAGCCAGTTCACGATCGCCGGCGTCCACCCGGCCATCGCCCTCTACTCGATCTTCCTCGCGTTCGGGGCGGCGATTGCCACCGGGCTCTTCTTCGGCACCTATCCCGCCAGCCGCGCTGCCGGGCTGCGACCAATGGAGGCACTTCGCTATGAGTGAGACGCTCGGCACCCAGGTCGAGGACTCGACCGGCGAGCACTGGACCGACGAGCTCGACGAGCTCCCGCCGCGGCCCCGGCGCAAGCTGCTCACACCCCTCACGGGTGTGCTGCTAGCCGTCCTGATCGCCGCCTGCGGCTTCATCGGCGGCGTGCTCGTGGAGAAGGGCCAGAACTCGAGCTCCCCCAGCGGCAACTTCGCCGCGGCCGCGGCGCGACTGGGCGGCGCCGCGGCCGCCGGCGGGAACCGTCAGGCGGCCTCGGGGCGCGCAGGCGGCGCTGGTGGCAACGGCGTCCAGGGCCTGTTCGGCGGCCAGGGCGGTGGCAACGTCACGGCGGGCCAGGTGACCTCGGTCGAGGGCCGCACGCTCTACGTGAGCACCGCGCAGGGCAACACCGTGCGCGTGAAGGTGCCTGTGGGCGAGTCGGTGAGCCGGACGATCACCACCAGCGTGCACGCCATTCACCCGGGCGACAGCGTGATCGTGCAGGGCGCGAGCGGCAAGGGCGGCGTGATCGACGCGAGCTCTGTGCGCGCGACGCAGGCGTCGTCCTCCGGCTCGTCCGGCAGCTCGGTGCTGAACCAGCTCTTCGGCGGTGGCTCGGGAGGCGGCTCATCCGCTTCGAGCGGCGGCAATCCGGATGCCGGCAAGGGCGGCGCCGTGAACGGACTCTTTGGACCAGGAGGCTGACGATGCGGCATGACCGCGGGAAGGAAATGCAATGAACGGACGAGCGATCCGGATCCTCTTAATGCTCGCGGTGGGCGCGCTGCCGCTGCTCGTGGCGGCCTGCGGCTCGTCCTCGAGCGCCTCGACCGGCGCGAGCGCGTCGACGTCGAGCACCACCACGCCGAACTTCCGGAGCGCCGCGGGGCGCGCGCAGCTCGCCACCTGCCTCAAGAAGCAGGGCGTGACCCTGCCTCAGCGGCGGCAGGGCGGTCCGCCTGCGGGCGGGGCCGGCGGCGGCGGCGGGAACGGGGGCGGCGGCGGCGGGTTCCTCTTCGGCGGCGGTAACGGCGGCGGTAACGGGAACGGCCGGCCGTCAGGCAACTTCCGCAACTCCAAGCTCGCGAACGCGCTGCGCAAGTGCGGCGTCACCCCGGGCCAGGGCGCCGGCGGCGGCTTCCGGGCCGGCGCGAACGGCGCCCGTTTCAATCAGGCGCTGACCAAGTTCGTGGCCTGCATGAAGCAGAACGGCTACCCGCTGCCGAAGCCCAACACCTCGGGCAAGGGGCCGGTGTTCGACGCGAGCAAGGTCAACCGCAACGACCCGAAGTTCAAATCCGCCGCGCAGAAGTGTCAGAGCCTGCTGCGTCTCGGGCCGCAGCCAGGGGGCGGAAACGGATCGCCGCCCGGCGCGACGACCACGGCCCAGTAGGGGCCGCGGTGGCCGTCAGCTCGTCACCCACCCACGTCTCCCCGGGGTGGGTGACGAGTGCGCCGTCAGGGCCACCTAATTAGGTGCTGCTCGCCTGCCTGCCGGTCTGCCGCGCGGTGGCGCGCGACTGGGAGCACTAGCCGGCGCTCAACTCGTCGCCCAGGCGAATCTCGCCGGGCCGGCTCACGAGCGCTCCGATCGCCAGGCAGGCGTCGCGCTCGCGCGCGATCGTGCGCAGCACGTCGAGGTCGCGCTCGATGCCGCCCGCCTGCGGGCGAGTGGTCATGACACAGCGGTCGATGCGCGTGAGCACGTCGAGGCGCACGTTCCCGAGCAACACTGAGTCGCCCACGAGCGCATCCTCGCCCTCCCCGTCGAGCAGCACGTTGGAACGGAAGCGGCGCGCGTCCCAGTCGCCGATCGTCCCGGTCGAGACGAGCGACACCCGCGTGCGTGCGGAGTCGTGAAAGGGGCCGTCGGCACCGTCGAAGGGCGTCCAGTCGCCGTCGGACTCGTGCTCGAAGTCGTCCGGATTCTCGTAGCGGCGGGTGCTCGTGTTGTCGCAAGAGCGCAGCGTCACGTGCCGGCCGAGCCACTCGCACAGGTCCTCGTCGTCGCGCGCGATCGAGCCGTCGGGCAGCGTGATCTCGACGCCGCCGCCGTCGCGCAGCCGCGCCGAGGCGAACAGCAGCTCAGGCACGCGCCGTGCTGTGAGGCCGAAGCCGGTCTCGGTGTCGTAGATCGCGAAGCGGCGGTCGCCTTCGAGGCCGTCGGCGGTCACCGCGGCAGCGTCGAGCCGTTCGCCGAGCAGCGACTTGACGGGATAGCGCCAGAGCTCGACGACGCGCACGGGCGTCAGTTCTCGATCGTCACCAGCGTGCCGATCGGCGTGTAGGGCCAGACCTTGGCCGCCGCGGCCAGCGGCAGCTCGACGCAGCCGAGGCTCTGTGGCGTGCCGAACGAGGCGCGGGTGAAGGCGTGCAGGGCGTCGCCGCCGTTGAAGTAGCTGATCCACTTGATGCCGGGATCCTTGTAGTGACTGCCATCCGGATTGGTGCCGCTCATCGTGCCCTCCGCGATGTGCTCGAAGACGGGGAACGTGCCGAGCTTGGTCGGCGCGGCAGGCACGCCCGTGTTCCCCGGGGATGTGAGGACGGTGTGGCCGTTGTGCCAGAGGGTGAGGAGCTGGGGCAGGTTGCGGTGGACGAACACGTAGCTGTAGCCGTCGGTGCGGTGCCTGCCGGCGATCGCGTCCTCGAGCAGCGCGTGCCACACCTTCGGTCCGGCCAGCCCGTCGACCGTG
>DASXNY010000023.1:0-2279 GCA_036494715.1 Thermoleophilaceae bacterium
CGGCCCGGGAAAGTCCCCTTCCTGGAACGGCGCCCGCATCGTGACGCCCTGGTCGAGCGGAACGGCGCCGCGGAACACCAGCGTCTCGGTCCCGCGGCTGATCCCCGAGCGCAGGGTCCGGACGACGACGTCGCCGGCCCCCGGCTCGGGCAGCTCGACAGCGCGGATCTCGCCGCAGCCGGGCTCTCGCACCCAGAACGCCTCGGCAACTCTGTCCCGGGGGCCCGTGCGGCGGTCCTTTCGACGCGCCTCTCTCATGACGGTACTGATTCTGAAGCTACGCGGGATCTGTCGTCGGCGGATTGGCGCACTTTCGTTTGACGCGAGTGCGTCAAGCGGACGCTGGAGGCTCGCGGAGTCGCAGCTCGCGCTCGCCGCAGCAGTGTCGCTGCGCGGGGCCCCCTGCTTGACTTGGACGATCGTCGGCTCTAGCGTCGCCTCCGTGGCCTGCAGCGTGGTGTGTGTGTCGCATACGGCCGGCTCGGGCGGCGGCGAGGTCGGGAAGCGGGTCGCAGAGCAGCTTGGCTACCTCTACGTGGACGAGGAGATCGTGGCCCGTGCGGCCGCCCAGGGTGGGCTCGAGCCCCGAGACGTGGCGGACGAAGAGCGCCGGAGGTCGTTTGCGGCTCGCGTCCTCCAAACGCTTGCCGAGGGCGGCGGAGATGCCTGGATGCTGGGCGCAGGCGTTGCCGCCGCCAAGGAGAGCATTCGGCCCGAGGACGTCCGTGCCTTGATCAGAGAGACCGTGGGGCAGACGGCGGCCCGCGGCAACGTCGTGATCGTCGCACACGCGGCGTCGTATGCACTCGAGCGCGGACCGAGAACGTTACGCGTCTTCGTCACGTCGTCACCTGCCACCCGAGAACAGCGAGTCGGCGCGACTGAGGGACTCGACCGGCCGCAGGCTGCACGCGTGGTCAAGGACTCGGACGCCGGCCGGCGCGACTACCTCAAGCGCTTCTATTCGGTCGATCGCGAGGTGCCTACCGACTACGACCTGGTGGTCAACACCGATCTCCTCTCGACCGAGCAGGCCGCGGAGATCGTCATCCGCGCTGCCGATCGCTAGTGGGCCGGGGCTGCGCGGCGCTGGCCGTGGCCCCAGCTCCGTTGGTTAGGAGGCGTTAGAGGCGTCCGGGGACGTCTCGGTCGGGAGCAATGCTCAGATGGCCCTTCCCGGCCTGGAGTCGCCGCTACACGGCGTACGACTCGTCGACGAGCACGCCCGGCTCGCTCACGATCGCCGTGAGCCACTCGAACCGTCACGGCAAGCTGCTCGGTCGGCCAGCCGCCGCTCACGTTCGCGATCGGCCCGAACAGCAATGTCCGGCTGAAGAACGGCGTCACCTCGATCGCCGCCGCGCCGGGCGACAACGGCATGGTCAAGATCCGGGCCTCGCGGTTCGCTTTCAAGAGCGCCACGGTCCTGTCGGCAACCCGTTAGCCCAAGGTCATTCCCGAACAGGCGCCCGTAGCGCGTGCGGGGCCGAGGGCGGCGTTCTTGTGAACCATCCGAATGAACCACCGATTTAGCGATAGGAGAAGCACCAGCTCCGCAGCATGATCTTGTGAGAACCTGCGGCGCGCGCGCACGATGAGTCCAACAGCCCCCAATGCGGCGGGGCTCCGACTCGCCGCTCCCTGCCGGCGACCTGAGGCCAGAGTGGATATCGGAATCGCCAGGGCGTTGAACATGCAGATCCGGCGTCTCGCGGACATGCTCCCGGGCGGCCTCGAACACGTATACGGCTTCAGCTGCGAGTGCGGATGCGGCGAGACCTTTCAGCGTTCAGCAGCTGAGTTCGATCACCAAGGGGGCGCGTGGCTCGACGGTCACCGGGATGGCCAAACCACGCGCTTGGCTCAGCCCACCCTCTGATAGTTGAGATCAAGATCGCCCTCCCAGCTGTCCCCGTCCCGCGATAGCTGACCTCGGCCCGTGATCGTGTTGCCGTCATCGCTGAAGGTGCCGGTGAAACGCTGTGAGAAGTCTGGCGCTGGCGCGTCACGCCAGTACCGCCACGTGGCTTGATCGAGGCTGGCGGCATACACCCTGTACACGCCGCGCTGGTCGAAGTAATGCATCGACAGCTGCCCCTCAGTGATACCGATGATCGTGATCCCGTCCGGGATCTGGGAGTGGTCGTAGTGCGAGCGCCAGATCACGAATCGCTGACCGTCGAGCCACTCAAAGCTGCTTGTTCCATGGATCGCCTCGCCAGGAAGCATCGGGTGGGCTCCCTCGGTGTCCCACGTACCGATGAAGCGGCGCCATTCCT